>JASGCQ010000038.1 GCA_030054025.1 Phycisphaerales bacterium | reverse complement strand
TCGCTGCCGTATCGTCTACTTGGTACCATAATAGGTATAATTAAGGATAGTCATTATTTATTATGCCTTACTTAACAAAAATTATTTTTCTCTCTCCGCATCCCCCAAATTACCCAATCCATCCCTTCTGCACCAAATATTCGGCAATCTGTATGGCATTGGTAGCAGCACCTTTACGCAAGTTGTCGGCTACAATCCAGCAGTTGAGGGTATTGGCTTGGCTCTCATCTCGGCGGATACGACCCACAAACACTTCATCTTTGTTGGTGGCAAAAAGAGGCATCGGATATTCTTTGTTGCTAGGATTATCCTTTAAGACCACACCAGGTGCAGCACTTAAAATTTGACGTAGTTCTGCAAGGTCAAAATCATTGTTGAATTCAATGTTCACGCTTTCGCTATGCCCGCCCATTACAGGTACACGCACGCAAGTAGCAGTTACTTTGATAGTGTCATCGCCCATGATTTTGCAGGTTTCCAATACCATTTTCATTTCTTCTTTGGTGTAGCCATTTTCTTGGAAGACATCTATCTGAGGAATCAAATTGAAATCAATGGGGTAGGGATAAACTTCTGTCAGCACATTGCCTGAGCGTTGTTGTAGCATTTCATCCACCGCTTTTTGTCCTGTACCGGTTACCGATTGATAAGTACTCACCACCACACGTTTGATGTTGTATCTTTTATGTAAAGGTTGTAAAATCATCACCATTTGTATGGTAGAACAGTTGGGGTTGGCAATAATCAAATCTTCTTTATGGAGCGCATCACCATTTACTTCTGGAACCACTAATTTTTTTGTCGCATCCATTCTCCATGCAGAAGAATTATCAATCACATAACAACCCACTGCTGCAAATTGTGGTGCTAATGCTAAAGATGGTTCTCCACCTGCTGAAAATAAAGCCAGTTGCGGTTTTTGAGCAATAGCATCGGCGGCAAGCATTACAGGGTATTCTTTTCCTTTAAATTGTATCGACTTACCCAGAGAACGCTCAGAGGCTATGGGTAATAATTCTGTAATCGGGAAATCTCGTTCTTCTAAAAGACGAAGCATTGTGCTGCCTACTAAGCCTGTAGCACCCACCAAAGCAATTTTCATAAAAATATTGACGTTGAAAAATAGAGCTGTAAAAGTAGCAACTATTTAGAATCAGTTAGAGATTGATTTTTTGTAATTTTAGCTGCTCAAGACTCCCTGCTCATGAAAAAAATGATTTGCTTATTCCTGTTTTTATGTCCATTTATCCAGATCTCGGCACAAAGCCAATGGGAGCAGTCTAAAGATATTTCGCTTAGCGAGCACATAAAAACAAGCGGATTGGGCAGCTTGCCTAGTTTTTTAGTAGAGTATTTTGATACTGCTTGTACTAAGTCTTCAAGTCTGCCCAGCGGATGGGTAAAATATAGTACTGAGGGGCTGGAAGAATGGAATTGCTTTGAACATATTCCGGGTAATTTCAGCATGAGGATATACGGTAATGATGGGGTGAATAATAAAGCGAATACCGATTGGCTGATTAGTCCAAAATTAGATATGTCTGCTCCAGATGCCATGGGCATTGCTTTTCAGTTGTGGAAGCGGTATAGTGGCATCGAATTAGCAATATTAGTTTCTAACGATTACATCGGTTCGGGTTCACCCGATGCAGCTACATGGTCCAGTCTTGCATTGACGATGAGCCCCTCTGATACTGCTCGTTGGCGACACTATATTTCTAGCACCATAAGCCACAGCTCTTTGCCTCTATCTGTGGGTTTCAAATATACTTCGACAAGTACTTCCGCTTACGATATCCGGATTGACAGTTTTATTACTTTAATTAAAACAGGCATTCCCGAAACCGTTCATCAAGATTTTAGTTTCAAAATATTGGGCTCGCCTACGAATCATCAAATCAATCTCATGCTGACTTCTGATTTGAGCGGGGCCACTACTATTCAGGTGTTCAATAGTATCGGTCAATTGGTTTATACCACTCATTTCGACGCAAATGCTCAAACACAGCTATTCCATATTGCTGAAAGTGTTTTCCCTTCGGGCTTATACCTTATCCAATTGCAAAACAATCATCGCCAATCTGTACAGAAATGCTTGATTCCTTAGTATTGAATCAGTATTTTTGTAGTCGAACAAAAGTAGTATGGCAGAATACAGTGTTGGAGATGCATTGAAGCGACTCATAGCCCAATCGGGCTGGGGCGATAGGGTAAATGAGTATCGTATAAAAGAGGAATGGACAACAATTGTAGGTGTCACCATTGCTCGATATACGCACAATATCCAATTACGCAACAAAGTTTTGGTGATTAGTACTGATGTGGCTCCGCTCAAGCAAGAATTATTATTGGGGAAGGATAATTTGATTACCAAAATCAACCTTCATTTTGGCGAAACAATCGTACTTGACCTTAAAATTCGATAGAATATTGTTCTGTTTCAAGTGAACAATCTTCGTAATCAATTGGTTTTCAATAATTATTTTTTAATAAAAATGTTCTTGAAAATTGTTTGTTTCAAACTATGTCTTAACTTTGCATTCCCAAAATTTAAAATTTAAACACAAGAATAATGTCTCATTTTACTAAAGAACAAAAAGTAAATATCTTCAAAGAGTTTGGTGGAGATGAAAAAAACACAGGTTCTATTGAAGCACAAATTGCTATGCTTACTCAGCGTATCAATCATATCTCGCAACATATCAAGAGTGGTAACAAAAAAGACTTCTCCTCCAATCGTGGTTTGATGAAGATGGTAGGTCAACGTAAGCGCAAATTGCTTTACCTAAGCCGTACCAATCTTACCAGCTATCGCGCATTGCTCGAAAAACTTGGTTTACGTAAGTAATTATTTCATAACACAGCTATTCCCGACAGAGATGTTGGGAATAGCTTTTTTATGCCCTTAATGTTTTACCTTTGAAACCGTTGTGTTGAAGAGCACGAAAATTATTTTTTGGAATCAACAATACATACTACTTGGCTACCATATATGTGCGGCGTAGTCAAGTTTTCGCTGACAAGTCCGCATTTTTGATGACACAATTTAAACAAAACAAGCAATTTTTATGACGCTGAATCCCACTTCCGTATCGTTCAAACTGAATGATGGACGCGAAGTAACAATCGAAACGGGCAAACTTGCCCGACAAGCCGATGGAGCCGTAACCGTACGCCTCGGCAATGCTATCCTCCTCGCTACAGTAGTAGCCAACAAAGAGCCTAAACCAGGCCAATCATTCTTTCCGCTGACTGTAGATTATCAAGAAAAATTTGCCTCTGCAGGCCGTATCCCTGGCTCTTTTTTCAAAAGAGAAGGTCGTTTGAATGACTATGAAATTTTAATTTCTCGTTTGATAGATCGCGCATTGCGCCCCTTATTTCCCGAAGATTATTATTGTGATGTACAAGTATTGGTTTCTTTAATTTCTTCGGATATTGAAGTGATGCCCGATGCATTGGCTTGCCTTGCTGCATCAGCAGCTTTAGCGGTATCAGATGTTCCGGTACAAGAAATTATTTCGGAAGTGCGTATCGCACGTATTGATGGTCAATTCCAAATCAATCCTACGCGTAGCGACTTGGAAAGAGCAGATATGAATTTTGTCATTGCTGCTACCGAAAAGAACATCATGATGGTAGAAGGTGAGGCAAAAGAGTGCCAAGAAGCTGATGTGGTAAAAGCCATCGAAATAGCTCATGAAGCCATCAAAGTACAAGTAAAAGCACAGCAAGAGTTAAGAGACAAATTGGGCATTACGAGTAAGCGCGAAGTAGTTCCGGTATCGGTTGATGCTGATTTAAAAGCACGGGTTGATGCATTTGCAGGAGCCAAAATGTTGGAAATCAGCATGAGTGGTTCTGCCAAACATGATAGAAGTGATGCCATCAAAGTTTTGAAAGAAGAATTAAAAGCGCATTTGAGCGAAGGTCTTGAACCAGAAACGGAATTAGCTGATGCAATTTGGAGTGAAGCAAAACGTCATTTCGAAGATTTGCAATATTACACAGTACGTAATATGATTTTGGATAAAGGCGTTCGTTTGGATGGTCGTAAAACAAATGAAGTACGTCCTTTATATATGGAAATTGACGCATTGCCTTCACCACATGGTTCTGCCTTATTTACCCGTGGCGAAACACAATCTTTAACCACTGTAACTTTAGGCGCTAAGGATAGCGAATTGCTAATAGAAACAGCCGCTACTTCTGAATATCAAAAGTTTATTTTGCATTATAATTTTCCTCCATTCTCTACCGGAGAAGCCCGCCCCATGCGTGGTGTAGGTCGTAGAGAAGTTGGTCATGGCGCATTGGCGAAACGTTCGTTAGAACAAATGATGCCTGGACTTGAATACCCTTATACTGTTCGTGTAGTTTCTGATATTTTAGAATCAAACGGTTCTTCTTCTATGGCTACCGTTTGTGCGGGTTCATTAGCTTTGATGGATGCAGGTGTTCCTTTCCCAAAACACGTGAGTGGTGTGGCAATGGGCTTAATCAGCCGTTCGGAAGATAAAAAATGGGCCGTTTTGACTGATATCTTGGGCGATGAAGATCATCTTGGAGATATGGACTTTAAGGTTACAGGCACTCGTGAAGGTATTTGCGGTATCCAAATGGACATCAAAGTAGATGGCTTGAGTATGGATATTATGACACAAGCCTTGGCGCAAGCCCGCAAAGGTCGTTTGCATATTCTTGACGCGATGTACGCTTGCACTCCTGCTTTCCGTCCTGAATTGAAACCACATACTCCACGTATCGAACAATTAATCATTGACACTGAATATATTGGGGCCGTAATAGGTCCAGGTGGAAAAATTATTCAAGAAATCCAACGTGAAACTGGTACTACCATCTCTATCGAAGAGAAAGACCAAAAAGGTTATGTAAAAGTATTTGCTGTCAATAAAGAGAGTATTGATAAAGCAATGGCTTGGATTAAAGGCATTGTAAGTGTTCCTGAAATTGGCGGTGAATACGATTCTACCGTAAAAAGCATCATGCCTTATGGTGCATTTGTTGAGTTTATGCCTGGCAAGCAAGGCTTATTGCATATTTCTGAAGTAAGTTGGAGCCGTTTGGATAACCTTGAGGGCGTATTGAAAGAAGGAGATAGCATTAAAGTAAAATTGCTTGATGTAGATCCTAAAACAGCTAAATTCCGTTTGAGCCGTAAAGTATTGATGCCTAAGCCAGAAGGATATGTAGAACCTGTTGAGGGAGAACGCCGTGAACGTCGCGACAGACCAGAGAGAGGCGGCAATGACCGTGGCCATCGCAGAGGCCCGCATGAAGCTCGTGGAGATCGTCCGTCAAGGGCTCCAAGAGAAGAACAGGCTAATGCAGATAATAACAATCAACAAAGCAATTCGCAAGAAGATGCCGATATGAAATTGTAATTGCCTTGATTCAATAATAGTATTCGAAAACCGTCCTCCAAGTGGCGGTTTTCATGTTTTAAGACAGTATTAATTGCATAATCTTTGGGATATTCTATTAACTTTGCAGCAGTATTTTATCATTCCAAAAGGTCTCTTTTTAGAATAAATTAAATTTGTTATAGAAAAGCACGACAAAAATTATATGGCAAAAACGGCATTAATTACAGGAGTAACAGGTCAGGATGGTGCATATTTAGCTGAACTTTTATTGAAAAAGGGCTACATCGTTCATGGTATTAAGCGTCGTAGTTCTTTGTTTAATACAGATAGGGTTGATCATTTATACGAAGACCCCCATATTAATAACAGACATTTCATCTTACATTATGGTGATTTGTCTGATAGTTCGAACTTGATTCGTATCATTCAAGAGGCGCAACCGGATGAGATTTATAACTTGGGTGCCATGAGCCATGTGAAGGTGAGCTTTGATGCACCGGAATATACTGCAGATGTAGACGGAATTGGAACATTGCGCATCCTTGAAGCGGTTCGTCTTTTGGGGCTTACCCATAAAACAAGAATTTACCAAGCATCAACTTCAGAATTGTATGGATTGGTGCAAGAAGTGCCTCAAAGTGAGCGTACCCCCTTTTACCCTCGCTCGCCTTATGCAGTAGCCAAAATGTATGCTTATTGGATCACCGTTAATTATCGCGAAGCTTATGGAATGTATGCTTGTAATGGCATCTTGTTCAACCATGAAAGTCCATTAAGAGGAGAAACTTTTGTGACTCGAAAAATTACGAGAGCGGTGGCGCAAATGGCTTTGGGTCTGCAAGAAAAACTGTATATCGGCAATTTGGATGCTAAGAGAGATTGGGGGCATGCACGTGATTATGTGGCTGCCATGTGGCTCATGCTGCAACAAGAAAAGCCGGAAGATTTTGTCATTGCCACCGGTATTACTACAACTGTTCGTGATTTTATCAAAATGGCTTTTGCAGAACTTGGCGTGGAGGTGGCTTTTAAAGGAGAAGGAGTAGAAGAAAAGGGGTTTGTGCAATCCAATAATGGCGAATACGTATTTGCTCAAGGACAAGAAATCGTGTCTGTTGATCCGAGATATTTTAGACCAACAGAGGTTGAATTGCTCATAGGTAATCCTACTAAAGCAAAAGAAAAATTGGGATGGACTGCTCAATGTACTTTACCTCAATTGGTAAAGGAAATGGTGCAGTCCGATATTGAATCTTTCAGAAAAGAAAAAATGCTGAAAGAAGCAGGCTTTACCGTGTTAAGACAATTTGAATAAACAACTTATTCAAGGTACAAATTTATACATGAATACAACAGACAAAATCTATATCGCAGGACATAAAGGAATGGTTGGGAGTGCCATCCATAGACGTTTGTCGGCATTGGGTTTTCAAAATATTGTTTCCCGCACATCATCAGAATTGGACTTGAGCAATCAGGCTGCCGTTGAAGATTTTTTTGCATCAGAGCGACCCGATTATGTGTTTTTGGCGGCAGCGAAAGTAGGCGGTATATTGTCAAACAATACCTATCGCGCCGATTTCTTGTATGAAAACTTGATGATACAAAACAATGTTATCCATCAAGCATATAAGAGTGGTGTAAAAAAATTAATGTTTTTGGGATCTTCTTGTATTTATCCTAAACTAGCTCCACAACCACTGAAGGAAGAGTATTTATTGACGGGCTTGTTAGAGCCTACCAATGAACCTTATGCCATTGCTAAAATTGCAGGGATAAAGATGTGTGATGCCTATCGTAGTCAGTATGCTTGCAATTTCGTATCGGTAATGCCTACCAATCTATATGGACCTAACGATAATTATGATTTGAATAATTCTCATGTGCTACCTGCGATGTTGCGTAAATTTCATGAGGCTAAGTTGAATCAACAAGAAGTGGTGCATCTTTGGGGTACAGGCGCTCCAATGCGCGAATTTCTACATGCCGACGATATGGCGGATGCTTGTGTTTATTTGATGCAGCAGTACAATGAGGAAGGCTTGGTCAATATTGGTGTGGGTTCAGACATTAGTATTAAGGATTTGGCATTGATGATTAAAGATATTGTGGGTTATGAAGGAGCGATAGATTGGGACAGTACTAAGCCAGATGGTACCCCTCGTAAATTGATGGATGTGAGTAAATTAAAATCTTTGGGTTGGCAAGCCAAAATAGATTTAAGGCAGGGTATTGAAAGTGTGTATAAAACTGCATTTGCAAATCATGCTGTTAATTCATAAATGGGAGGAATAAAACTTGAATAATGTTTATAACTGGTATGTTATTACTACACGGTCAAGGGCAGAGAAGAAAGTGAGCATGGGGCTATCTAAAATTGGAGTTGAGCATTTTCTTCCTTTGCAAAAACAACTCAAACAATGGAAGGATAGAAAGCAGTGGGTGGAGTTGCCTTTATTTAGTTCGTATATTTTTGTACATACCACCGAACAGCAAAGGAATGATGTATTTCATGTACAGGGTGTAGTTAAGTTTTTGTCCATAAAAGGAAAGCTGAGTGTCTTGACTGATGAGGAGCTTGAACGGGTCAGAAAAATATGTACCCAAGAAAATGAGGTTCAAGTATCGGGTGACCATTTGGCGAAAGGTGAAGAGGTAGAAGTGGTTGAAGGCTCTTTGAAGGGCTTGAGAGGAAGAATAATAGAACAAATGAATAATACATACTTGTATATTCAAATTGAAAATTTAGGTTTTGTTGCATCATTTAAGATTGATAAAAGAATCGTGAAAAGGGTTTTGTAAATGATGTATATTTTATAAATAGTTACTTAGTTAGGGTTTTGTGCTGTGACTGAGAAAGGCGAAGCCTTCCGAAAAAATCAACTAATGCAATGAGTGATATAGCAATAAAAGTGGATAATGTGGGTAAACTGTACCGCTTAGGAGAAGTGGGTACAGGTACACTGAGCCATGACCTCAATCGTTGGGTGGCAAGAATGCGTGGCAAAGAAGATCCCTTTGCAAAAATTGGAGAGTCGAACGACAGAACTCAAAAAGGCGAAAGTGACTATGTATGGGCTTTGCAAGATGTGAATTTTGAAGTCAAAAAAGGAGAAGTATTGGGTATTATTGGCAAAAATGGCGCAGGAAAAAGCACTTTGCTCAAACTGCTTAGTAAAGTAACGAAGCCCACTACAGGACATATCAAAGTAAATGGAAGAATTGCGAGCTTGTTAGAAGTGGGTACTGGTTTTCATCCTGAAATGACCGGTAGAGAAAATATTTTTCTGAATGGTGCCATTATGGGAATGACCAAGAAGGAAATCAGCTCCAAGTTTGATGAAATTGTTGATTTTGCTGGAGTGGAACGTTATGTAGATACTCCTGTAAAGCGTTATAGCAGCGGAATGTACGTCCGTCTTGCTTTTGCAGTTGCTGCACATTTAGAGCCTGAAATATTGATTGTAGATGAAGTGCTTGCCGTAGGTGATGCAGAATTTCAGAAAAAATGTTTGGGCAAGATGAAGGACGTTAGTGTAAATGATGGAAGAACAGTGCTATTTGTAAGCCATAATATGGCTGCTGTAAAGCAACTCTGTACAACTGGTATCGTTATGCGTAATGGAGCTATTGTATTTGACGGGGAAGCTTTACCTGCGGTAGATTATTATCAAACCTCACACGATACCAATTCTTTTTTCGAACATTCAGGTTCATTGGATTCTGCTCCCGGAAATCACAATATAAGAATCCTAAAATTTGAAGTAGAGCCAACAACAGGGGAGGCTATTTCTATTTCCTCAGGTATAGATTTCGAGCTTAGTTTTTACAACCATAAGGAAGGAATCAATTTGGATGCCACTTTTGAACTGCGAAATTTGGACGAAATTGTAGTTTTTCATCAGGGACTCATCATTACTGCCGACAAAGATTCTAAGAGAGGAGTTTATACAGTAAAAGGGAGGTTACAACCTAATTTGATTAATGCCGGCAACTATAGTTTTAAAATGATATTCGGCGAAAATCAGCGCTACGCACTTTTTGTGATAGAGGATTTTATTCGTTTTGAAGTGATGAATGAAGCAGATGGCAGTAACAGTAATGTTTTGCCGGGTATTATCAGGCCCAATATAGATTACCAACTTTCATTTCAAAATTCAGCCAATGAGCTTGCAACAAGTTAAATTACTTCAATTACCCAAAATCTTGGATGATAGAGGTAATTTATCCTTCTTCGAGAATAATAACCAAATACCTTTTGAGATTCAAAGGGTATATTGGATTTATGATGTGCCTGGAGGAGAGCTCCGAGGTGGTCATGCTTATAAGGATTTGCAAGAAGTGATCATCGCCTTATCAGGTAGTTTTGATGTAGTGTTGAATGATGGCATCAGTGAGCAAAAATTTAGTCTTAATAGATCATATACCGCATTGTATGTGCCTAAAATGATATGGCGCCATCTCGAAAATTTTTCTACCAATTCATTAGCATTGATTGTAACAGACAGATTTTTTGAAGAGCAACAATACATAAGAGATTTTCAAGAATTTAAAAATGCCATGCATGAACAATAATATTTCGGTATACGATTGTCCCTTAGTAAGCCTACCCAAAATCAAAAATAGAGCGGGAAATATTACACCTATTCAAAACTCGATAGAGATTCCATTTGATGTCAAACGTGTTTTTTATTTGTACGATGTCCCCGGTGGCGAGAGTAGAGGTGCTCATGCGCACAAACAATGTCACCAATTTTTAATTGCCGCAAGTGGCAGTTTCGAAGTTTTGCTCAACGACGGTCAGGTGGAAAGGGTAGTACAATTGAACAAACCGAACATGGGCTTGCATATCCCGCCGATGATATGGGCGAGCGAAATCAATTTTTCTTCAGGAGCCATCTGTTTAGTACTAGCATCAGAGCAATACAACGAAGATGATTATATTAGAAGTTACGACAATTTTTTGATCAAAATTTAATGAATACAATGGAACATTATATAGGGCGAAAAGCCTTATTTTCTAAAACTATTGCTGAATTTGATGTGTATAGTTTTGCGGGCATCACTGGAGACTTGAATAAAATGCATGTGGACGAAGAGTATGCTAAAACAACAAGGTTTGGAAAACGAATAGCCCATGGAATGCTTACCGCATCCTATATCTGTACGGCATTAGGTACCAAATTGCCCGGAGAAGGTACAATCCACATCAAGCAAGAACTTGAATTTTTAAAACCCGTGTATATTGGAGATACCATTACGGTCCATTTAGAGGTAATGGAAGTATTGCCACCAAAGAGTTATCTGAAAATTACATCTCAGATATTCAATCAAAATCAAGAACTCGTAGTGGATGGATTTTCAATAGTAAAAGTACCCAAGGAAGATTATGAAATTTAATAACAAAAATGTTTACGTTAGCCCTAAAGCAATTATAGGTAAAAACGTCAAGATAGGCGACAATACTACCATATATGACAATGTAGTGATTGGCGATAATAGCATTATATGTAATGATTGCGTTATCGGAGAGCCTACTGGACAGTACTATAAGGATATGGATAATTATGAAAATCCAACAACAACGATAGGTGAGAATGCTATGGTTAGAAGCCATTGCATTATTTATGCTGGCTCAGTTTTTGGTGCCAATTTAATTACCGGACATCGGGTGACTATTAGAGAGAAGGCAGTAATAGGAAGAAATTGTTTGATTAGTACTTTGGTGGATATTCAAGGCAATTGCAGCATTGGCGATTATTCCAGAATATACAGTAATGTGCACATCGGGGAACTCACTAAAATAGGTAATTATGTAATGATATTTCCCTATTCAATTTTCACCAATGACCCTCAACCACCTTCCAATCAATTGATTGGTTCAGAGATTGGAGATTATAGTATTATCACCATTCACTGTTGTGTATTGCCCGGAGTGAAAGTTGGTAAACATTGTTTGATTGGGGCAAACTCTGTTTTGTCAAGAGATATCGAAGACTTTTCTTTTGCCATGGGTTCTCCAGCTAAAAAATTAAAAGACATCAGAACAATACCTTCTAAAATAGTTGAGGGTGCAATGCATTACCCTTGGCCATTCAACTTCGAAAGAGGCATGCCATGGGAGGGTCAGGATTATAATGAATGGTTGAACCATAATATCAAAGAATAATGAACATACCTTTTCTGTCCTTTGCAGATACCAACAAGCCTATTAAGGCGGATATGATGAATGCCTTTGAGCAATTTTTTGATAGTGCTTGGTATATACTCGGCAATCAAGTCCAAAAATTTGAACAAGAATATGCCCAATTCAATCAAGTAGCCCATTGCGTAGGATTGAGCAATGGACTTGATGCTTTGCATATTGCTTTAATGGCTTTGGGTATTGGTAAGGGAGACGAAGTAATTGTTCCTTCCAATACTTATATAGCAACAGTTTTGGCTATTTCTTATGTTGGAGCTACACCTGTTTTTGTAGAACCCGATATCAACATGTACAATATAGACCCCTCCAAAATAGAACAGGCAATCACTCCCAATACCAAAGCAATGATGCCAGTACATCTCTATGGGCAAAGTTGCGATATGGAATCTATTATGGCTATTGCACAAAAGCATCAGCTCTTTGTTGTTGAAGATAATGCACAGTCGCAAGGTGCGATGTTTAAAGGTAAAATCACAGGTAGTTGGGGACATATTAATGGCACTAGCTTTTATCCTGGGAAAAATTTGGGTGCGTTAGGCGATGCGGGTGCTGTTACCACAAACGATACCGAGCTGGCAAAAAAAGCAATGGTATTGCGAAATTATGGTTCTGAAAAAAAATACTACAATGAAGTAATTGGGCATAACATGAGGCTCGATGAATGTCAAGCAAGCTTCTTATCCGTAAAATTGCCGCACCTTTCTAATTGGACGAAGCAGAGACAAGATATAGCAGCGTGGTACCAGATAGGCTTGCAAGGTGTAGGAGATTTAATTTTACCGCAAACCCATCCAGATGCAACCCACGTGTATCACTTATATGTTGTGCGTACCCATCGGAGAGATACTTTACAAGAGTACCTAACTGCAAATGGTATCGGTACATTAATTCATTACCCTATACCACCACATTTGCAAAAAGCATACGTACATCTTGGTTTGAAAAAAGGCGCTTTGCCTATTGCAGAGGAAATTGCAGATACCTGCCTCAGTTTGCCTATTTGGCCCGGCATGACAAAAGAAATGGTGGAACATATCTCGACCTCGATTGCCCAATTTTATGAAAGAAAATAAATTGGTTTCCATAGTTGTTATTTGCTACAATCACGCTTCTTTTATCGAAGAGTGCTTGGGTAGTGTGCTGAAACAAAAATATACCAATTGGGAACTGATTATTGCCGATGATGCTTCAACAGATAATTCCGTAGCATTAATTCAAAATTGGATTAACACTACGGGAGTCAATGTTACAACTAATTTTCACCAAAAGAATACTGGAGTTGGTACTGTATTGAACGAGTGCCTTGCATTGAGTACTGGAAATTATTTGAAATTCATCGCCGCTGACGATGTGTTGCATCCAGAACTCATTGAAAAGGCGGTTAATTTTTTCGAGCATGCAAGTAATGATTATGGTGTTGTTTTTTCCAATGCTCAATACATCAACGAAAAATCAGAAGTACAGGCTAAAACGATAATTCCTCAAGGAAAGACAATACCCACCGGCTGGATACGCACGGCATTACCCTTATCCAACTTTATACCTGCTCCGGCAGTAGTCATCAAAAAAGAAGTCTATCAAAAAATCGGGAATTATAATCCGGACATACAAATAGATGATTACGATTGTTGGCTAAGAGCGTCTATATCTTTTCAGTTTCATTATATAGATGAGCCTCTTGTTTATTACAGGATACACGGCAATAACATTAGTCATTCGATAGATTTTTCTAACGATATGATTGAGTTGCTTATTAAAAATGATATAGAGGGAGACTTCGCTTCGGAGATTAAACTAAAAATTCAAGATCAGTATTATCTTGGCAAAAAAAATATCCCCGTAATGTCTTCCTACAGCCGATACCAATACAGAGACAAGTGGTTGTCGTTTTGCATCAGCAATGGATTGCCTTATTATATGTTTAGAGTTTTCGATAAATTTTTCAAATAGATTATTTACATGTTCAACAAATTACTTTACTCCATACTCGGACATAGCAACAAGAAAATAGGTATCTTTTACATCTGTACCGGTAAATACAGTATTTTTTGGGAGCGATTTTATCTGAGTGCCGAAAAGCATTTTTGCCCCGGATTGGAGAAACAATATTTTGTATTTACCGATCAAGAAATTGCTCCAAAGGGCGATAATGTTACTGTTATTCCTCAAGCCAAATTGGGCTGGCCTTACGATACTTTGATGCGTTTCCATTTGTTTAAAGGTATTAAAGACCAAGCGATGAAATGCGACTACCTTTATTTTTTCAATGCCAATATGATTTTTTTGAAGGACGTGATGCCTTGGCATATTTTCCCAACCAAAGAAGAACAAATTGTAGTAACCAGACATCCTTTCTACTATGAAGGAGCGAATGGTGCACCTTTTGAAACGGACCCAAAAAGCACAGTATATATAGATAGCAAAGACGCAAAATGGTATGTGGCGGGAGGCTTGTCTGGTGGTATTGCTCAGTATTATTACGAGTTAGGCGACAAGATTATTGAAACAGTAGATGCCGATTTAAAAATTAATCATCTCACACCTTGGTGGGATGAGTCGCATCTCAATTATCATATCGCTCATCGCAGCAATTATAAAATATTGCATCCAGGTTATATCGTTCCTGAAGATAGAATTGATAATTTTCCATTCAAAGTTTATCTCACTGTTTTGGACAAAAATAAACACGGTGGTCATGAATTCATGAGGCACTAAATCCATCACACTTTTTTTATTGCTGATTATTATTCAATGCGTTTTAAAAAAAATATACACTTCAACTCTCACATGGGCAGAATGGGCAATCAAATGTTCCAATATGCCTGTGCTAAAAATATGGATTTTCAGTTTGGTTATAGTACCTCAATGAGCCATTTAGACAAACTTGAATTTTTCAAATTATTTCCTTTCGAAAGAATAATCAATAAGCTAAAATCCTTCCTTTTTTTTAGACTTGCCAAACCTATTTGGGGAATGGATATTCTTAATACAGAATTGAAATGCCTTGAAAAATCTTATCTCGATTCTTTAAAACAAATACAAAAACCGACAATGGTTTGGGGGTTTTTTCAATCGCCATTGTATTTCAATTTTTCGGAGAAAAGCATCAAAAAAGCATTTACAGTAAAAAGAAAATATACCAAGGGCCTCAATGATTTTATACAACAGAATCAACTCTCCAAGGGTAATTATTTAGTAGTCCATCTTCGCCGAACAGATTACAAGGGTTTTACCGTTCCGGCACTTCAAGGCGATGATTTTACACTGCCTATTTCTTACTATAAAAATGCAATGCAACTCATAAACGAAGATGTCATTGTAAAAATGCCCATTGTTTTTGTGAGCGACGACCCAGATAGTATTGAATCTTTATTTCCGGAATTTGAATCTAAAATTATTTCGAGAGGAGATGCCATTACCGACTTTTTGATATTGCAAAATGCAGGGCACATGATTATCTCCAATAGCACCTTTGCATGGTGGGCTGCATACCTGAATGACAATTCTGCAACTAATATACTTTGTCCTAAATATTTTCTGGGCTTTAAAGAAAATAAAGAAATTCCTGTAGACCTATATCCTAATGATTGGATACAAGTATCCGTGTAACTTAATAATCCTAATGACTAAAAGATACTTCGGTTTAGATATAATGAGAACAATGGCAATCAGTCTCGTGTTATTATGTCATTATTCATCTCCACTTTATCCATTTGTTTCAGGTGCTACAGAAAGAATATACAATATTGCTAATTGGCTTGCAGGATATTTCGGTGTTGAGATCTTTTTTGTATTAAGTGGTTTTTTAATTGGCTCTATCTATTTAAAAACGCAAAAAACTACGCTTGACCAACCTGCAAGTTCGGTAATCAAATTTTTAAAACGTAGATGGTTGCGTACGTTGCCCAACTATTTCTTGTTTGTTTTGGTGAATGTGCTTGTTGTCTATTTACTAGGCAAATCTTTGGATATACTTGCCTTTATAAAAGTAATTACTTTTTTTCAAAAAATAAATCCATTTGTTTCGGTCGGATTTTTTGCTGTGTCGTGGAGTTTGGCGGTTGAAGAGTGGTTTTATTTTCTCATGCCTATTTCGTATTTGATACTTTTTGCAGTTACAAAAAGAAAAGATTTTTCTATAAAATATTCTGTGGCACTTTTATTTATTGTGCCAATGGTTGCCAAAATTTGGTACTGTACGGTCTATCCTGTTCATGCTAATCATGAAGAGGTTTTTAGATACGTTACATTTTTTCGCTTGGATGCAATATTCTTTGGTGTAGCATTTGCCTGGGCTTGGGGTACTGATGCCATAAAAGCAAAGATTCAAAAGAACACAAGCTATTTATTGTTTTTAGGCTTAGGCTTGCTGTTGATTAGCTTTGTGTACGCTTATCTCTTTCTTGCAAAATCTACTCAAATTTCATACTTATATGCACTATTTAGCCCCTTCTGCTGTATCTCAATAAGTATGTGTATGCCCTATCTATTGACACTAAAAAACGAATCAGGCAGCTTGTTTAGCAAATGTATCTTTTTGATGAGTACTACTTCGTACTCAATCTATTTATCTCATGTACCTATAAAAGAATTGTTTGACCATTATATCAAGAGCAGACTCAATTCTAATAGCTTGTCCATAAATTTATGCTACATTATTCTTTTGCTTTCAGCAACGATAACCGTATCCTATTTTATTTACCAAAAATTTGAACTAAAAATTTTGCAATATCGAGATAGGGTAGTGCATGAGTAATAATTCCTATTTTTTATTAATTAGCTTAAGATATGCAGGATATTCAAGAACCATTTATATTGGTGGCTCAGAGCTTTGGTCGCGAATCTGAATATCGTCGTGTGGCATTTGCGATATTGAGCTATTATGCCTACAATGATGGGGTAGCAGTTCCACAGACTATTTTATTTACAGATCAACCCAGTTGGTTCGAACCTTATTTTAAGGAATTGCCTATAAGCTTTGTTTTGCTTAGCCCCGAGAAAATAAAGCAAATGCGCGGCAAAATTGATTTTTTGCATCGCATGAAAATTGCATTGATTGAGGAGGCGTTTCAAACCTATAATACGAATATCTTGTATTTAGATTCGGATACTTTTTTTGTTACTAATCCTAGCGCTTTAATGTCGCAATTGTCACCACAAAATAGCTTTATGCATTTATGGGAATATCAATTTGAAAGTTTACGCAAATGGCCATTGCCAGCGGGTGCTACTTTTCAGGCGTTTATGAAATTGATAGAAAGTAAAGTGTTTAGAGTTGATAATGCTGAGATGAAAATTGAGGCAACAATGTCTTCTTGGAATGCCGGTGTGATGATGTTGCATCAATCTCATCAAGTACTCATCCCTGCGGTTTATCAGCTTACAGAGCAATTTTACCCCGACACTCAAAATCATGCCAGTGAGCAGTATGCATTTTCCATAATGCTACAAACCAAGACAAAGCTACAAGCTTGCGATACAGTGATTTACCATTATTGGTACGGGGTAAAGAAGAAAATTATGGATGAGTTGCTAGAAAAAGAATTTAAGCAAATACTGCTGCTCCACACAACAGCTCAACGTTTACGCTACATTAAAGAGTTGATCAAACGCTTGCCGCTTATTTTAGAAAATCATCAATTTGCTTTGAAAGACAATGCAGTACAAACGCTAAACAATAACCAATTCTCAGAGGGTTTCAAATGGGCTTTTAAGGCTATTTTTGCAGGAGCTTTTAAGGACGGACTGTTCATTAAAGATGTCTTATACCATTTTAAAAGACTGTTGACTAATATAAAATGAGCAAAGAAATTAAACTAAGTTTTTGTGTAGCATACGACTGGTATTTTCTACAGTACTCTTTACCATTGGTTTATAAAGATGCAGATCAAATTTGTCTTTCAATAGATAAGGAAAGGATTAGCTGGGCTGGTAATCGCTTTGAATTTGATGAAAGTGGGTTCAGAAATTTAATAAAAGAAATAGATACTGAAAATAAAATCAGGATATACGAAGATGATTTTCATTTGCCTCAGCTAAGCCCAATGCAGAATGAAATTAGACAAAGAAAAATGATGGCTGCATTTTTAGGTGTTAATAACGGTTGGCATTTACAACTAGATTCTGATGAATATTTTTTGAATTTCCCTGGATTTGTTCAATACCTCAAAAAATTAAAGCCAAGAAGACCAATTAACGTATGTTGTCCCTGGATAACATTATATAAACGCATTGATGAGGGTTTTTTGATGGTAAACCCTACAATGTTCAGTAAAATAGAATTTATCCCCATTGCCACCAATACGCCAGATTATGAACATGGTCGCAGGAATGGGTATTTTAATCATTATACGAATTTTGCTATCTTGCACCAATCTTGGGCCAGAAGCAGCGATGAAGTGTGGCTAAAGCTGAATAACTGGGGGCATCGCTACGATTCGGATATTGATGCGCATTTTAAAATGTGGCGTGAAGCTACTGGAGAAAATTACCAGTTGTATAAAAATTTTAACCAGGTTAAGCCGAGTAATTGGCCCAGCTTGAGTTTGTTACCTTTAAGAAAAGATCAATCAGTTTTGGACTTGATTCAATCTAACATAACCATTCCTACAAGAATAAAGAATATAGACTTGAAAAAGAAAAATTCAATCTGGGCATCCCGTATTCTTAAGCTAATCAGTAGGCGATAAAAGGAGGTTTACAAATGAACATTTCTATCATTATTATCAATTATAAAACTTATCAACTTACCTGCAATTGTATTGATTCCATTATCAAAAATGTTACGGGGGTGAGTTATGAAATCATTTTGGTAGAAAACGGAACAGATGAATTTAGGCTAGAAAAAGTAGCTCATTGGGGAGATAAAATTAAATTAATCCTTTCTGAAGAAAATCTTGGCTTTGCGGGTGGTAATAATCTGGGGATACAATATGCACAAGGTAAATACATATTATTGCTGAACAGTGATGTCTATTTAACTGATGATGCCATAACGAAAACATACGCCTATCTGGAGCAGCGGCCGCAAGTAGGTGTAGTGTCTGCAAAATTGGTTTATCCTGATGGCAGGATACAGTCAGTTGCGCAAAGGTTTCCCTCTGTTAAATACCAATTAATAGAGTTATTGCGGTTACAAAAGTTAATGAATAAACGGGTAGCGGGAAAGTTATTGCTAGGATCTTTTTTTGACCACAATGAAAATGTAAAATCTGATTGGGTGTGGGGTGCGTACTTTATGTTTCCACGTAATATACTAAGCAAGCTGCCGCAAAATAAATTGGATGATAGCTATTTTATGTATTATGAAGATATGCAGTGGTGCATGGATATTAAGAAATTAGGTTACGAAGTTCATTTCTGTGCGGAAGCAACCGTTGTTCACTTGTTGGGAGGAAGTTCGGCAGCCAAAAAGGAATTAATGGAAAAGAACGGAGCACTTTTTTTGTCGAAAAATTACACCGAAGCCGAAGCCAAATGGATAAAAAAATTAAATAAATGGTTGCTCCAATCAACAAAATCCCAAATATGAAGAAACATCTACTCCTTTGTATTTTATTTTTTTGGAGCTGTAGTCTATTTGCGCAACTCGAATCAGCTAATCTAAATGGTATTTTTGTAGCGAACGAAACGAGAAAACCGATACCTGAATTGGAGCTATTCTTCCCCAAACTGAGGCAAATATATGCCTGCAATCATCTTGGCGAATTTACAATCACTAATATACCCTATGGCAATTATACAATACTAATTAAACAAGAAGGCGAAACGATTGATAGCTTTAAAGTAATGATCGACAAAGCAATTGTTTCACTCGACACCTTGAGTTTAGCTGCTGAAAAACTAATTAGTACAGCAATGAGCAATCAAGCATTGAGGATTCCCTGTATTGCTCTAGAATCAACAGATGATTATGTGTTGGGAGATGAAATGATTAGTAATCAAAACATCAGTGCTATGCTGAGTTCGAGTGCGCATAAAGACCCTTACTTAAATGCAGTGAGTTATACATTTAGTCCTTATAATTTTCATGCAAGAGGATTAAGCAATAGCCAACAAGTGTGGATTAATGGCATCTTGATGAACAACCCAGAAAAAGGTAACGCCGCCTGGAATACTTGGTCGGGCTTGAATGATGTATTCAAAAACAAATCAAGCAGCTATGGACTCGCATCCAATCCAATCTCTTTTGGTTCTTTGATCGGATTGCAGGCTTTCGACATTTCGGCAAGTGAACAAGCTCGCCAAACAAAGATGAGTTATTCCATATCCAATCGGAGCTACAACAACAGAATTATGCTCACACACAGTTCGGGGGTTCAAAAAAACGGATGGGCGTTTAGTATATCCGCTTCAAGACGATGGGCCCAAACAGGATATTCCCAAGGTACTTTTTTTGATGCCTATTCATGCTACGCTTCTATTGCAAAAATACTCAATGAAAAACACAGCTGTTCATTCAATGTATTTGTAGCTCCTACTACTCATGCACGCTCAGGTAGTGCTACCGACGAAGTTTATGACCTTACAAAGAATCATTATTATAATGCCAATTGGGGATGGCAAGATGGAGCCAGAAGAAATGCACAAATCTCTAAAACGATTGCCCCTATCGCAATCCTCGAGCATCAATATTACCAATCAGAAAAAATAAAATTAACCACCTCCTTTTCGTTTCAAACGGGGGTATTCAAAAATTCAGGGTTGGATTGCTATGATGCCATAGATCCTCGTGCAGATTACTACAGAAATTTGCCTAGTTACTATGCAAGCACCAATCCAGTTGCTGCAAGTAAGCTTAGCCAAAGTATAATAAATAATCCAGAGCTATTACAAATTGATTGGACTAGGATGTATCTTGATAATAAGGCTAACTTTGAAACTGTGGCTAATGCGAATGGTCAATTGGGGAATCAATACAAAGGCAATCGTTCGCTTTATGTATTGAGCAATGATGTAGAGCAACTGAACAAAATTTCAATAGGCAGCAACCTGCAATATAAGTATTGCGATAAATTATTATTGAGTGCAGGTGCTCATTATACTTGGCAACAATCGCATGATTACAAACAATTGGAAGACTTGCTGGGCGGCGATTTTTTTGTCAATAAAAATATGTTTGTGGCACAACAATTCATTGCCAATCCTTCTCTTGCCGAAATCGATTTGAACCATCCAAACCGAATCGTAGAAAAAGGTGATGATTATGGATACAACTATATAAATACCCTACACAAAACATTTGCTTGGGGACAAATGGAGCTTGATTTAAAGAAGTGTAAAGTAAACACTGCTTTACAGATTGGATACACCACCTATATGCGTGAGGGGCTCTATAAAAACGGATTGTTTGCACTCAACTCCTACGGCAGAAGTGAACAACCATATTATATTACCTACTCAATAAAAAGTGGTATCGAATACAAAATAAATGGGCGTAATTATTTATTTGCAAATCTATGTTATGGCACCGAAGAGCCATTAATGAATCAAGTCTTTATTTCGCCTCGCACACGAAACGATCTCATTCATCAGTCCACGCCACAACAATCGCAAAGTTTTGAAGGTGGATATTTTATGAAATCGCCCAAAGTGCAGATAAGAGTGGTTTTTTATGCAATCGATATTCAACATTCGATTAACATACGACGTTTTTATAACGATGACCCCGATTACCAAAGCTATGTCAATTTCGTAATGCAAAACAGCAATAAGAGACATATCGGAAGCGAGCTAGGAATTGAGTATTGTTTATCACCCTTCATAACTTTAAATGCTGCTGCAAACATCAGTCAATCCTATTATACCAATCGCCCGAAAGTGTCTGTATTTTCAGACAATGATACCAATCTACAAGGAGGTAATAAGGAGGTTTATATCAACAACTATTATCTAGGCATAGGTCCTCAAAATGCTTATACAATTGGCATTAGCTACAACAGCAAAAGGTATTGGTTTGTAAAAATAAATGCTAATTACTTTGACAAAAATTACATCAATATTAATCCAGCGAGAAGGACCGTAGAAGCTGCCGAGCTGGTAGAACCCAACAGTTTACTGTTTCATAAAATTTTCGACCAAGAAAAATTGCCAGCCTTTTACACGATTGACCTTTCGGGAGGCAAATCCATACGCTTGCAAAAACTTTCGAAACAAATAAAAAATAGGTGTAGCTTATACCTCAGCCTCAGCATTAGCAACCTATTGAATAATCAGAATATAAAGTCAATGGGCTATGAACAATTGCGTTATGACTTTAGCAATAATAATCCTGATAAATTTCCGAGTAAGTACATCTATTATATAGGGCTTACTTTTTTTGCAAATATGACTCTTAAATTTTAAGCTGATGCACCATAAAACTGTAAGCTTTTTGCTCATCATTCTTTTATTTTTTTCTGCCTGTATCAAACAAAAATATTCATCACCTGAAAGTATTCTTGAAAATGACCCTGGATATCCTCGATACATTACAATAGCCGAACTCCGCAGTAATATGGGCATTTCGGGCTACAAAGAAATTACCGATAATGTCGTGATTTCGGGTATCGTGATTGCTGATGATAAAACGAACAATTTTTATAAGCAAATCATTATTGATGATGGAACTGCAGCAATGCCGATACTAATGGACGCATATAGCTTATACAATGATTTCCCAATCGGGAGAAAAATCTATATCAAATGTAAAGGTCTATATACAAACTATTACTACAAATTACCCCAATTGGGTTTTGCGCCCGATAGTAAAGGAACAATTAGCCCAATACCCTATTTACTTTGGAACAATTACATTATCAAAGCAAATAGAGGCAATACCATTGAACCCATAAAAGTGAGTTTGGCAGAAGTAACGAAAACAAAATCCGAACTGCTAAACAGATTAATCAGCATGGACAATCTACAAATCGCAGACACCTCGCATAGCTTATTCTATGCCCTTCCAGCAGACTTGTCCAGTGCTACTAATATTACATTAATAGACTGTGACAGCAATTCAATAAGCCTTCGCACAAGCGGTTTATGCAGTTTCAGAGCCGTCCGACCATCAACTGGAAAAGGAAATATTATTGCTATCTACGCTACATTCAATAACAGCCCACAATTAATACTACGCGATACGTTTGATATTCAATTCACAAAACAACGTTGCTTTTAAGTACAAAAAATGAAACCAAAATTATTGCTCCTGTTGGTGGTTTATGCATCATTAGTCTCTTGCCTCAAGGGTAAAATCGAAACACCCAATACAGACGGCAGTTATGACCCTGCGCTCGCAGTAAATTATACACTATCGCAATTAAATGCAGAAGTGCCACCCGAAGCAGCTCCTTTTGTTATCGATAGTAATTGGACTATTGCAGCCATAGTAAGTGCCAACGACGAATCGGGAAATTACCATCATCAATTAGTGGTACAAGACAGTGCTGCAGGAATGACTCTAAAGCTAAATGCAGATAATCTTTACAATACTTATCCTATTGGGCGCAAAGTCTATATCAAATTGAAAGGATTGTACCTCAGTAATAATCAGGGCACACCCGAACTAGGTGGCACACCTGCACCTGATAGGGATGGGATATTGCAAGTGTCTGAAATTCCCTCAAAATCAATAAGCGAACATCTAATAGCAGCCAATAAAAACAATACACTCAAAGTTGTTGAGCTGCACATGAAAGATGTACAATCTGCTCGAAAAGATTTATGCAACAGACTCATTCGCATTACCGAAGCAGAACTCGTCAATCCAAATTACGATAATACTTATGCAGAAACAAGTGCAACAACTAGTATCCAACTTCAAGACTGTACAGGCAACACAATAAGCTTGCGTACCAGTAATTATGCCTCATTTCAAGCCTCAGCCACTCCTTGGGGAAAAGGAAAAATTGCTGGCATTTATACATTGTATAAGGGCAGCGGGCAACTAAGTATTCGAGATACTACTGACCTGCAAATGGGTACAGTAAGATGCGATGGCAGTACACAAAGTGCCTCTAAATTCATTAGTATTGATAGCATTCGAAAATTTTATAAAGGCTACGATACAATAATAGGAAATTATACCCTCAAAGGAATCGTCACTTCTGATGCATTGCATCGAAATTTTGGTAGTGGCAATATTGTTATTCAAGATGGCAATAAAGGAATCACTGTATATTTTGGAAGTTCGGCAACAGGATTACCCGATTTGGGCGACTCTATTGTGCTGAATATTGCAGGAGCAATACTGACAAAATATGCTGGAGCATTGGAAATAAAAAATAGTAAAGCCTCGAAATGTACGGTATGGTCAAAAGGTAAATCGCCAATCCCTATTACGATAACGATTGCCGAATTGAATGCCAATTTTACCAATTATGAATCGGTATTAATCAAAATACTAAATGCTAAAATTGCAAAGGCTGGTAATTTTTCAGGTAGCAATACATTGAGCGATGCTACTGGCAATGTGATACTATTTACGAATAGTACAGCTACATTTGCTACGGATGCAGTACCCACTATCAGCAAAACTTACCAAGGCATTGCGACTCCTTACAACAGCACTTATGAATTAAAAATTCGGAATCCGGCAATAGATATTTATTAATGCCTAAAAGCAAATACATTAGAGTTGATTTTCTAGTGAATCATACTATTTATTAGAGCTCTAACCTAAATTAGGAGGAGTATTTTTAGCTTTCTATACGAGCTATACAGCAATAAAAGAACTTCTGGCGTAATGGACATTTGTGGAGCTGATTATTTTTACACAACTGTTCGGATTTTGATTCAGATTTGAATCTTTGCATATCAAGCAAAACGGAAGTAGGCTCTGCTGGAGAGCAACCTACAAGGGATAGCCTG
>JASGCQ010000001.1 GCA_030054025.1 Phycisphaerales bacterium | reverse complement strand
CACACCCTTGTCTCCAAAAGTAGGGTCTAAGCCGTCGAGGTATTGAGCTTGGCTGCTGGTGAAACAGAAGAGTAGGAATAGTATGCAGAGTATATTTTTCATAACAGAATTTTTTTATAAAGGAAAAGGTAGTCAATCTTTTGTTAATAATTCAGGTAGGCGACGAGATTTTGTAAGAATCATAATAATTTGTTTTTTCTAATTCAAATGTAATTTTCTTAATAATAGCTAAGAACATATATTTTTTTTGAAGTTATTGCATCCGTTATGGTAAGGGTGCGCAAAACAAAGTTTGAAATAGCTATAATTGATAAAGTGATTCAATTGAGACACCAGAAAGGTTTATCTCAAGAGTACATAGCAAATGTGCTCAATCTTACAAAAGGTTTTATCGGTCAAATAGAAAGTCCAAAGCATCCAAGTAAGTACAACCTTAACCATCGCAATAAATTAGCTGAAGAAATAGGCTGCTTCTAAGGATTTTTTGCCTGATGAGCCTATAAATGAAGATATTTTGGATGAATAAATTTATCCTAGATTTTTCAGTAGGTATCTATTGACAGCTTTTTGTGGAAATTTCAACTGCAAATTAGGAGAAAATATACATTGTAAACATTTGATTATCAATCTATAATATCAACAATAAATTTTCAAAAAAGAGGGTGTTTTTGTGTCAGATTATTCAAAAATACCGCTACTGCAAAATCTGGGATTAAGCAACTTTTGATATTGCATATCGCAAAAATATTTTTAGTCAAATCAATTTTTGCACTTTAGTAATATAGACTTACTTTTGCGCAAAATTTTCCAACAATAATTCTTTTTAATATTATCATAGATGGCTAACACTGGTAAAATCAAACAAATCATCGGGCCCGTAGTGGACGTGCATTTTGCAAACGACAACAAGCTGCCCGAAATATACAGCGCTCTTGAATTGAAACGCGACAATGGCGATACCGTTGTGCTTGAGGTACAACAGCATCTTGGAGAGGACAGTGTTCGTTGTGTGGCAATGGATGCGACCGAGGGTTTGACTCGTGGAATGGATGTTGTAGATACAGGATTACCTATTACAATGCCAATTGGCGATCAAATTAATGGTCGTTTATTCAATGTAACTGGTGATGCGATTGACGGATTACCCCAATTGAGTAAAGTAGGTGGTCGCCCGATCCATGCTAAACCTCCAAAATTTGAAGAATTAAGTACCGCAACAGAAGTTTTATTTACCGGTATCAAAGTAATTGACTTGATAGAACCTTACGCAAAAGGAGGTAAAATCGGTTTGTTTGGTGGTGCGGGTGTTGGCAAAACAGTATTGATTCAAGAATTGATTAACAACATCGCTAAAGGTCATGGCGGTCTTTCGGTATTTGCGGGAGTAGGTGAGCGTACTCGCGAGGGTAATGACTTGATGCGTGAGATGATTGAAGCTGGTATCGTAAAATACGGCGATAAATTTTTGCATAGCATGGAAGAAGGTGGATGGGATTTAGCGTCTGTGAATCTTGAAAACCTTAAAGAATCAAAAGCAACATTCGTATTCGGTCAAATGAACGAACCTCCAGGAGCACGTGCTCGTGTGGCGTTGAGTGGTTTGACGATGGCGGAGTATTTCCGCGACGGAGATGGTACTGGTAAAGGTCGTGATATCCTTTTCTTCGTAGATAATATCTTCCGTTTTACACAAGCCGGTTCTGAAGTATCTGCCCTTTTGGGTCGTATGCCGTCGGCAGTGGGTTATCAACCAACATTGGCTACCGAGATGGGGTTGATGCAAGAGCGTATCACTTCTACCAAAAATGGTTCTATTACCTCTGTACAAGCGGTATATGTACCTGCGGATGACTTGACCGATCCAGCTCCGGCAACTACTTTTGCCCACTTGGATGCAACTACCGTATTGTCTCGTAAAATTGCCGATTTGGGTATCTATCCTGCTGTAGATCCTTTGGATTCTACTTCTCGTATCCTTACCGAAGCAATTGTTGGCGAAGCGCATTATGATTGTGCCAACCGTGTAAAAGGTATTTTGCAACGCTATAAAGAATTACAAGACATCATCGCTATCTTGGGTATGGATGAGTTGAGCGAAGACGACAAACTAGTCGTATTCCGCGCTCGCAAAGTACAACGTTTCTTATCTCAACCATTCCATGTTGCAGAGCAATTTACAGGTCTTAAAGGGGTATTGGTACCCATCGAAGAAACAATCCGTGGTTTCAATATGATTATGGATGGTGAAGTAGATGAGTATCCAGAAGCAGCCTTCAACCTTGTAGGTACTATTGATGATGCGATTGCGAAAGGTAAAAAATTGATGGAGCAAGCTAAAAATTAATTATCCGATTTGAAAATTTGAGGATGCAAAGTCATTTTCAAATTTTCAAATTTTGAAATCACTTATCATGCAATTAGAAATTCTCACTCCCGAACACAAAGTATATAGCGGTAATGTTTACGGTATTCAATTGCCAGGCATTGAAGGCTCTTTCGAAATTTTAGAAAAACACGCTCCAATGATAGCTTCTTTGGGTGCTGGTAAAATGAAAATTTTAAAAGACAAGAACAATACAGAATTGTATGAAATCACTGGAGGTTTTGCCGAAGTGTTGAATAACAAAGTTTCTGTATTGATAGAAGATGCTAATGCTTTGGGGTAATTCAAAAATTATTTGTATAAAATTATTAAGCACCACAGAAAAATTCTTGTGGTGCTTGTTATTTAGCTTGTGTCAACTTAATTTATTGTTCCTAACAGTTTTAACTGCTCCCTCGCTTGCCGAATAAAGCTACTGCCTGGATAATCCAGAATTAGCTGTTCGTAATATTTTTGGGCCTCTTCTTTTTGTTTTAAAAAGCCCTGTTGAATAGCGGCAAGTTGCATCAGTGCATCATCCGCCAATACGTCCTTACCGTGCTGTTCTATGACTTGTTTTAAATAATCAATGGCTTTGGGATAATTTTTATGCTTCAGGGCAATTTTGCTCCGCAAAAGTAAAATATCGTCCGCCAAAGGATTTTTGGGGAAATTATGCGCAATACTATCTAATAGTGCCTCTGCCTCTACATCTTTATTTTGAAATAACAATAAATCGGCAAAAGCAAATCGTTTTAAGGGAACCAAATTACTATCAGGAGGTACATTTTCGGTAATCAATACCGACAAGAACAAAGCATCGTTGGCTATGAGCTCAGAAGTAGATGCTTTTAATACCGATAACTGACCTTGGGCTTGTTCAAAATCGTTTTGGTAATACGATAATTTCGCATTTCTGAATCGCGCCTCTTCGCCCATAGCATCTTCTCTAAAAGCCTTATCCACTTGGGCATACATCAACGCGGCGTCCCATACTTTGCCGGTAATAATATAATAGTCGCCCAACTGTAATTTGCAATTGCCCATGAAAAATTTGTCACCCATTTTTTGACTAATTGCCTTATTGAGCAGTTCAATAGCATGAGGCATATTATTGTCATATTGCGCTTCTAACAAGGCGTAATCATTAATTATTGGGCGACCAAATCCATCAGGGTATTCGCTCAGAAAATCGGTGTAAGCTTTAGACAGATTAGCGATGTCAACTTTTGAAGGAGAAGGATTGTTTTCAATTTTGGATAATTGCATTTGCAATAAAGCTTCGCGCACCATTTTATATCGAGAATGTGTATTGCCATAGCCAATAACGATATTGTAAGCCTTTTCAGCAATCTCATATTCATTCTTCTTTGCGGCGTTTGCGGCAAATTCCATGAGTAAACGTCCTTTATCGGTACTTCTTTTCTCGAGTGCCTGTACTTGAATAAATGCTTGATCCCAATTGTCTTGAACCGAAAATATCCAAGTCAGTAGGTTAGTATAATAGTAATTGTCAGGCTGCTCGATTACGAGTTTTATAATCGCTTTCTGGGCTTTCTTTTGCTTTTCAGCATCTTTGTCCACAATCTCTAAAAGAGTAGTCTCTATCGTTTCATCACCATTCATTAGAGGCATTCCTTGTTGGCTACTTTCAATTATTATTTTTATAGCTTTTTCTACATCGCCGCTACGGTTATACAATCTTGCTAAGGCGGAGCTGTATTGCATGGAAGATTGTGTAAATTGAATAGCCCTTTCATATACTTTTATAGCCCATTCGTCGTTGCCGGTGGTGCTGAAATTATTCGCCATTTGCTGGGTCAATAAATCATCGCCATTGACATATTGGAGGGCATTTTCAAATAATTCGTTTGCTTTTTTATCTTTTTTTTCTTCTTTATATACATTCCCTAAGTCTATCAAATAGTTGGGGTTATTGCTGTACCTTTTTAATTGTTGTGTTACCAAATCTGCTGCATGCTTATAATCCTTCATCCCCATCAAGGTCATTAGATAGTCTTGATATACTTCTTTATTGTCTGGTTGCTGGCTGAATAATTCTTTATAGAGCAATGCTGCTTTAGCATACTCTTTATTGTCCAAAAAATTTCTGGCTTCTTCTTGTTTGTTTTGAGCAAAAAGAACATGGGGTATTGCAAACAACAAAGCCCCAAAGAGAAAGGTTATAATATATTTGGATTTTGATGCGATGGGAGACATAGGGTATGGCTGGGAAACTAATGCGTTGTGGTATCGGTTGAATTGTTTTGGTTGTCCACAAGTTCCATAATTTTATCTAATCTTGGCTCTAAAATAATTTCTGTTCTACGATTCTTGGCTCTACTTTCGGGTGAAGCATTGTCTGCCAAAGGCAAAAACTGACTCCTGCTGCTACTAATAATCCGCACTGGGGTTGCGTGGTAATCTTTTATCAAAATACAGGCAATGGCGGTGCTCCTAGCCACACTCAAGACCCAATTATCCATAAATTTTTTGGCGATAGGAATAGAATCGGCATCTCCTTCCACATTAATATTGATATCGGCGTTTTGATTGAGTGCTTTTGCCAAACTGGATAAAGCATTTTTACCTTCAATGCGCACATCGGCACTTCCTGAGACAAACAATAATTTTTCGGATATGCTTACATACACTTTGCCATTCTTGAGGCTTACTGTCAATTGGTCGGCATTAAAGCTACCTAAAGCTGCTGCAATAGAATTGCGTAAAGTTTCGGTAGTTTGTTTTTGTTGCTCAATAAGCTGTCGGAGTTCTATGAGTCGTTTTTGTTGTTTCGCAATAGTTTCGGCATTAGTATTCAAGGTTTCTTTAGCTTGCAAAAGCTCGCCTCTGCTTTTTTTTAATTTAGAATTGGTCATTTCACGTTCCATTTCCAATTTGCTAATTGTACCTTTCAAGCCTAATAATTGGCTATAAAAATTTACACTATCACGGGACAAACGATTGGTTCGATTGCGAAGGGCAATATATTTTTTTTGAGGAACACAAGAAAAAATAATTGCCGATAGTAGTAGTGTTATGAAAATACTATTTCCTTGTATCGTTTTCATCTAAAATTCGTTTTGTACAAATTCAAAGGTAGTAGTGAATTGAATCCTAACCATAAAAAAGTATTCACGAAAAAACCTGTTTTATTTTTTTCAAATAGCAACAGGTTTTAAAGCAAAAAAAGAAGTTTTATCTTGCGTCTTGGATATAACTGTTCTACTCTGTTTTAGAGCTTTCGAACGAAAATGTGTTTGATATTTTGAAATAATTATTACGGTCAATGGAAAAATCATAAGATTTCACTTTTTCAAAGTTAACAACAATTTATATCATCCTGCAAGGCTTGGGGTTGTCATTATATAGGAGCAGCTTCATTGGATATAGCTGTTCCTTGCTTTTGGGTAGATGGAGCTACCTTTCGGGTAGCCAACCCCGCAAGTTTGACAGGTCGAGCTATTATTTTGGTAGGTGGAGCTATAGAATATTATGCTCCGCCTAGGGTTTTGTATGAATTAGCTCCTGTTAACATTACTTCAAAGCCAATTCCAACACCTCGTTCATTTCTTTTACATAATGAAACTTGATACCTTTGATAAAAAGCGGATTGATGTCTTCGATGTCCTTTTCGTTTTGGCTGCAAAGAATAATTTCCTTCACCCCTGCACGCTTGGCTGCTAATACTTTTTCTTTGATACCACCTACAGGCAGTACTTGTCCACGAAGGGTTATTTCGCCCGTCATGGCAAGATAATTGCGCAATTTGCACCCGGTAAATAAGGAGGTGAGTGCACTCAGCATGGTGATGCCTGCGCTTGGTCCGTCTTTAGGCACAGCCCCTTCGGGTACGTGTATATGAATATTATTTTCTTCAAATACCGACTCTTCTATACCCAATTCTTCGGCATGTGCTTTGAGGTAAGACAAGGCTGTGGTGGCACTTTCTTTCATCACATTACCCAGATTGCCAGTAATGGTGAGTCCACCTTTTCCTTTGCTCAGGTTGGTTTCGATAAACAAAATTTCGCCTCCTACGGATGTCCAAGCCAAACCAACGGCAACACCGGCGGGTAATCCGCGCTGATACACATCGTTAGAAAATTTGGGCTTTCCGAGTATATCTACTACTTTTTGGGCAGTGATATGGGGCGGCACCGTTTGCTCCATAGCCACATGTTTTGCTACATTGCGCATCACAGATGCTATGAGTCTATCGAACTCTCGAACACCACTCTCTCGGGTATAATCTTGTACGATTTGTTGCAGCACTTTGTCCGAAAACCTGATGCTGGTTTTGTTTAATCCGTGCAATTCTTTTTGCTTAGGGATGAGGTGTTTTTTAGCTATTTCGGTTTTTTCTTCTATGCTGTATCCATTGAGTTGGATAATCTCCAAACGGTCGCGGAGTGCAGGTTGTATATCTTGCAAGCTATTGGCGGTGGCTACAAAAAGTACTTTCGAGAGGTCAAATTCCATCTCAAGATAGTTGTCGTAAAAGGCGCTATTTTGTTCAGGGTCTAAGACTTCGAGCAGGGCGGAAGAAGGATCGCCTCGATGGTCGCGCCCAATCTTATCAATCTCATCAAGGATAAAGACAGGGTTGGCCGATTTTACTTTGCGCAAGGATTGAATGATACGACCAGGCATAGCTCCTATGTAGGTTTTGCGATGCCCGCGTATTTCACTTTCATCGTGCAAGCCGCCCAAGCTTAGGCGCACATATTTTCGATTAATGGCATTGGCTATACTACGACCAAGTGATGTTTTACCAATACCAGGAGGGCCTACAAAACACAAAATGGGCGATTTCATATCGCCTTTCAGTTTCAGCACGGCAAGGTATTCCAATATGCGTTCTTTGATTTTTTCCATGCCGTAATGGTCGTCGTCAAGTACTTGCTGCGCATGGGGCAAATCATAAGAATCGGCAGTATAATTACTCCAAGGTAAATCCAACATCAAGTCCAAGTGATTATAAATCACCGAATAGTCGGGCGTACTGGGATGCATGCGCTCCAGTTTTTGCACATTTTTTTGAAACAAATCTCTGGCTGTATCGGGCCACACCATTCCTTCGGCTCTTTTCTGCAAATCACGCAGTTCGCGTTCATTGGGGTCGCCGCCTAGTTCGTCTTTGATAGATTTGAGCTGTTGTTGCAAAAAGTATTCACGCTGCTGCTTATCCATCTCGCCGCGTGTTTTGTTGGTAATCTCATTTTTGAGTTCTACCAGTTGCAATTCGGCTTGTAATATTTGCAATAGTTTTTCGCCTCTTACTTTGATGTCATCTATCTCCAACAACATTTGTTTATCGGCCAACTTCGCATTGATATTGGAGGCTATGAAGTGTAATAAGAAGGATTGTTGTTCGATATTGCGCAACACGATACTGGCTTCGCTGGGCAGATTGGGCGATTGAGTGAGTATTTTTTCTGAATAATCGCGCACAGAAGACATAATAGCATCGAACTCCGAATCATTCTTCGGACACACATCGTCCATCAGGCTGATGTGTGCTTTGAAATAAGGTTCGCTCTGCGTAATTTCCTTAATCGTAAAACGCATTCTGCCCATGATAAACAGGGTGGTATTGCCATCGGGCATTTTTATCTGCTTCACAATTTTAGCAAGGGTTCCCGTAGTGTAAATATCTTCGGCACTAGGATTTTCATTGTTCATATCCTTCTGTGCCAATACGCCTATCCATTTACCATTGGCATTGGCAAATTCTATGGCTTTGACCGATTTTTCGCGAGAAACGGTAATAGGCAGAACAACATTGGGAAACAACACTGTATTTCGCAGGGCAATCAAGGGAATCTCTGTGGGCAAATTTTTCTTTTCTTCATCATTTAATTCATCTTCACCCAAAGGAACTATGGGCATAAATTCCATCTCTTGGTCATTTTGGTTAAACGTCATATCAATCATTGCTTTCATGCTAAAAAAAAATTGTCGTAAAATTTAAAAATGCAGACATAATGGCAAAACAAGTGCTGCTTATAGAGACAAAATGTTGAACTATACTAAAGACAATCCTTGTGCCAAAGACAAAAACCTGAAAAAATAGCAGGGGGATTTTGGGGAATGCTTTGAAAGCAAATAAATAAAAATGAACTAAAACTAAACAATATTGAATTATTAATTAATTTTGTGTCATTATTAATCAACAAATGAAAAAAAACTTACCATTTTTGTGCCCCAGTTGTACTACGGCATTAAAAGTTCAAAGTTTGGCTTGTCCCGCTTGTGATACTGTAGTGTCGGGCATCTTTACTTTACCTATATTATCCCAACTGAGCGAAGAGGAACAAGCATTTATCCTTGATTTTGTAACGAGTAGTGGTAGCCTAAAATTAATGGCGGAAAAACTCAAGTTGAGTTATCCCTCTGTTCGCAATCGCCTAGACGATATCATCCATCAATTAACACTGCTACAAAAAAATTAAGTATGCAGACCTATTTATTCAACCCCTTTTTGCGTATCGCCGGTTTACAATCACTATTGCTTGGCTTCTTCTTCATGGCTTTGACCGCAATCATTTCGATTTGGAGTCATTGTCATTTTGATGGTACCCTTGATGTACATATTGGGGCACAAACTTCACTTTGGTTCTATTTTATCGAGCCACTAATTGATTGGCTTTGCCTCTTTATTTTTTTATTCATCACCGGCAAATTTGCTTCTGCATCTCGTATTCGTTTGATTGACGTGGCAGGCACAGTCGCATTGGCTCGTTAGTCCATGATTATCGTTGCTCTATTGGCATTTATGACATTACACGAACCGGTGAACATCAACGATATCAAAACATCGCAAATTGTCTTTGGAATGGCAACTTTAGTCTTTGCCATCTGGATGATAGCCTTGCTCTACAATGCCTATACGGTATCCTGCAATGCCAAAGGCTCAAAAGCCATTGTGAGCTTTATCATCGCCATAGTTTTGGCTGAGTCGGTATCCAAATTAATTGTTCTAAAAATGTACGGCATTCTTTAAATTTTCAATTATTCAATACTTATGAAAAGGTCTATTTTATTCATTGCACTTCTATTGTGCATCTGTTCTGCGAATGCACAAAACAAGAAACTGAACTATACGATAGCTATTGCTAAGTTTCAACTCTACTATAACAGCAAAAATGCGGATAGCTTATATGCCATGTACTCGGCTCAAATGCGTGCTGCATTGAGTGTCGAAAAAACGAAAGATTTGCTAGAAAATCTCAATGCTCAGTTTGGTAAACTACTCAGCACAAGTATAGTACAAGAAACTGCCGAAAATACCATTTATACAGGTGTTTTTGAAAAAGGGAAATACAATATTGTGTTCCCGCTCAATGACAAAAATCAATTGAGTGGCTTATTTTTCCAACCCGTTCAGAAAGAAGAAAGCAATACAGCAACGGCAGAAAAAGAGCCTTCCAATTTCAATGCCCAAACCCAAAGTGGTGCCACCTTATACGGCACTCTTAAAATGCCTGAATCTACAAAAAGCAAACCGAATATCGTCCTCATCATCGCAGGCTCTGGCCCTACCGACCGCAACTGTAATAGTGCTATGGGACTAAAATCAAACGCTTTCAAAATGCTCGCAGACTCCCTTGCACAGGCAGGAATAGCTTCTGTGCGTTACGACAAAAGAGGTGTAGGAGAAAGCATGGGTGCTTCGAGTCCTGAATCTGAAACGCGCTTTGATGATATGGTGAACGATGCTATTAAATTTATTCAAAAAATAAAAAAAGACGGGCGTTTTGGTAAAATCATCATTGCAGGGCATAGCGAAGGCTCCTTGATAGGCATGATTGCTGCCAATAAAGAACCCGTAGATAAATTGATTTCCATCTCAGGAGCAGGAGAATCGGCAGACAAAATACTAATGAAGCAACTCAATGGGCTTATGCCTGAAGACAAAACGGAAACAACAAAAATTTTGAAGTCTTTGAAAGAAGGCAAAACTGTAGCTCAGGTTTCCAGCGAAAGACTATCGTCTATTTTTAGAAATTCGGTACAGCCCTATATGATTTCTTGGTTTGCTTATGACCCACAAACAGAAATTAAAACGATTAGAAATCCAATACTCATCATTCAAGGCACTACCGATTTGCAAGTGTCTGTAGAAGACGCTCAATTTTTGAAAGCAGCCAATACCAACGCACAGTTAAGCATCATCAAGGGCATGAATCATGTGCTAAAAAATGCCAGTTCAGATAAGTCTGAAAATTTGGCAAGCTACAACCAACCCGAATTGCCTATTGTTTCCGAATTTGCACAAGTGATGATTCAATTTTGTCGCTGATAAAAAAGTACGTTTATCAATTCCAAATAATTCGTACTTTCGATATTAGATTAAAGTCATTGAGCATGAAAAAAATATTGCGTTTAGGAGTACTTGCATCCATACTGGCATTACAATCTTGCGAAGAAAAAGATGTTGTCATAGACGGATTCAAAAATTATGTTGACACCACCTATGTTACCACACCTGAAGTAGCTCAAGCAAGGAATGTATTGATTGAAGAATTTACAGGAGCCTCATGTACCAACTGTCCGGCGGGTCATGATGTAGTAAGCAGTATCATTAGCAGCAATCCCGGAAAAATAGTGGCTGTAGCCTATCATACCTTTAACGCAGGAGAAATTTTCAAACCTGTCAACAAACCCAACGGAGAAAAAAGTGCATTTGATTTCAGAGACTCTGCCGCAACGCTGATGAGTAGTTCGATTTTTGGTGGATTAACCTCTATACCTACCGCCGGAATAGACCGAATTCCTGTAGGCTCTACTCTGCAAATTGGTCGAAATCAGTGGTCTTCAACTGTTAGTTCCCGATTATCTGTTGCTGCTCCTGCAAATATGTATATCAAATCAACTTACAACAGCAGCACCAACCTTGTCAGCTTAAATGTAAAAATTGCTTACACTAGTGCAGTTGCCAAAAAGAATGCACTTACCCTAGGGGTTATCGAAAGCAATATTATTGATGCTCAAGAATATACCGATAGTGTTGACATGCATTATGTACACAACCATATTTTCCGAAAATGTTTGACCCCATATTATGGCAATGCTATTTTAGATAATATAAGTACTAAGCAACCGGGCAGAGTATATGAGTATAACTACCAATTCACCCCATCATCTACTTGGAAGCTCGAAAATTGCTCGATCGTAGGATTTTTGAGTACCAACGAATCTTCGGATAAAGAAGTACTCCAAGCCATAGAAGTGAAATTGAAATAATCAGTTTCATCTGTTGATACTAAAGCCTCTTTCTTTACCAAAAATTTAGAAAGAGGCATTTTTATTTCTCCTAAAAAGGAATCAATTTTACACACTCATTTTATTCCAAATGCGATTATACAATTCCATTCTAAAGCTACTTTTTGTTCCCCTATGCTTCATCCTACAGAGTTGCGGAGGAGAAGATCAGGAAAACAAAAACGATAGCCGTACGCCCATTACCAATATCCCAAAAGTCAGCATCCCCAATTTCAACCCAGATTCTGCCTACAATTATATTCAAGAGCAATTAAATTTTGGATTCCGCACACCGGGTTCTATAGGACAAAAAAAATGCGCCGATTGGATGCAGCAAAAATTAAAAACATTTTGCGACACTGTTTATCGGCAATCGACTCAGGTAAAAGGTGGCGACGGCAAAATGCTGCCTTGTATCAACCTGATTGGCAGTATCAACCCCAAGGCTACCAAACGTATTCTTTTGCTCACCCATTGGGATAGCCGATCTTGGGCAGACGAAGACGATAGTGCCCAAACAAAACCTATCCTTGCCGCAGATGATGCCGCTAGCGGTGTAGGCGTATTGATAGAACTTGCTCGGCAAGTACACACTCTAAAAATAGGGGCGGATATTGGTATTGACATTCTATTTACTGATGTAGAAGATTACGGAAAAACGGAATGGGGAGAAGATAGTTATTGCTTAGGTACACAATATTGGGCACACAATCCACATGTGGCAGGCTACACTGCAGAGTTTGGTGTTTTACTGGATATGGTTGGTGCAAAAGGTGCTACCTTTCCTTTAGAAATGCTATCATCGCAATATGCACCTGATGTACAACGAAATGTTTACCAAGCAGCACAAAGAGCAGGTTTCTCTTCTTACTTTCCTTTTGTACAAGGTGGCGGCATTACCGACGACCATAAATATGTCAATGAAATCATCAAAATACCTACTATTGACATCATCAACCTTGTACCTAACAGTCAAGAACCTTTTAAACCACATTGGCATACCCACGACGACAATATGAATGTCATTGACCGTGCTACACTAAAAGCCGTAGGACAAACCCTATTGCAAATCATCTATGAAACGAGTCCACAACAAAACAATCCCGCATAAATAATCAAATCGCATACAATCATCTTTTAGCATTTCAACAATGGCATTAATTAAATCAATTTCAGGCATCAGAGGAACCATCGGGGGCAAAGTAGGCAGTGGATTAACTCCTCTCGATTTGGTAAAATTCACTACTGCTTATGCGCATTTTTTGCGCTTAAACAACAAAGAAAATAATAAAATAGTATTGGGCAGAGATGGCAGGATGAGTGGAGAGATGGTACGCAATATTGTGGTGGCAACACTGCAAAACTGTGGTTTTGACGTGGTTGATTTAGGCTTGAGTACTACCCCTACTGTAGAAATGGCTGTAAAATGGGAACAGGCTGCCGGAGGTATTATCCTTACTGCCAGCCATAACCCTAAAGAATGGAATGCCCTGAAATTACTGAATGCCGAAGGCGAATTTTTAAATGCAGCAGACGGACAATGGATACTGGATTTTGCCGAAAAAGGCGAAATGATGTTTGCCGATATTAATCATTTAGGCAAGGTAACCCATAGCGATAGCTATATGCAAAAACATATTGGTGCTCTTGTAAACCATCCTTTGGTAGATGTTGATGCCATTAAAGCAAAGAGTTTTAAAATTGTATTGGACGCAATTAATTCTACCGGAACGACCTTTGTACCCGCATTATTAAAAGCTCTTGGAGTGGAAAATATTATCGTAATCAATGGAGAGCTCAATGGTAATTTTGCTCACAATCCCGAACCCTTGCCCGAAAATTTGGTTGAATTGTGCAGCAATGTGGTGAAAGAAAATGCTCATCTAGGTATTGCCGTTGACCCAGATGTAGACAGATTATGCTTTGTAAATGAAGATGGGACTTTATTTGGAGAAGAATACACCCTAGTAGCCATTGCCGATTATGTATTAAGTCATAAAAAGGGCAATACTGTTTCGAACATGTCTTCCACCAGAGCCCTTAGAGATGTAACGGAAAAGCACGGATGTCAATACTTTCCAAGTGCAGTGGGAGAGGTAAATGTTGTAACCAAAATGAAAGCTCACAATGCAGTGATAGGCGGAGAAGGGAATGGTGGCGTAATTTGTCCAGAATTGCACTATGGTCGCGATGCCTTAGCAGGAATTGCGCTTTTCTTAACTCATCTTGCAAAAAGCGGAAAAAGCATCTCCGGATTGCGCAATACTTATCCTCATTATATTATTTCAAAAAACAAAATCGAACTGCCAGAAGGCTTAGATGTTCCTAAAATCTTTGCTGCTATTCAACAAAAATATTTCACACAGCCTATCAATACGGAAGATGGTTTAAAAATCGAATTTGACAACGATTGGGTTCATTTGCGTACCTCCAATACCGAACCCATTATTCGCATTTATGCAGAAAGTAGTAGCGAAACTACGGCTAATAATATTGCCCATCGAATTATAGAAGATATCAAAGAGGAAATAAAAAGTAGCTACTAGATGAGGCGAAAACAATTAATCAAACTAATAATATTACTTATGATAGCTAGTGTAACACTGGCTATCATTGTCTGTAACCGTAATATAGAACTTGCTGCTAAGGGGAAAAATTTTGATAATGTTCAAGATATACCCTATAACAAAGTTGGTTTATTATTGGGGACATCAAAGTACGATAGTCAAGGTTATGAAAATTTATATTACGCATATAGAATCCGAGCCACTGTAGAACTCATAAAAAATGGCAAAATAAAATACATCATTGTCAGTGGTGACAATAGCACGCAAAGCTACAATGAGCCTGAAATGATGCGTAAAGATTTAATAGCACTAGGAATTGATTCTTCGATTATTTTTCTTGATTATGCAGGTTTCAGAACCTTCGATTCTATTATCAGACTTGAAAAAATATTTGGTCAAAAATCAGCAACCATTATTTCTCAAAAATTTCATAACGAACGAGCCTTGTTTATTGCTTCTAAAGAGCATATTGATGCTATTGGATTTAATGCACAAAATGTAAATTCTCAACAAGGTTTTAAAATACAATTGAGAGAAAAGTTTGCTCGAGTAAAAGTTTACCTTGATTACATTGCGAATAAAAAGCCGAAGTTTTTAGGCGAAAGAGTGTTGATACCAGAGTAGTGAATTATTCTTAAGGTACAGGGTCGTAACCGCTTTTACCCCAAGGATGGCAGGAAGCAATTCTTTTCAAAGCCATGCGTCCTCCCTTAAAAGGACCATATTTTTTAATCGCTTCTGTACCATATTCGCTGCAAGTAGGCGTATAACGACAATTAGCACCTAGAAATGGCGATATCATTTTTTGATAAACACGAATAATCCCCAAAAACAGATAAGTGAATACTTTACGCATCTTTTTTAAGATTAAGCAGTTGTTGCAAATTGTCAATAGCTTTTTGTACAGATTGTTCTATCTGCTGAAAATCGGGATTGGGGATTCCGGTAAAAATAAAGAATAAATGTAGTCGCTTGTCCTCGGGAAAAGCTTGGTACAGTTGGTACTTATTGAGCCTCCATGCCTCTCGGATAAGTCGTTTGATACGATTTCGATTTACGGCAAGCGGTATTCTTTTCTTGGGTACAGACACAGCAATCCTCACAGGCGATAGTTCGCTACCGCGGGGCAATTGCAGCCAAATACACTTGAGTTGAAATGAAGAAAACGCTTTTCCAAACTGGAAAAGCGTTTTGATATGTTGCTCTCGCTTTAGCCGCTCGTGAACTGTGAAAGTATAGCGAATGGCAGAAGAAATTTAAAAGGTGATTATTTCAACAATTTCTTGTCAGACACGGTCAATCTTTTACGTCCTTTTGCACGGCGAGACGCTAATACTTTGCGACCATTAGCAGATTCCATACGTTTACGAAAACCATGAACAGATTTACGACTACGACGACTAGGTTGATATGTACGTTTCATAAGCTTTGTATTATAGCCCTTTTAGTGTTGGGCAGTATTAATTTAAAAAATCGGACTGCAAAAGTAAGGCTTTAATTGATAATAACAAAAATAGATTCAAAAAGCTGAAAAAAAATTATCTTAGCCCAATATGGATATGTTCAATATCAAAAATGTTAGCAAATTAGCACTCGCAGCTCTGTTTATCCTACTGTTAGGTGCTGCACAATATTATTTAGAGCGAATTTTATTTGTTGACCCTGCACACATTAGTTTTAGTATCATTAACACTAAAACATTAGCTATCCAAGAACGCCGTTATGGCTCATTTATCTCACAAATATTCCCTTTGGTGGGCGTATGGCTTCATTTGCCCTTAAAAGGCATATTATTTTTATACTCCATCAGTTTTAACTTATTTTATTTTTCAGCAGCTATTCTTTTGCACTGCAAAAAGCAATACCTCTTCTCTATTCTGATTGCACTATATTTTACACTTTGTGTTACAGAGAGTTATTATTGGACCAACAATGAAGTGCACCAAGGTATGGTATGGCTGCTCTTGATGTTTGGCTTTATATTCAATTACAATACCAAACAAAAAACAGGAAGAATATTACCTTATCTAGTAGTGAGCATTCTTGCCTTTTTGGCCATCTTCTCTCACCCCATTATTATCCTAGTAGCAGGAAGTCTTTCGGTATTTTTTCTTATCGAAGATAAAGAACTACGCAAAGAAAAAAAGAGTTGGTTTTACTTTATCATCATTTTAGTTGTGATTCTAACAAAGTATTATTTCAGCATAAATGGAAGCTATGATAAACAGAAGCTAGATACTTTTAATGGACTTACATTAAAAATGGTATTGTTTTTTTGGGAGAAACAAACTTCGATAGATTTTATCAGCTCTTGTATCAAAGATTATTGGGTATTCCTCATCTTAGTAATTTCAGGTCTTAGCTATCTCCTTTATCAACGAAAATTCAAACTTTTTTCTTGGGTTGTTTTTACCTGCCTGATATACTATATCAGCATTTGTGTCATTTACCCCGAATGCACTTTTAAATTTTATATTGAGAGTGAATGGATGGGCATGAGTATAATAGCAGTTTTACCTTTTTTATTGTACACAATAAGCAATAACAAACCGAGATTAAACGTATTGATATTTAGTCTTGTTTTTAGCATTTCGCTTATCAGAATTTATAATCATTCTCAAAATTACGTTAAAAGGCTCCATAAAATACAAAGTATTGTACGCATCCTGCAAAAAAACAATACACCTAAAGTAGTCATCATTAAGGACTCGCGTAATCAATTAGAGACAGATTTACTCATGGATTGGGGCTTGCCAATTGAAACGCTAATGTTGTCTAATTTCAACAAAAACGATTTATCTGTTACCGCAGTCCAAGTGCATCAAAATGACACCAGCAGTCGCTTTAACAAAGTACGGCCAGGCTATTTTATTGCACCTTTTTCAGTCATTAATACCCGTGGGCTGAACAAAGATTATTTCAGATTCGATACAGTTCAAAAATATCGAATTGACTCGGCTATTTTGTATGCGAATTAATAACTAGCAAATTTTCCACCTTAGAATGTTGAGAAAAAAATCGTTTTGAATGATTAGGTAATACTTCTAAATATGGTATATCGTAAAACCATCTCTAACGCAATACAAATCAGTGCGAGTAATGCAAAAGGTAAGAATAAATCGGTAAAATGCTTAAAAGAACTTACTTCAACCTTTGACTTTTCGAGTTGGTCAATTTCTTTATATACCGATGCAAGTGAGCTATTACTTGTAGCGCGAAAATATTTTCCTCCAGTTTGCGAAGCTATATTTTTTAGCAAAGCCTCATCTATCTCTACAGGCACCATTTGTTTTTGGATGCCCACAGGTGTTTGGACAGGATAAGGAGCCTCACCTCGTGTACCTACTCCAATACAATACACACGCAATTTATAGGCTTTAGCAATTTCAAGAGCTGTGCTAGGGTCTATCAGTCCTGTGTTATTTACTCCGTCTGTCAGCAAAATGATAATTTTACTTTTGGCTTTAGAGTTGCGTAAGCGATCAACTGCGGTAGCAAGACCCATGCCTATTGCGGTGCCATCTTGCAACATTCCGCTTTTGATGGCTGCAAGTTGTTCTTTGACAATGTTGTGATCAATAGTTATGGGGCATTGGGTAAAACTTTCGCCAGAAAAAATAACTAATCCAATACGGTCATTAGCGCGCTTATCTACAAAATTATTTGCCACTTGTTTGGCAGCTTCTATTCGGTTGGGTTTCAAATCTTCTGCCATCATACTCCCCGATACATCCACAGAGAGCACGATATCAATACCATCGCTATCTACCGACTCGCTTACATTACTGCTTTGAGGCCGAGCAATAGCTACTACCAACGCTACAAAAGCGATACTGCGAAATACTTTGAGCAAGGACCTTAATCGTACTCGCCAAGTAGGTTTTACCGTTTTGATGCCCCCCAAACTTGTGATACGCAAATTTGGATTTTGTGGTGTTTTATTTTTCCATTGCCACCAAATGAGTAAGGGTAATAGCAGTAATAATAAAAAGTAATAGGGCTGTACAAAACTCAAATGTTGCCCATCGAATAATGCCTTAATCATTTTTTAGGTTTTTGAGAATTGTTTATATTTTGAACTATTTCTTCTTTGGGATTCGATATTTGTACAAAATTATTGGCTAATTGCAGTGCTTCAATATGCTCTTCAGGTAAAGGATTCGCTTTCGCAAATTTAGCCAAATCGGCTGCCTCTAAAAGTGGTTTTAACGAAGTGCGGAATAAGCTCATTTCTCGATGTTTTTTAGCCTTGCGCAACAACTCATCTGTTGTCAATTCCATTGCAGGAGTTTTGAAACGTACTTCGATATACTGGCGAATAATTTCGCTAAGTTCTGTATAATAATCTTTTACCTTTTCTTGTTGCCACAATTGTTTTTCATCAAGTTCTTTCAACAAGCGTAGTGTTTTTTCTTGATGGGTTTCTACAATTACCGCAGATTTTTTAAGCGCAGCAATCTTTTTGTTTTTTACAAAATAACTTACAACCCATACAATGAGTGCAATACCAATCAATAAAGCAATTATTAAAGGTAAATTATCCAACCAAGATATTTTCACCTCCTCTACCCCTTTAATTGCTTTAAAAGGTTTTGTGGTATCTACAGCAATCGTGTTTACCATCAAACGGAAAGAGTCTGTGAAAAGCGTGTCTATTACACCCGTTTTATGTGCTACAAAAAATGTAAATCTTGGGATTAAAAAACTCCCTGAATCGAATCCCGTAATGAGCAATCTTTGTTTGTAGCTAACTAATGCACCACTTCTCGAAGTGTCAATTTTTCCCTTTTCTACAAGCTCTAAAGTATTAAATGTATCGGCGAAAAATGACCACCGTAGTTGAGCTTTAGTGGTATCTATCGTAGCGGTAATAAAGTATCGTACTTGATCGCCGAGGACAATTTGGGTAGCATCCGTTTTAGTTTCGATGTTTGCCTGTGCAGATGCATTTGTGATACAGATGTATTGAAGCAGTGCAATAAAAATGGCAATAAAAAAATTCCTATTCATATCTATTACTTATCTCCCTTTAAAATATCCTTGCAATGTTTTGACATAATCTTGATCCGTACGAATACTCAGTAAAGATGCCCCACTTTTACTGAATGCTTGGGCACAATATTTTTTGTGTTGCTCAAATGTCTTCGTGTATTGTGTACGCAACTGATTATCGTCTGTATCTATCCATACAGCAGAACCGGTTTCGGCATCTTGCACTTGTATTAAGCCCAATTTTGGCAACTCTCTGTCAGCTGAATCGAAAACATGAATACCCACTAAATCGTGCTTTTGCGCCGAAATCATTAACGGCTTTTCATATTGTGGACTCACAAAATCACTCATTAAAAAAGCTATGGTTTTCTTTTTGAGTACAGAGTTTAAAAACTCAAGCACCACGCCAACATTGGTGCCTGTATTGAAACTGGCTTCGATTGTCAGCAATTCACGAATGATACGAAGAATGTGACTTCTACCTTTTTTAGGCGGAATATATTTTTCAATTTTATCGCTAAAAAAAATCACACCTACTTTATCATTGTTTGTAGCTGCAGAAAATGAAAGCACTGCACAAAGCTCGGTTATCAATTCACGCTTGATTCGGAGTGAGGTGCCAAACAAGGAACTTGCACTAACATCCACCAATAGCATAACTGTCAATTCACGTTCTTCTTCGTACACCTTTACAAATGGGTGTGAAAAGCGGGCAGTTACGTTCCAATCTATTGATTTAACATCATCTCCGGGAGTGTACTCTCGAACTTCACTAAAAGACATCCCTCTTCCTTTGTAAGCAGAATGGTATTCTCCTGCAAAAATATGATTACTTAGTCCCTTTGTTTTAATCTCGATGCGCCTAACACGTTTGAGAATTTCAGCAGTTGTCATAAGGATGATAAAATTCAGTTACTAGAAAATCAAGCCGTAATAATTTGTGTAATTATCTCCGCCATTTTTCGACCTCTTTCTTGCGCTTGATCTTCTGTCCATGCCAAACTAATAGCAGAAGAAATGCAACGACTCATGATAGCATCCGATGAAGGAAACGCCTGATTGGCATAGTGCATCATTGCCTGTTTTTGTTCATCAGATATTCGGTTTAAAAAGGCAGCGTTTTTTAAATGCTCCCATTTACGAATATAATGCCAGTTGTTATCGTACCAATAAGGATTAGCACCAATACCTGCCTCGGCTAATGCTAATGCAACATTTTTGGCTTGTTCTGCATTGGGCAAAAAGAAAGAAAGAAAGGAACCTGTATCGCCCTCTTTATCGGGAATACGACGGAAGCTTAATCCAGAAATATTTTTAAGGCAATCGTAGATAATACGATGGTTGCGTTTTTGCAATTCTAAGAAATAATCCATCTTACGAATCTGCGCCAACCCAACTGCAGCATGTAATTCTGAAATGCGATAATTGTAGCCCAAATAGGGATGCAAATCGGCACCTCTATCTTTGCCATAATGATCGTGACCATGGTCAGAGTATTGATCGCATTTTTCTGCCAGTTGCGCATCGTTGGTTAATACTACGCCACCTTCTCCACAGGTCATGATTTTTACAAAATCAAAGGAGAAAGTACCGACCTTACCAATCGTACCCAAATATTCGCCCTTATACTTCCCACCAATTGCTTGGCAAGCATCTTCTATCAAGAATAGATTGTGCTTGTCGCAGAGGTTTCTCAATTCATCCAACTGAGCCATACTGCCACACATGTGAACGGGCATAATCGCTTTGGTTTTGCTGGTAATCGCATTGGCAACCGCTTCTGGGTCTAGGGTAAGAGTATCGTCAATATCAACTAAAACGGGGATAGCACCAACGCCTACAATAGCTTCAAAACTAGCTACAAAGGTAAATGTTGGAATAATTACCTCATCGCCTTTACCAATACCCAAGGCAGCCATTGCCGTAGACAATGCTGCTGTGCCACTACTCACCAATTGAGCATGTTTAGAGCCAAAATATTTACAAATTTCTTGTTCCAATTCTTTAGCTTTCCAAATACCTTTTCTTGGTCCATCAAATCCATAACGCATCAAGATGCCCGTTTCTAAAACGTCATTTACTTCTTTACGCTCTTCGGCGCCAAACAATTCATATCCTGGCATTGATTAATTTTTAGAGGACAAAAATAAACTTTAGCTACTAAGTCTGAGTTGAATAATATTTAAAGTTTTCTGAAAATAGCTACAAAAAATTAGCCTCACAAATTTGCGAGGCTAATTTTTTGATCCACTAAACTACTACTCTCTATTTTTTATTTACACGACTACCTGGCACCGCCATTTTGGATTCTTCATCCATTGGTTCATCCGAACTAGTATCTTCATTAACTTTCAAGTTTTGTTGATCGTCAATGTTACCTGGTTTGCTACTGTCGTATAAGATACGACTCTTAGAATCATCTTTTACAATTCTAAATTGTGTGCGTCTGTTGAGCTGACGATTTTCTTCAGTGGTATTGGGTACCGCAGGGTTAGATTTCCCTAAAGCTCTTGGCAACATTCTGCCCGCATCAATACCATTATTTTTGAGATAATCAGTAACAGCTTGAGCTCTTTCTTGGCTTAATTTATTATTGTAAGGAACATCTCCTTTACCGTCAGTGTAAGAATAAATTTCAACACCTAATGAAGGATTGTCTTTCATAAAATTAAGCAAGGTATCCAATGACGCTACTGATTCGGGGCGAAGTGTAGCTTTATCGAAATCATAATAAATGTTATGTACTTCAAATGGTTTGTTTTTTACAATTTCATCAAGATAAATAACTACTTCTACATTATCGTCTGGATCTGTACGTTTTACTTCAGAAGTATTAACGTTGATGCGAGATGAGGTGTAACCTGCTTTATCAGCGGTAATAACGTAGTTATGTCCACGGAAAGTGTTAAAGGCAAAGTTACCATCAGGAGAATCAAAAGTTTTCAAATCACCTGTTTCATCAATCATCTTAGCTACACACTCTTTTACGGATTCACCAGAAGCACGATAAATCACTTTGCCAATTGCCCTAAGTTTTGGCTCAGATTGTATTCTCCAAATATCATCACAACACGTTGGATTTTTAAGTGCGTAAGAACCAATACGATTAGAAACAACATAAGCATCAGGCTTACCAACTGGGTCTTTGATATAATAAAGTTCATCTGCGGGTGAGTTGATAGGAAAACCTAAATTTTGTACGTTCGAGTAACGTGAAGGACCGCCATCTGCAGAATAGATATCAAAACCACCAACACCTACCCAACCATTAGAGGCAAAGTATAATTTACCAACACGGCTATCATAATATGGCGTTTGCTCATCTTGATCGGTATTGATTTGCTTACCTACGTTTTGAGGGCGGCGATAAGTTTCTTTAACTGGATCGTAAATGGAGTACCAAATATCGTATCCTCCACGGCTTTGAAGTTTACGATTCGAAGAGAAAAACAATACTTCTTTTTTCCCTACTTTAGCCATGAATGGGTGTGTATTAGAACCCTCTTCGTTGATACCTTCTCCCAATTCTTTAGGCTCTTTCCATTTCTTTTTAAGCGTATCCCATTTAGATGCGAAAATGTGACAAACTATTTCCATTGAATCTTCTTCATTGCAACGAGTAAAATAGAAGCGATCTCCACCTGGGCTAAAGCAACCATTTCCTACATGAGAATTTGGTGTATTAAAATTACCATCTTTGAAATCAAGTGCCCATTGAAAGGAGTCAATATCATCAACAAATTTTTGTTTGGTAGATGTCATTAAGCGTGACATGTAAGCTGCAGACTTACGCTTATCAACTTGCACTACATCATATTGACGCATTGTAGAGAACAATAAAGCCGTATCTCCAAAAGGAAATGGTGCTGACTCTGTATATGCTGAGTTTACATTTGGACCAGCATTTTTAACCGTGTATGGCTGAGGACTGTTAATTGAGTTTTTGCCTGTAATACAACCTTCAATCTGAACCTTAGCGCGTTTTTTCATTTTCTTAAACGTCTTAGGATTATTGGTAATAAATTGATTAAAAGCTGTAATTGCCAAATCATATTTACCTTGCATTTTAAGCATTAACGCTTCGTAATATTTTGCTTGAGGATACAATATTCTAGCAGTTGCGTATGCTTCTTGATAGTAGCCTGCACCTTGAATGTAATCGCGAGTCAGTAAACAACATTCAGCCAACTGATAGGTCAAATAAGGCAAACGAGGTTGCTCCATTTTTAATTGCTTGTAATACTCCATAGCATTGTAATAGCTACCATCTCTGAACAAGGCATCTGCCCATTTGAGTTTTTTATCGTAAGGCAATTCCTTTACTGGATCATTAGCCTTATTTCTATACTTTTCTTTTGCTATGTTCTGGGCTTGTGCATCGTGTTGAGACACTACCATAAATGTTGCCAGTACAAAGAGAAGCCAGTTTTTTCTCATATCGTTTGTTCGTTATTATTCTTGTAAATGTATAAAAGTCTTGAAAAGATAAGTACTACTTTTCGTTTTGTTTTTGTTTTTGTTCTATTTAGAAACGAGAGCAAGGGTAAACCAAATTGCGTGCTGCGTTTAATGGTTTAAGTCCAATGTAGCGGAACATTATTTCAAATCCACCTTTTCCGCTTGATGCAGTTTTTAAGGCTGAAGTATTATAATCGTAAGCAACACCCACACGGAAACCTCGATGTTCTATACCACCCGAAATCATGACAGCATCATTGTTACGATACCAACCTCCCACAAAAAGGCTTGTGGCCAAATCTCTTACTTCTGGGTCACTAGCAATAATGCAGTTAAATTCGTTACCGGCAATAATTTCGGTTGTAGCTGTTTGCGTTTGGTACAATACAGCAGGACGAAAACTAAATCTTTCGCCAGTGTATATCACGGCTCCTGCTTGAGCTGCAAGACGCATACCCAATCCTACATCGCTATGTTTAGATTTCAAAATTGTTTCGCGAGGTTGATTAAGATTGTTACCAGCAACACCTAAAGTAAAGCTAACCTGATCGTTTATCTTTTGAGAATAGCCAATACCTGCATTTACAGTAACATAACGTACCGGAGATCCATCTAACTGTGTCCCATGAGAACCAAGATATAAAGCATCGCTACCAAAGTACAACTTACTTAAATCAATCGATTTGGAAGTATAGCCTCCTTGTAAGCCTATAGAAAGGGTTTTATCGCCCTCAATACCTAAAAATTTGTGATAAGCCACAGAAAGTAACCCTGAAAAATTATTCAAGTTACCATCTCCTGCAACATCATTATAAATTTGAATGCCTGCTGCCAAGTAATCATCCCCATTCAAATTTTTAACTGGCGCATCTACAGACACTGCAAAAGTGCGATAGGCCGCAGACCCTACAACGCTTCTCCACTGATCGCGATAAATCGCAGAGGCACGAATCGGCCCCTCAAAGGCTCCCGTAAAAGCCGGATTGAGTGTCAATGGCGTAGCATTAAATTGAGTAAAATGGATATCTTGAGCATAGGCACAAGATACAGTAATCGCTAATGCCGCTGTAAGACTTACTCTTTTAATGATGTTTTTCTTTGTCATGGTTTCTTCCTTAAAAATATTACTGTAAAAGCGTTTATTTTTTAATTTTTATTAACAACAAGCAGTGCTAGAATACAATAAAATCAATACTTCCACACTACTAATTTAACTTTTAATTCGCTCAAATCTTCACAATTTCGTACACAACTGCGGTTCAAAATACGGCTTTTTTTGAAAGTTGCAATGAATTGACTAATATTTTTTTATTTGAACTCAATTATTTGACTCACGAATATGGTTAAAAAGCTGTCATTTTCATTGCTATGTCTCAAAACATTTGAATCTTGAAGCCCATACCATTGGATAGACAGTAGCTCCTTATCAATGGTTGGGTTTTGACAATCAATTTTCCAAAAGTAGTTTTTTTATTTGCCAAGCAATTGTTTTTGTTAAAAATAAAAATATTGCGGTATAATCGTTTTATAGCAACTAAACATGCAGACGTGTTAAATCCTAAACAAAGTTTTACATTTGTAGTTCTTCTATTAAAGAATATGGCTACAAATTCTAAAAAAACAAAAGAAAGTTCGAACTCTAAGCAAGCAATAGCAACTGAACCCACTGACAAAAAACGACAATTCCGATTGATTTTAGGCACTATAATCCTTCTGTTAGGTTCTTTTGTTACATTTTCTATTGTTAGTTATTTTTTCACTTGGAAAGCAGATCAGGATCAGCTATTAGGCAGTCATAATGCGTGGTCATTTCTTGCCAACAAGGAGAGTATTATCACGAATTGGGGTGGCAGACTGGGGGCATTAGTGAGCCATGCATTGGTGTATAAAAGCATCGGCATTGCATCGTTGATTATTGGCTTTTGGCTTTGCTTGTGGGGCTTGTATTTAGTATATGGCAAAAGATTGTCGCATCTGGGTAAATATTTGCGTTGGGTTTGTTTGATTTTGCTCATTGCCGCCCCTACCTTATCATTTTTATTTCCCGAAACAGATTTTGCTTGGGGCGGTGCTTGGGGCAATGAGTCTATCGCTTTTCTCAACGGACTTATTGGCAAATTGGGTACGGGGCTTATTCTTTTTTCAACAGTATGCTTGGTATCCTTCATTGTTTTTTCTTTAGACATCCGACCGATGATTTATAGTGCAAGAAGCAAGGCCGCTGCCATGGGTAGTAGTTTGACGAACGTACTTTCGAAAGATAAAGAAGAAGGGCTTATCAATACAGCATCTAAAAACGTGGAAACAAATGAGCCAGAGATAAATGGTGAAGATACCCATAGCGAGATTGAAGGACAAAAAGTATTTGGCAATATAAATGACCGTTTTGCAAATGCAGCTTCAGAAGCTACCGCTTTTAGTCTTTCTGAAAAAAAACCTGAGCCTATTGTTGACATTGAAGAGGAAGGGGTAGAGAGTCCTGCAATTGGGACATCGGAAGAAGACAGCGATTTTGAATTTGCCTTTCCTGAAAAAGAAAAGATAAAATCAACAGCAAATAATGAACCTGATTTTTCTTTCGAGGTAAAACAACCTGAGGTAGAACAAGCTCTTGAAGTGCCTGCAAGCGGGCGTATCAGCATACAAAGCAATGAACCCTACGCGCCAGAATTGGATTTACCCAGTTATAAATTCCCTACGCTCGACCTGCTCGAAGATCGTGCTCAAGAAACTATATCTATTGACAAAGAGGAACTCGAAAAAAACAAAAATCAAATCATCAGCACACTTCGTAGTTTCGGTATAGAAATACAGCGCATTAGTGCTACAGTAGGGCCCACCGTTACCTTGTATGAAATTGTTCCTGCAGAAGGTGTGCGCATATCCAAAATAAGGAACTTAGAAGATGACATTGCACTTAATTTGGCTGCGCTTGGCATTCGTATTATTGCCCCTATTCCAGGCAAGGGCACCATTGGAATTGAGGTACCCAATGCCAATAAGCAAATAGTATCTATGCGCGCCTTGTTGAGCAGCGAGAAATTCGTGAACAACAAAATGAGCTTACCTATTGCTTTGGGTAAAAAAATTGATAACGAAAATTATATTGTTGACCTCGCTACAATGCCTCACTTATTGATGGCAGGTGCTACCGGACAGGGTAAATCTGTAGGGATAAATGCGGTATTGGTATCGCTCTTGTACAAAAAACATCCATCGCAATTAAAATTTGTGATGGTAGATCCCAAAAAAGTTGAATTGTCTGTTTATAAGCTCATCGAAAAGCACTTTTTGGCTAAATTACCCAACGAAGAAGACGCAATCATTACTGATACTAAAAAGGTAATCAACACGCTGAACGCCTTGTGTATTGAGATGGACAATCGCTACGAATTGCTCAAAGAAGCAGGCACACGCAACATCAAAGAATACAACGAGAAATTTATCAGCCGCAGGCTCAACCCAGAGAAAGGTCATAAATATTTGCCCTTCATCGTTCTTGTGGTTGATGAATTTGCCGATTTGATTATGACTGCGGGCAAAGAAGTCGAAATGCCTATCGCACGATTGGCTCAATTGGCAAGAGCAGTCGGCATACATTTAATAGTAGCAACACAACGCCCTTCTGTGAATGTTATCACAGGTACTATCAAAGCAAATTTCCCTGCCCGCATCGCCTTTAAAGTGTCTGCGAAAGTAGATTCACGAACAATCTTGGATAGTGGTGGTGCGGAACAGTTGGTTGGTAGAGGTGATATGTTGATTAGTCATGGCAGTGAATTATTACGTTTACAATGTGCTTTTGTTGATACGCCCGAAGTAGAAAAAATCGTAGAATTTATTGGTCAACAACGTGGTTATCCTTCGGCCTTTGAATTGCCCGAATATGAGGGTGAAGATGGTGGAGGTAGCGGCAAAGTATTGGAGATTGGCAATAGAGATGAGTTATTTGAAGAATGCGCTCGTTTGATTGTGCAATCGCAAAGTGGCTCTACCTCTAATCTGCAACGCAGGCTAAATCTAGGCTACAACCGTGCAGGACGTATCATGGATCAGATTGAAGCGGCAGGCATTGTTGGCCCTGCTGTGGGTAGCAAATCCCGTGAAGTGTATGTTAAAACGGAGTCCGAATTGGAGGCTTATCTTTAAACTTGATGCATCTTTACCTACAAGAAATTATCTCAATTAAAAAACCATCTATTTTCGACAAGAGCAAATGAAAAAACTAATCGGAATTCTAAGTATCGGACTCATTGCTATCACTCAATCAGCCACAGCACAAGATGATGCCAAAGCCAAAAGCATTCTGGATGCTGTTACCAAAAAGGCAAATAGTTTCAAATCTATGAAATCCAACTTCAGTCTTAACCTCAGTAGTGCTAATGGCAAAACAAAGCAAAGCAAAATCGGAACTTTTTATATGAAGGGCAGTAAGTATCGTATCAGCATTCAAGGACAAGAAATTATCTGTGATAATAAAACGGTTTGGACTTATATCAAAGACAATAATGAAGTACAAATCAGTAATTATAATCCCAACGAACAAACGATTTCACCCACAAAACTCATCACTAATTTTTACGACAAAGAGTATAAGTACCGATATATTGGTACAAAAAAATCAGGTGGCAAAATTTGTGATGCCATTGAACTAACACCCGTCAATACGAGCAAACAGTTTAAACAAGTAGAAATATTGGTTGATAAAGCTACAAATACTATTGCCGGTGGTAGCATTACCGAAAAAAATGGCAATCATTACACTTACACCATTAGCAACTTCTCAGGCAATGCGCCTGTAGAAGACAAACTTTTCTTCTTCGACCCCAAAGCTTATAAAGGTATTGAAGTCGTAGATTTAAGGTAATTAATTGACAAAGATTTTAATGATGCAAGGAGCGACTGTAGTGTCGCTCTTTTTTATTTTAACCCTCATTTACATATACCCGTTTCACACGTTGCGAAATGCTCGTCATTATTTCGTAAGGAATAGTACCCGCCCAGATGGCAACTTGTTGTATGGGCAAAGCATTGCCAAAAACAATAACTTCATCGCCTTCTTGTACGGCATCTATATCAGTAATATCCGCCATGCACATATCCATTGCGATACTGCCAATCAATTTTGCAGGCTTATTGTTAATCATTACATAAGCCTCACCACCATTGCTAAGGGCTCGAGGATAACCATCGGCATAGCCGATACAGACGGTAGCTATGCGCATATCATTTGTGACCTTACCCCTTCTGCTATAGCCTATAGTTTCTCCTGCGGATATCTGCTTAATTTGTGCAATTGTAGTACGTAGCGTACTAATTTGTTGTAATTGATTATTGAGTGTGCCGCTGCCATCTATGCCATACAGACCAAGCCCCAGGCGTACCATGTCAAAATGATATTGCGGATATAAAACAATACCAGCAGTATTGCATAAATGAAGTAGTGGTTGATAACCCAAAGCATCGCTAATTTTTGTACTCATCTGCTGAAATGCCAGTGCTTGTTGATGAGTAAATTCTTCAAAAGCAACATCATCTGATGCAGCTAAATGACTAAAAATACTAACCACTCTAAGGCATGATTCTTGACCGATATGTGTCAAAAGTGCATCAATTTCATCAGACACAAAACCAAGACGATGCATCCCAGTATCCAACTTGATGTGGATGGGATAATGCTGGACGGCTAATTTGCGTGCCACAGCTATAAATTGGTGTAAAGAACGTAGATTAAAGATTTCAGGTTCTAAATTCCATAATATCATTCGGTCAAAAGACTCGGTGGAAGGACTCATCACCATAATGGGCAAATCAATTTTTGCTCTACGCAAGGCAACACCCTCATCCGCATAAGCTACAGTAAGATAGTCCAGATTCGCCTCTTTAAGCACATTGGCAACTTCGTAACCCCCACTTCCATAAGAGGAGGCTTTGACCATTGCCATTGTCTTTACATTAGGTTTAAGCCTACGACGAAAAGCATCTAAATTGTTGCGTAATGCAGAAAGATTCACCGTCATAATGGTTTGATGAATCTTTTGTTCGAGCAAAAGGATGATTTTTTCGAAAGCGAAGCTGCGTGAACCTTTGAATAATATTGCTTCGTCTTCGAAAGAAAATTGATAAAATTGTTTTAAAAAACTTTCTGTATCGACAAAAAAATGGGTTTCAATCGTTTTGGAGGAATTGAAGACGCCTTTATTCTGCATCAGCGAATCTCCAATTGCAAACAGTCGCTCTATATTTTTTTCTTTGAGTAATTCTGCTACTTCGGAATACAAAGCCTTATCAGAACGACCTGTTTGCTGAAAATCACTTAAAAAAACAGTCTTTGTTTTTTGTTGTTTTTGCTGATTGAGCATGTCAAGGCCTATATTCAATGATTTAAAGTCTGAATTGTAGGAGTCATTAATCAATATACAATTATTATCTCCCTGCAATAACTCTAAGCGCATGGCTATAGGCTTGAGCGAAGCCATGCCCTCTTTTATTTGTTGTTCGTCAATATTCAACTGCAATAACACGCACCAACAATTGATGGCATTCTCAATAGAAGCAGCATCAGTGTATGGAATGGAAATACTCACAATTTTGCTTTCAAAGATTCCTTCTATGGTCGTTCGCCCTTCAGACTTATCTACCGATTTGATTTGCAGATTAGCATTATGCTTATACGACCACGAAAAGAGTTGTAAATCCCTTTTTGCATTCGCTTTGAGCGTTTGCACAAATAGGGCAACACATTCATGAAGGTCATCATAATCGCTACAATAAATCAGCCAATCCGAATGCCTAAACAATTGTAGCTTTTCGTTTATTTTCTGATGCGTATTGACAAAACCTTGGTTGTGCGCTTCACCGACATTGGTAAAGATCCCTATCGTTGGGCAGATTATCTTTTCGAGCAATTCCATTTCACCTACTTGCGAAATACCTGCTTCAAAAATACCTAAATCATGCTCTTGGGTCATTTGCCATACAGACAATGGTACTCCAATTTGAGAATTATAGCTTTTAGGACTACGAACAATATTAAATGAATTGCCGAGCAAATGATTAAGCCATTCTTTGACGATTGTCTTACCATTGCTGCCTGTGATACCGATTACAGGTATCTGAAACCGTTGACGAATAGTATATGCCAATAATTGCAAAGCAGCAACGGTGTCATTTACCAACAAAAAAACTCCATCGGGGAAAAGGTGGTAAGCGATATCTTCTGATACCAAAAAACAACGCCCCCCTTTTGCGTATGCGTCGGCTATATATTGGTGTCCGTCACTACGTTGGGTGACAATAGCTACAAAAAGCAAATTGTTCGGTTCCATAATCTGGCGCGAATCGGTGAGGATTTCCCGTATGGTAGTGTCATTAGCAGTGTCATTAGCCTTATTACCTATCAAAGTAGCGTGGCAAGCAGATGATATTTCAGATATCTTTAGCATTGTGGATGTAAGATGATAATAGATTGACTAAGATGCAAATGTCTTCATTTTTTGTGTTTTACAAGTAGGGAACTCTTTTCCTTTTAGTATAATCTGGGTTTTAACAAAGATGTAGGAGATTTTTCTATGAAAAGGTATGGGCTTTGCTATTTATATGCAGAACTATTTTATTTTTACCGAAATTTGTAAAACAATGAAAAAGTACTTTCTATTATTTGCTGCGGGTGGTCTATTGACACTTGCGTCTTGCGGTGGTGAAACCAAACCAACTGAGGCACCAATTAATGCAGACTCCTTGGCTAAAGCAAAAGTGGATTCAGCAACTGCTGCCATGAAAGCTGAAAATGAAGCTGCTATGGCTGCCAAAGAAAAAGCAGTAAGTGATTCATTGGCTATGGTTGCTAAAGCCGATTCAATTGCAAAAGCAGAAATAGCTGCTGCGGAAAAACATACAACTACCGCAAAAAAAGCAGTGACTCACAAGGCTACAACTAAAGCTGCTCCAACTGCCGCTCCAGCACCAAATTCAAAATCGAAATGGGACGATAATGCTGGAAAAACTGAAAAGAAAGCCGACCCATCAAAAACTGATTCTAAATCTAAGTGGGATTAATTGCGCTTTAGAATAATAAATTAAAATAATAGAAAAAGGTTGGTTATTTGAATAACCAACCTTTTTTATTCAGTCTTCTTTTTTGTCTATAGACGAGTCATAGCATCAACATAGATTGTTGCGCTACCGCTGATAGTATAAGTAAGTGAAATATTTTTACCCGTTAAAAGTCCAGTACCAGATGTAGTTTTGGTAGTAGTGATGTTAGTTGTAGGAACTGTTATATTACCAGAGTTATCAACAATTGCAGTTACAGCAACACCCGAGTTACCAAAATTGCTAATGATTATAGACTTTGCAGGTTCAGATGAAGATCTTGAAACTGTGCAAGAAAAAGAAGGTGGATTCGCAGCACCATCCTTTGTTTCAGTAACGGAATAAGTTCCAAGATATTTATCTGCATAAGTACTATCGCAGTTTGCACCATAATAACCTGAATTACAAACTTTGGTACTATCTTTTGTACAAGAAGTCATTGTTACTGTAGAAAGTGCTGATACTGATAATAGGACACTAAGTGCCACTTTGCGTAATGTTGCCATAATTGTTTTGTTTTTAAAATTTTAATTTAGTTTAGAGATTCCAAATTTCGTGCCAAAGGTAGTGAGAAAACGAAAAAGATGTCTTTTTTTAAATTATTTAGGCATTTTTTCAAATTCGGTTTCAATAATCGCTTCCTTTTTGGCTTCTTGAGCTTCTTTCGCAGCTTTTACAAATGAAACAAAAAGCGGATGGGGATTTTCGACTGTACTTTTATATTCGGGGTGAAACTGAGTAGCGACATAAAAAGGGTGACTTTTAATCTCCATAATCTCTACCAAACCCGTCTCCAAATTTTTACCGATAGGCAACATTCCCTTCTCTTTAAATTGCTCAAGGTATTCGTTATTAAATTCGAAACGATGACGATGACGCTCACTGATATGGGTCATACCATAAGCAGAAGCTGATAAACTGCCGGCCTCCAGCTCGCAATCGTAGGCACCCAATCGCATGGTACCTCCCATATTCACAATTTTCTTCTGATCTTCCATCATGCTGATGACAGGATTGGTTGTATTGGAATCCATTTCGGTAGAATGTGCATCTTTATGACCTAAGACGTTTCTGGCAAACTCTACGCAAGCCATTTGCATACCCAAGCAGATACCAAAAAATGGGATTTTTTGCTCGCGAGCATATCTAATGGCATCAATCTTACCTTCAATACCTCTATTACCAAAACCTGGAGCAACTAAAATGGCATCAATATTATGTAGCTTTTCTACTACATTCTGTGGGGTCAGATACTCTGAGTGAATATTGCGTACTTCTACTTTGCATTCATTGACTGCACCAGAGTGTATCAAAGCCTCCAAGATGGACTTATAAGCATCTTGCAATTCTACATATTTACCAATGAGCCCTACGGTAATTTTCGATTTAGGGTAACGAAGTTTGTTCAAAAACTCTTTCCAGCGCAATAATTGAGGTTCATTGCCCAAAGGCATTCCTAATTTTTGCAAGCAGGTAACATCCAATTTTTCGCGCATCATTTCCAATGGCACACTATAAATCGAGTCGGCATCCATTGCTTCAATAACCGCTTCTTCGGTAACATTACAAAACTGTGCAATTTTACGTTTAAGGTCTTTGTATAATGGTTCTTCGGTACGGCAAACAAGGATATCTGGATTGATACCGTTTTCACTCATCATTTTTACAGAGTGCTGTGTAGGTTTGGTTTTTAACTCTTTGGCTGCCTTTAGGTAGGGTATCAATGTCAGGTGTACTACAATTGCATTTTTCTCTCCCAAGTCCCATTTCAATTGACGAACAGCTTCTATATAAGGCAAAGATTCTATATCACCTACAGTACCGCCTAGCTCAGTAATGACAAAATTAAACTTTTTATCTTTACCCAAAAGGGTCATTCGACGCTTAATTTCGTCTGTAATATGCGGAATAACTTGTACGGTACGACCTAAATATGCTCCTTCACGCTCTTTATTAATAACATATTGATAAATACGCCCCGTGGTAACATTATTTGCCTGAGAAGTATAGGTATTTAAAAATCGTTCGTAGTGACCCAAATCCAAATCGGTTTCCGCACCATCTTCGGTTACATAGCATTCTCCATGTTCGTAAGGATTTAGCGTACCGGGATCTACATTGATATAGGGGTCAAATTTTTGGATTGTTGCGGTATAGCCTCTTGCTTGTAACAATTTTGCAAGAGAAGCTGCAATAATGCCTTTGCCCAACGATGATGTAACGCCACCGGTAACGAAGATATATTTTGTCATACTGTTTGGTATTAATATTTGTTTGGCGACCGATGAAAGGAGTGGAAGAAAACTACCAAACTATTGAAGTCGGGCAAAGGTAAGAAAAGAAAGGAAATTGCAGAAATCCAAATTCAGTTTTGAGGCAATTTATTTAAAGAAAATAGCATTTGAGGTATTATAAAATGTAGGTTTAGCGTTATCGAATAAACATGATTTATGATGAATAAACCATCCTCTACATTTTGCAACAAAAGCTATTGGATTATTTTCCTTATTATCTCATTACTAAATACTAAGCACGTTGGTACTCAAAATAATTTCGCCAGGAGAGAACAGTTCGAAAAAAAGGTTAGAAGTTTATAACAATAAAATCCACCTTAATGGAAATATTTTTGAGCTGTGGGCTTATCCAACTGATGCAAGCCAAAAGCCGCCATCAACAAACTAATCAAAGATTTTGCTGATAGCGGAAACATCAAATTTGAAACTGCACAAAAAGATGGGAAGAAAATATTGACTATCGGTAATAGTGCAACTATTTCAGTACGGTAGCGAACCATCTCGCCAATATAGATTTATAAGTTATCCTCTTTCAAATGCTAAACGCATTCCTTTATTACTTTCGATTACGATCCCATTTTCATACACTACATTTCCATTTACAAATGTGTGTGTAATGCTTGCAGGGAGGGTCATGCCTTCCATAGGGCTCCAACCGCAACGGTATAGGATGTTTTCTTTAGTGATAGTATATTCCTTTTTCAAATCCACAAGTACTAAATCGGCAAAATACCCTTCGCGGATATAACCACGTTCTTTCATTTGAAAACAAACAGTGGGTGCATGCGCCATTTTCTCCACTACTTTTTCGATACTAATTTTCCCTTGTTGCACATAGTGCATCATCAGCAAAAGGCTATGCTGAACCAAGGGCAAACCTGCGGGTGCTTGGGTGTAGGCTAGTTGCTTTTCTTCCCAAGTGTGTGGCGCATGGTCTGTAGCAATAATGTCTAACCTGTCGTCGAGCAATGCTTCCCAAAGAGCCGTTTTGTTTTCAGGAGCTTTAATTGCAGGATTACATTTGATTTGATTGCCCAAACGTGCATAATCGTCTGCGGTAAAATGAAGGTGATGTACACAAACCTCATTGGTGATTCTCTTTTCACCAAGAGGCATCATATTGGAAAATAATTGTAGCTCTTTTGCAGTGCTAATATGGAGGATGTGCAGTCTTGTATCATTTTGTTTGGCCAATTGTATTGCAGAAAAGGAACTCTCAAAACAGGCAGCCACATTGCGAATCAATGGATGAGAGGAGGCGTTGTCGGCATTGGGGTATTTCAACTTATTGGCGGCAACTACTCGTTCGTCTTCGCAATGGGTAGCAATGAGCATTTCGGCTCCTGCAAAAATTTTATTGAGTGCGACATAATTATCCACCAACATATTTCCTGTGCTGGAACCCATAAATATTTTGATACCTGCCACTTCATTTTTCTTTTTATTGGTCTTCAATACTTCTTCTACATTATCATTGCTCACACCCATAAAAAAGGAATAATTTGCTACCGAGCTTTGCGCAGCAATTGCGTATTTTTCTTCTAATAATTCTTGGCTCAATGTGGGTGGATTCGTGTTGGGCATCTCCATAAAAGAAGTAACTCCTCCTGCCACTGCGGCTCTGGCTTCTGAGTGAATATTTGCTTTATGTGTTAAGCCCGGTTCGCGAAAGTGTACCTGATCGTCAATAACTCCAGGCAATAAATACAAGCCCTGTGCATCAATTTCACGAACATTTTCGGCAACATTAATTTGCGGTGCTATTTTTTCAATTCTATTATCTCGAAGCAAAACATCTGCAACGATTTGCTTCCCCTCATTTACTACAGTGGCTTGTTTAATCAGTATGGACATCATTTCGTTATTAAATATTGTAAAATTAAACTGTACTTTTGGGCAAATTAGTACAAGTATTTAAAACAATAGGACAATGACTAAAAAAATGCTTTTTACACTTGCTGTTTCTTTAGAATTGTACAGCAATGCTCATGCTCAAAATACTTATTTGCAATTGGGCGAGGATGAATATCATCTTTTGGACAGATTAGAAACCAAATCGGGCATATTATCGGATGACTTATTTTTGAGTGGCGGCCCGGTAAGCAGAAAGGCTGAAGTGCATTTTTTTGAAAGCATTTTAAATAATGAAGGGAGCAAAATTTTACTTCCTAAAATAGACCGATATAATATCGAGCAAGGCATTTCAATTAGTGGAGAATGGGCTAAGGGCGGGCAAGGCGCTATTGCGTCAAAAAAATATTGGTTCAATACTTTTTACAAAACGCAAGCCGATTTTTTTTCAATCAATACAAAAGATTTTTTCCTTTCTGTAAACCCTGTCATCAGCGCACAGGTGATGCAGGAACAAGTTTCAATTGGTGGAGTTTCAAATACTCAAAGCCTTTTTTCGAGTAGCCGTGGTGCAGAGATTCGTGGCCGGATAGCGAGCAGAATTGGCTTTTACACTTACCTTACTGACAATCAGGAGCAAGCCAATTCTTATATAGCTGAGTGGATAGAAAACCATCAAGCGGTACCCGGAGCCGACTATTATCAGCACGAACCAGACTCCAAAACATATGATTACATACAAGCTCGTGGCTATGTAGATTTTGCTATTGTAAAAAAGTATGTCACAGCCACTATGGGTTACGACAAACAATTTATTGGCGATGGTGTTCGCAGTTTATTCATGAGTGATTTTGCCGCCAGCAGCACTTTTGTAAAATTGAATACCAAAATCTGGAAACTCAATTACCAAAATATCTATTCAGAAATTACCCCTCAATATGTGAGGGGTGCCGACCAACAATTACCAGTCAAATATTCTACTACACATTACCTCAGTATCAATGCCACCAAATGGTTGAACGTAGGTCTTTTCGAAAATGTCATTTTTGCTCGTGGTGATCATTATTCTTTCGGTTACTTAAATCCAATTATTTTCTTCCGTGCCATAGAACGTGGCTATGGCAGCCCCGACAATGTAAATCTTGGCTTTAGCGCCAAAGCTATTGTCGCTAAAGGATTCCAAATTTATGGTCAATTATTTTTAGACGAATTCAAGTCTAAAGAACTTTTTGGTAGCAATAAATGGTGGGGCAATAAATATGGTGTACAATTGGGAGCGAAATATTTTGATGCATTCGGAATTAAAAATCTTGATTTACAAGGCGAGCTTAATATGGTTCGCCCCTACGCTTATTCGCATTCGGATAGTGTGACCAACTATAGCCATTACAACCAACCCATTGCACATCCTCTAGGCTCAGGATTTGTAGAAATGATTGGCATTGCCAATTATCGTCCAGCGAAAAAATTGCTATTCACAGGCAAGTTGATGTATTACAAACGTGGTGTAGATACGGGAGGACTGAATTATGGCAATGATATATTCAGAAGTTACAATTCTGTAGCCAATCAATACGGGGTAAAAATGATTAATGGTTTAAGCAGTACTTGTATGCTCATGAGCTTGAATGGCACTTACAAAATTGCCGAACGTTTATTCTTTGATTTAGGCTTCATTTATCGTGATTATAAATATGACAACAATTATAAACCTGAGCAAAAATCTTTGAGCATATATGGTGGCATTCGTTTGAACATTGCACGCCGGGCTTATGATTTTATGTAGTTTTGATTTAAATTAATGTTGTGCACATAGGATTATACTTTGGTAGTTTCAACCCCATACACAATGGTCATTTGATTATCGCCAATCATATTGCCGAGCATTGCGCCGTAGATAAGGTTTGGTTTGTTTTATCGCCTCGCAATCCACTTAAAGAAACTCGTTCCTTATTGAATGAGTACGACCGTTTGCATTTGGTAAAACTTGCCATTAAAGACAATCCGAAATTCAGATCCAGCGATATTGAATTCAAACTGCCGAAACCTTCTTACACTATAGATACACTTACGTATTTGAGTGAAAAGTACCCCAAAAACACCTTTAATGTCATCATGGGAAGCGATAGCTTTCAGAACATTCAGCGATGGAAAAATTTCGAACATCTGATAGCCAATTATGCCATCATCGTATATAATCGTCCTGCATTTCCCATAACGAATACGCACAATGCGCAATTAACTGTTTTAGATGCGCCTATACTTGATATTTCTGCTACTTTTATTCGCAAACAACTAAAATTAGGTAAGTCTATTAGATACCTCACACCTATAGAAGTAAGCGATTATATTGTAGAAAATAGATACTACATCAATTAGCTTTAACCCACAAGACTTATTCATCAATGAAACAAATTTCTGAACGAATTTTCATGGTTCGCCCTGCCCATTTTGGCTATAACGAACAGACTGCTGCATCCAATACTTTTCAAAATGCAACAATTTCTATCGAAAATCCACAGCATATTGCGCAACAAGAATTTGACCAAGCGGTAGAAAAATTACAAGGCGCAGGTATTCATGTTTGGGTAATCGAAGACAACCCTGATGCTATATGCCCTGATGCCATATTCCCCAACAATTGGATTAGTACACACGAAGATGGTACTATAGTTTTGTATCCTATGCTTACGCCCAATAGACGTTCTGAAAGAAGAGAAGATATTGTAGTGTCATTAGAAAAAAATTACCAAGTGTCTCGAATGATTGATTTGAGTAAATATGAACAAGATGGTAAATTTTTGGAGGGTACTGGCAGCATCGTTTTTGACCATGATGCCAGAATAGCATACGCCTGCTTATCTCCTCGCACAGACCAAAAGGTTTTGCTAGGGTTGTGCCAACAATTGAGTTATACTCCTGTATGTTTTCACTCTGTCGACGAGCATGGAATCGACGTTTACCACACCAATGTCATCATGGGTATTGGCAAAGGCTTTGCCATCATTTGCCTAGACTCTATACTAGACAAGCATGAGCGCAACTCGGTAATTACCGCTTTGATTACTGGGCAAAAAGAAATTATTGAAATTAGCTTTGCGCAGGTCAAATCTTTTGCGGGTAATGTATTGGCTATTCAGAACGACAAAGGGGAGCAAATTGTTGCCCTATCCGAATCTGCTTACATCGCTTTAAGCGAACAACAAAAAAAGAGCTTGGAGCAACACTCTACCCTATTGCCTATTTCCATTCCCAATATTGAAACTATCGGTGGCGGAAGTGTACGTTGTATGTTGGCACAGAATTTTCTTAAGCCATGTTGATATTATTCGATAATTTGATACCTTTAAAATTCTTTTCTAACCTACAATTTGTATTGATACAATGTCTAAAATTCATAAAAGCCTTTTAGTTGCAGCTACATTAAGCTGTGCAGCTTTGAATACTACTGCTCAACAGCAAGGTACAGAGCCTACGCCTGCACAAAAGAAAGCAGCTTACGAAATATTGCAAAAATTGACTCCCGAGCAGCGGCATGATCGGTATTTAAAAGCATACAAGCGTAAACCCATTAACACCGAAAGCTCCACAAAAAAAAAAAATACAAACGCCGACATCAGTACAAACACGTCAAAAACCACTAAAGCAACTTCTTTAGTGCCGAATGATGCACGATTTCCAGGGGAGTTTGAAGAAGTTCAGGGCATCTTCATCAGTTGGATTTATGACGATGCATTAAGAGTGATTGACACGGTTAGTAGCTCTGACTATGCCAATATCTTCAACAAGCTTGCTGATGGTATTCAAAAAGCAGGTGTACCCGTGTATATCAATGTTTGGTATGCAGCAGATACCAACGCTGTAAAAACTTTTATGGCGAGTAATGGTACTCCGCTTTTCAATTACCGTTTTTTGGTGCATCAAGGCGATGCTTTTTGGAATCGGGATTTCGGGCCTATCAACTATTATTATGACAGCGATGATAAGATAGGATGGGTAGATCTTCGATACTATCCTGGAAGAGATTTAGATAATGTGTTGCCTAACCTTTGGGCTGCTGAATTGGGTATCCCTATAGTAGCCTCCACACTTTATTATGAAGGAGGCAATGTGTTGGCAGATGGCACACAAAACCTCAGCACAAGTGATGCTGTATATGATTTGAACAGCTCCTACAATGGCTATAGTGCAAGCCGTACGCGCGATTCTATTAAAAGCAATATGAACCTTAGCAGGCTCGATGTATTGAAAGCACTCCCTCATGATGGAGGAACAGGTCACATAGACTTATACTTAGACATGACAGACGAAAACACTTTTGTTTATACTAAAATGCCGACTGCTATGGCCTCTGTAACAGGATTTACAGATTATGCCATTGCCAATAACAATGTAGATACTTTGAAAACTAGAAATACCTATCATAGCAAACCTTATCACTTTTTTACGATACCATTCCCTACGCGTGATGACGGCAGTTGGTATAGCTCTGCTGCAGATTACGAGTATTATACACGCACCTACTCCAACCATTTGATTGTCAACAAAACGATTATTCAACCCATATTCAGTAATGCCAGCAGCGGTTATGTAGCAGGTGATGTCGCCGCTATTGATTCTATCAAAAAATCTTACCCCGGCTACAATGTTGTGCCGATTGATATGCGTGCTTTTGATGGTTTTGGAGGATCTATCCATTGTATTACTAAGGATTTTGCAGCAACGAATCCTATTCGCTTTTTACACTATGCTTATCGCAATAGAGAGGCTTATCAATCCACCTATCCTATTGATGCAATCATTACCAATAAAAGCGGAATCACATCTGCCACTTTATACTGGAGGCTAAAAGGTGCGAGTACTTGGACAAGTGTAGGGATGACTTCTGCTAGCGGAAACCATTGGCTTGCCACTATTCTGGCGAGCAGCAGTTCTAGCGTAGAAACATTCGAATATTACATCTCTGCCACTTCAACCAATGGCAAAACAATTACACGACCAATGCCCGGTGCTGCAGGTCCTTATTTGTTTTGGTACGACAAAGCCAGTTCGATAACAGAAACTCAAATAGAGGGTTTTTCTTTAGGAAATCTTTATCCTAATCCAGCAAAGGACAAAGTGAATATGGAAGTAATTGTTGAGAATCCGCTTCCGATTTCTTTAAGCATTACCGACATCCTAGGCAAACAGGTTGCCGAACAAAATTTTGGTTTGATAAGCAGTACTCGCTACTTATCATTATCTACTGAAGAGTTGGTTTCCGGTATTTACACCATTAATGTCTTGAGCAATGGACTAAAAATTGCTTCTCGCAAATTGGTGAAACAATAAGTATTGCTTAGACACCAAAAAACACCTCAAACAATGAGGTGTTTTTTTTATGATATGATATTTTGCTTTGAGAGCATTACTCTTTGATAAATTTTCGAGAAATTAGATGGCTTTCAGATGTGATGGTCATGATATATATGCCATTAGGCAAAGCAGAACAATCAAATTCTGTCTGACTATCTATGTAGTCATATTCTTTTAAGAAAACAACGGCACCGCTAGCGTCACTAATCTTAACTATTGCGGGTTCATTGAGTTGTGCATTTTTTATCCTAGCTACAGTTTTTACAGGGTTGGGATACAAAGTATAAATCGAACTATTTTGTTTTACATTGCCAATGGCTAGACTACTAGGCACCACAGGAGTACGCCAAACACCTCTTCCATAGGTGGAGATGAGCAGATGATTTTCTACATTGTTCACCTCTATGTCTGTAATAGTGGTATTGGGCAAATTATTACTGTACAATTGCCAATCGTTGAGGGAATCATTTGTATAATAAACAGCGTTGTTACAAGCCAAATAGATGGTGTTGTTTTTACTACTTGCTTGGTGCACAATGGCATTCTTTGATCCCGAGGGGTTGCTGTAACTAATATCTGTCCAGCTAAGTCCACTATTTACAGATTTAAAAATCCCTAAGTCACCAACGGCATAAATGATATTAGGGTCATTTCTATTAAAATCAAAGTTCGAAATTGCTTTCAAGGGCAAGCTGTTTAACGGTGAAAAAGTAAATGAAGCTGTACCATCAGAGATGTACAATTTAGAACCGTTGGTAATTAAGACTCTATAATCGTTTGTAGGAGACACTCTAATTTGAGTAATATTACTGCTCAATGCAAAAGACGATGTTGCCAATAAGTTATCTATTGCTAAAATGTATAATTTTTTGAATCCGGCATACAAGGTACCCCCATTTCCGCACTCCAAAGGTGTTATCCAATTACCAAACTCTCCGTCAGGAGAGCTTGTTATAAATTTTCCGTTTGCAGTATCGGATATATTATGTTTGTACATAGAGCCTCCAAACTGAATAAAGCCGTAATGAGTATTTGGGTTTGATGGATCTATTGCAGCATCCATGCCATCTGCGCCATGAAAATTGACCCAAGCATTATTGGCAAATGAATAACCTCCATTATCTTGTAATCCTCCTACAATCTGAGTACTATCTGATTGCGCTACATCCAATCTGTAGAATTGGCTTATATTCAATCCATTGATGGTTTTGTCTGTAAAGTTGAATCCTAAATCGGAAGAAATATAAATCCCCCCATCTGTACCCGCATAGAGCTTATGATTATAAAATTTCAAGTCATGAATATCAGCGTGTGTATAAGATGGTGTATCCGGTCTTCTCCATGAGTTGGCTCTGTATATATTTACACCACCATCTACTGATTTCCATACATCCAAACAACCGGTAAAAATAACATTGGGATCGGTATCGGAAGCAGCAATGGCTAAATCGTAATAAGCCTGACGACTGGAGTATCCGTTGTTTTCAAAAATATCCGTTGTGGTATTTTGTGCCGTATAAATAAGTCCTGCATCTATAGACCTGTATATGCCTTTAAAGCTATTATCACCATTGGCTACCAGTACATAGAGATAATTAGAGTCTGCCGGTGTTACATCTATTACAGTTCTTCCTACCGATACAAAAGTTGTACTAATCGTAAAAGTTTCGCCGGCATCGGTTGACTTCAAAATATTAGCATTAGCACCGCTTCTTTCTACTACATATAATGTATTGGGGTTATTGGGCTGTAGGCGTATTTCTTTACAAAGAGCCGTTCTTTTATTGACCCAAGTTATTCCTGCATCAGTAGTCTTATACAATCCATTAGTACCCACAACCCAAAGCATATTAGGGTTCTTAGGATTAATCAATATTTCTCCGGATTTGATAGCACCCGCATAAGGGTAACTTAATGCCGTCCAAGTAACTCCACCATCTATTGATTTGTAAATACCATTTGATGAAGAATTATTGCCATCCTCGTCTCCCGTAGAGATATAAATAATATTAGAGTTTGTTGGGTCAATAGCAATCCCTGAAATACCAATTGAAGGTATAAAGTCGGACAAGGACTTCCATGATGCTCCATGATCTGTACTTCTCCATAAACCTCCATTGGGACTACCAATATATATTGTGTTCGGATTACTTGGATCTACTACTGTTACGTTTACTCTGCCTTGCCCCGAACTCCAAGAGCCTTTATTCTTGTGTGAATAAGGTCCTAAAGGTCTCCAATCACTATTGTCAATACCCGTAGTTTTGGCAAGTATGGTTTTAGGAATTTGTATTTTTCTCGCATTTTTGAATTCATTTGCGATTTCGTCAGCATTCATCAGAGTACCATCTGCTTTCAGATAATATTTCCAATATTCTTTCCAACGTTGATACAGTTTAAATCCCGAACCTTTGTCAAAACGTTTTGGATTAGCTTCCCAAATACTATCAAGTTGTTTGGTAATCGTATAATAATGATTCGTATTAAATGTTCTGCCTAACACTTCGAAAGATGTAGTTTCTTTTTGTGCAAAAACATTGACGACACACAAAGTGCTCATTAAGAAAAACATTAGCTTTTTCATGAGGCTTAGATTTTAGGTTATAAAGGTACTAAGTTTAAGAAGAATGGATAACGTAAAATCTCTATCTTGACATAGACAGATACATTATTGATAATAAAAAAGCGACCTTGAGTGGGTCGCTGTAATTTTTATTGTTGGTAATGTTCGGAATTCAGTTCTTTGTTGTTTCGCTCTGCAGCTTCAATCCCTTCAAAGGAGGATAATGTTTCACCTTTTCCCTTTCTTACCCATGTAGTGTGTTCAAAGTGAGCAGATGGTTTTTTATCAGCCGTTGTAATCGTCCATCCATCATCGGCTTGATTAATATTATGCGTACCAAGATTAATCATTGGCTCAATAGCTAATACCATATTTGCTTTTAGTCTTTTGCCATCACCACGTCGTCCATAGTTGGGTACTTGAGGGTCTTCGTGCAGGTGCTTACCTACCCCATGCCCAACCAATTCGCGCACGATACCGTAACCATGTTGCCCATGGGTATATTGCTCAATAGCATAAGAGATATCGCCTACCCTATTGCCCTCGGCAGCTTGTGCCACACCTCTATACACAGACTCTTTAGTTACCCTTAATAATTGTAAGGTTTCGGGCTCTACGTTGCCTATTGCGAAGGTATAAGCTGAATCTCCGTGAAAACCATTCATATACACACCACAATCTACAGATATTATGTCTCCATCTTTAAGCTCATAAGCATTAGGAAAGCCATGAACTACTGCCTCGTTTACACTAATGCAAAGAGAGAATGGGAAAGTATTATTTTTAGATCCATAACCTTTAAAAGAAGGTACACCTCCGTTATCACGTATAAAAGCCTCTGCCATTTGATCAATAGACAGTGTAGTGATACCGGGCTTTAAAAAAGTTGCCACCTGTGTTAAGGTGGCACTTACCATTAAGGCACTTTTTCTTTGTATTTCAATTTCTTCTTTTGATTTGATATGTATCATTCAGCAAAAAAGTAAATTATTAAACGGTTGTCGTTGCAGTACGACCTTGTATTCTACCACCCTTCATCAAACCATCATAATGACGCATTAATAAGTGGCTTTCTATTTGTTGTAAAGTATCCAATATAACACCCACACCAATCAACATAGATGTACCTCCAAAGAAGGTAGAGAAGCCGCTAGTAACGCCCAACAAAGAAGCAATACCCGGAAGAATACCTGCGAGAGCCAAGAATACAGCACCAGGCAATGTAATTCTATCCATGATTGTAGCAATAAAATTAGCAGTAGGCTCACCTGGTTTGATACCAGGGATAAAGCTATTATTACGCTTCAGGTTATCTGCCATTTCCGTAGGGTTAAAAATCAATGCGGTATAGAAATAAGTGAACGCAATAACCAATATTGCATAGATGATATTGTACCATAGAGAAGTATGGTCGGAAAGTGCTTGCATGAAGCTACCAGTAGCACCATCTCTACTCATTTTGGTAAAACCCATAATAGTACCAGGTATAAACAAAATAGCTTGAGCAAATATAATTGGCATTACTCCAGAAGAATTTACTTTCAAAGGAATGAAATCACGAGCACCACCTGCTATTTCTTTAGCAGCATTACTACTTCCTATAATACGGCGTGCATAATTCAACGGAATTTTACGAACACCTTGTGTCAATAAAATCAAGCCGACTATGACCGCAATAAATGCAGCAATCTCTACCAAGAAAATCAAAAGACCTCCGCCACCGCCACTGTTCTTTGCGGTAAATTCTTGTGCGATAGATTCTGGAAGACGAGCCAAGATACCTACCATGATGATAATTGAAGTACCATTACCAATTCCTTTATCCGTAATTTTTTCACCAAGCCACATTACAAATAAGGTGCCTGCGGTAAGAACGACTACTGTCGAAAGCCAAAATAAGAACGGGCTGAATTGCGGTACTAATGCAGGAGCAAATTCTTGACCACGAAGATACGCAACATAAGCACTAGCTTGAAAAACAGTAACAATAACAGTAAGGTAGCGCATGTATTGATTTACCGTACGACGACCACTCTCTTCTTTTTGCAATTTAGCCACTTGAGGTACCACGATACCTGCCAACTGCATGAAGATAGACGCAGAGATGTATGGCATTACACCCAATGCAAAAATAGAAGCACGACTAAAGGCACCTCCTGCAAAAGCATTGAACAAGCCCAACAATCCTTCCGGACCACTCTTCGAATCTAACTCAATAGGATTGATACCCGGTAAGGTAATGTAACAACCTACACGATATACCAATATGAGCGTAAGGGTAAATAAGATACGCTTGCGGAGATCTTCAATACTCCAAATGTTTTTAAGCGTTTCGATAAGTTTCTTCACAGGAATTCAAGATAAATATGGTGATGCAACTAATAAAATAATTGCGAATAAACGACAAAAGACGCACTTTTACAAATGCGTCTTTTCGAAAATAATATTATTAAAGTATTTCGACAGTACCGCCAGCTGATTCAATTGCTGCTTTTGCTTTTTCGCTTATCGCATTCACAACAAATTTGATGTCTGTTTTACTCATCTCACCACTACCCAATATCTTTACTAAAGCAGTACGGTTTATCAAACCATTTACATACAAATTGTCGAGGTTGAATTCTTTTAACGCGTATTTAGAAATAATGGTATCCAATTGACCTAGGTTAAACACTATATATTCAACACGGTTCATATTTTTGAAACCACGTTTTGGCATACGGCGTTGGATAGGCATCTGACCACCTTCATGTCCTTTTTTACTTTGATAACCAGTACGAGATTGTTGTCCTTTGTTACCTTTACCAGCGGTTGTACCACCACTACCTTCGCCACGCGCTACGCGTTTTCTTGAATGTACAGAACCTTCGGCTGGTTTTAAATTGTGTAATTGCATTGTTTTTTTACAGTTTTGAAACTTGCGCGGAATGTAAAACCGCTCGCAAATTGATTAATAAATTATTTAGCTTCCTCTACTTTTACCAAATGGTTGACAGTACGTACCATACCTAAGATAGAAGGTGTAGCTTCGATTTCAACGGTTCTATTGATTTTGTTAAGACCTAGAGCGATTAAGGTACGCTTTTGATTTTCAGGACGATCAATACCGCTTTTTACCTGTGTTACTTTAATTTTTGACATAATTTTTTTTTTTCAATCAGCCGTTACAGCTAAAACTATCCGTTAAAAACTTTTTTCAAACTCACATTGCGTTGTTTAGCAACTTGAATTGGCTCACGAAGTTTGCTTAAAGCCACAACTGTAGCTTTTACCACATTTTGAGGATTTGCAGAACCTAATGATTTAGAAAGAATATCTGTAATACCGGCAGCTTCTAACACCGCACGCATACTACCTCCAGCAATAACACCAGTACCATGAGCGGCGGGGCGTATCAATACTTTTGCGGCACCCTCTTTAGCAAATTGCTCATGAGGAATTGTACCATGCATTACAGGAACTTTGATAAGATTTTTCTTAGCATCGTCTATGCCTTTAGTAATTGCTTCTTGAACTTCTTTAGCCTTACCTAAACCTTGACCCACTACACCATTACCATTTCCTACCACTACCAAGGCAGAGAAGCTAAACGCACGACCACCTTTGGTTGTTTTCACAACACGATTGATGGATACCACTTTTTCGTGGAGTTCTAATTCGCCAGCTTTTACTCGATTTAATTGTGTCTTAGACATTTCTTTGTATATTATGTTGAATGTATTGAAGCTACTATGCGCTTCACAAACGCTTATTAATGATTATAATTAGAAAATCAATCCTCCCTCACGAGCTCCATCGGCCACAGCTTTCACACGACCATGGTACAAATAACCACCGCGATCAAATACGCAATTGTCAATACCCAAAGCTTTAGCTTTCTCGGCAAGAGATTTTCCGACCAAAGTTGATTGCTCAACTTTATTACCTTTAATAGCAGCAATGTCTTTTTGACGAGAAGTTGCAGCGACTATAGTTACACCTTTGGTGTCGTCAATCAATTGTGCATAAATATCATTGTTACTGCGAAACACAGACAAACGAGGTTTAAGAGTTGTACCACTTATTTTGGTACGGATACGCCAACGTAATTTTTGGCGACGAACTACTTTATGATCTAATGACATTTTTTTTCGTTTTTATTTTTACGGGCTTCGCAGTTTAAAGCGAGCTACCGATGTATTAATTTATTATTTACCTGCAGATTTGCCAGCTTTACGACGAACAATTTCATCCATATAGCGAACACCTTTCCCTTTGTATGGTTCAGGTTTACGCAAGCTACGCAATTTTGCAGCTACTTGACCTAACAATTGCTTGTCTATTGACTCCAAACTGATAGTAGGGTTTTTACCTTTTTCGGCAGTTGCGGTTGCTTTAATTTCTTTAGGTAATTGCAAGATGATGTTGTGAGAATAACCTAAAGCTAAATCAATTTCTTGTCCAGTAACGGTAGCACGATAACCCACACCCACTAGTTCCAAATCTTTTTTGAACCCTTCCGTAACACCCACGACCATATTAGAAATCAAAGAACGATACAAACCATGCATCGCACGATGACGAATTTGGTCGGTAGGACGAGAAACTTCAATATTGCCGTCTTTTTCTTCTACTTTGATATCTCTATCAACATTCAATTTCAATTCGCCTTTCGGACCTTTAACTGTTACCTCATTAGCTGTAGTTACATTCAATGTAACACCTTTACTAACGGGAATTAGCTTTTTGCCTATACGTGACATAATTTTTTTTATTTAAAAATTTGTGATGATTGTATTTACTCCTGCCTAAACGGTCAGCCTGTATAGGATGTAGGGCTTAATGCCTTAGGACTTGTATTTTTTAGAAGATATTGCATAAAACCTCGCCGCCAACATTTTGTGCCCGAGCTTCTTTGTCTGTCATTACACCTTTAGAGGTAGAAACGATAGCAACGCCCAATCCATTTTGTACGGGACGAATTTGAGCAGGTTTTGCATACTGACGCAAACCTGGGTGACTCACACGCTCCAATGTTTTGATAGCAGGCTCCTTAGTAGCTGCATCATATTTCAATGCTATTTTAATCAATCCTTGTTTATTATCATCTTCAAATTTGTATTTCAAGATGTAACCTTTATCGTAAAGAATCTCTGTAATACGTTTTTTAACGTTTGAAGCGGGAATCTCTACAATACGATGTTGAGCCATTTGTGCGTTACGAATACGCGTCAAAAAATCTGCAATTGGATCTGTAACCATTTTTTTATTTGCTTGTTGTTTTAATGTTTGTTACTGGTTTCAGAGAAAATATGCTCTGACCTCGAAACTAAAAATTGTTTTCTGATAGTGCTACCAGCTTGCTTTTTTAACACCTGGTATCATACCATCCAATGCCATATCGCGGAAAGTGTTACGGCAGATACCGAAGTAACGCATATAACCCTTAGGACGACCAGTCAATTGGCAACGGTTTTTCAAACGTACAGGTGAAGCATTTTTCGGGAGTAAATCCAAAGCGGCATAATCACCGGCAGCTTTCAAAGCAGCACGCTTTTCAGCATACTGAGCAACCATTTTTTCGCGTTTGCGTTGTCGTGCTTTTATTGATTCTCTTGCCATATATTAGTTGTTATCTTTTTTATTGTTTTTGAATGGCATTCCTAATTCTTTCAACAATTCGTAGGCTTCTTCGTTGGTACGAGCAGTAGTTACAAAAGTGATATCCATGCCACTGATACGATTGATTTTGTCAATGTTGATTTCAGGGAAGATGATTTGCTCTGTAACACCCATAGTGTAGTTACCACGACCATCAAAAGATTTTTCGTTGATTCCTTTAAAATCGCGAACACGAGGTAAAGAAACTGATACAAAACGATCCAAGAAATCGTACATATTAGTGCTACGTAAAGTCACACGACATCCAATAGGCATTGCTTTGCGCAATTTGAAGTTGGAAATATCTTTTGTTGACATGGTAGGCACTGCCTTTTGTCCTGAAATGTTAGTCATCTCATTGATTGCATCATCAATTAATTTTTTGTCAGAAGTAGAGCCTTTAACACCTTGGTTCAAGCATACTTTAACCAATCGTGGACACTGCATCACCGATTTGTAGCCAAACTTTTTCATCAAAGCAGGAACTACTTCATCTTGATATTTTTTCTGTAACCTTGGGATATATGTTGTTGTTGCCATTATTTAATTACCTCCCCTGTTTTTTTAGATACACGAACGAATGAACCCTCTTTTCTTTCACGTTTGATACGTGCAGGTTGTTTAGCCTTAGCATCCCACAACATCACATTAGATAAGTTGATAGGAGCTTCTTGCTTCACTATGCTGCCCTGAGGTTCTTGGGCGTTTGGCTTCAAGTGTTTGGTAATGATATTTACGCCTTCAACAAGGACTAGACCTTTTTGAGGATACACAGCTTGCACGATACGTGGGGTGCTGCGGTCTTTATCATCACCAGCGATTACGACAATGCTATCGCCTTTCTTGATATTAAATTTAGGTTGAAATCTTTTTTTCACTGCTTATATTATTAAGTTGTCGTACTTCGTTTTTCCTAATGGGCTGCGAAGGTAAGACATAAATTTTACAATACCTCTGGGGCGAGGGAAACAATTTTCATATATCCCTTATCACGCAATTCACGGGCAACAGGACCGAAGATACGCGTACCGCGTGGGTCGTCAGAGTTGTTAAGCAATACCACAGCATTGTCGTCAAAATTGATATAAGAACCATCTTTACGACGCAACTTATTTTTGGTACGCACGATAACTGCTTTGGAAACGGTACCTTTTTTCATGTTACCCCCTGGCAAAGAGTCTTTTACAGTAACAACGATTTTGTCGCCGATACCTGCATATGCTTGACCTGAGTTTCCCAACACGCGGATGCACAATACTTCTTTGGCACCACTGTTGTCGGCTACACTGAGCCTCGATTCTTGTTGTATCATCTTTAAATAAGATTACTTAGCTTTTTCAATAATTTCTACTAAACGCCAGCATTTGTTTTTGCTCAAAGGGCGTGTTTCCATAATACGCACTACATCACCGATACCGGCTTTGTTTTCTTCATCGTGCGCCATAAATTTGGTCGTTTTTTTAACGAACTTACCGTACATCGGGTGTTTTACTTTGCGCTCTACAGCTACTGTGATGCTTTTTGACATCTTATCGCTGCGCACGATACCGATACGCGATTTTCTACTTTTTCTTACTATCGTAGTTGACATCTCTTAAAATATTAATTTTAGATACCTGCTTTTCTTTTTGTTTGCTCAGTTTTTAAACGAGCGATTTTGCGGCGAAGTGAACGGATAGTAAGCGGGTTTTCTATCGGATTCACTGCATGACTGAATGTAAGTCTTTTCAACTGCAATTCAGTTTCAGCTACCTTATCGGCTAAGCCTTGACCATCGAGCGAGCGATAATCTTCTTTCTTTGCTTTTTTTGCCATTGTTATTGTGTATTTAGCATCGCTGGTTGTTTTTTTTGAACCTCAAAAGTGCTACCAGCTACTTTTTTAAAAAATTTATTTATTGTCCAAAGGGCTTCCAATTAATGAAACTGAAATAAAACTTATGCTTCAGCAGCATAATCTCTACGAGTAACGAATTTGGTGGCTATCGGTAATTTTTGAGCTGCAAGTGCCATTGCTTCTTGTGCTACTTTAGCAGACACGCCTTCTATTTCAAATAAGATACGGCCTGGCTTAACCACTGCTGCCCAATATTCCAAGCTACCTTTACCTTTACCCATACGCACTTCGGCAGGTTTATTAGTAATCGGTTTGTCAGGGAAAATACGAATCCAAACATTACCCTCACGTTTCATGTGGCGAGTCATCGTTTGACGCGCAGCTTCTATCTGGCGATTCGTAATCCATTTTGGTTCTAAAGCTTTGAGACCAAATGAACCAAAGGCAATTGTTGCTCCACGTTGAGCGTTTCCTCTGATTCGGCCTTTGTGGGCTTTCCTGTGTTTTGCTTTTTTTGGCTGTAACATGGTTACAATATTTTATTAATAGTGTTGTTCTAAAAAAATTCTCTTACTCGGACAACTTAGTTGCGGGGGGTACCGCCTCTGTTGCCACCACCACGGCGTTCGCCGGCTGGTTTTCTATCGCCGCCGCGGCCACCGCCTCTGCGGTCATCGCCTTGGAATGCTGCTGCACGAGAACCGTTGCCTTTAGCTTCGGTACCAGCTGCAAAATTTGGATTCAAATCTCTCTTACCTAATACTTCACCTTTACAAATCCATACTTTAATACCGATTTTACCATAAACAGTCATTGCATATACGGAAGCATAATCAATATCCATACGGAAGGTATGTAGTGGTGTACGTCCTTGTTTGAATTCTTCAGAACGTGCAATCTCAGCACCTCCTAAACGACCACCCAATTTTACTTTAATCCCTTCAGCACCCATTCTCATAGCTGTAGTAATAGCCATTTTGGTAGCACGCTTAAAACTTACACGACCTTCGATTTGACGAGCGATTGTTTCTCCTACAATAACTGCATCTAGCTCTGGACGACGGATTTCCATAATGTTGATTTGAACATCCTCTTTATGAGTCAGCTTTTTCAACTCTTCTTTGATTCGGTCAACTTCTGTTCCGCCTTTACCAATAATGATACCAGGCTTAGAGGTGTGAATCGTAATAATTAGTTTTGCCAATGTGCGCTCAATAACAATACGGCTGATACCGCCTTTGTTGATACGTGCAGCGAGATAAGTACGGATTTTATGATCTTCTACAAGTTTCTGACCAAAATCTTTTTTCTCACCATACCACATCGAATCCCATCCGCGGATGATACCTAACCTATTACCAATAGGATTTGCTTTTTGACCCATTCTATTTTATATTATTGAATGTTGAATTAATTAGTTTTGATTTGCTTTAGCACGACCATCTACAACAATAGTAACATGGTTGCTGCGTTTGCGTAAACGATAAGCACGACCTTGAGGGGCAGGGTTCATGCGTTTAAGTACACGACCGCAATCCACGAAGATTGTTTTTACATACAAATTAGCCTCGATTACATCTGAACCTTCATTTTTCATTCTCCAGTTGGCAATTGCGCTCAAAAGAAGTTTCTCCAAAGGCACCGATGGGTGTTTAGGACTGAATTTCAGCGTATTCAAAGCTTGTTCTACATCCATACCACGGATCAAATCGGCCAAAAGACGCATTTTGCGTGGCGATGTAGGTTGATTACTTAAGCGAGCTACAGCTTCCATTTTTATAAAAGTTGTTCTTTATAAATGGGCATTTCCAGAAGAAAGATGCCGTTGTTTTTGTTTGAAAAAAATTATTTCTTATTTACTTCCACTATGTCCTTTGAAATTGCGTGTTGGTGCAAATTCTCCCAACTTGTGCCCTACCATATATTCAGTAACATACACAGGAATAAATTTGTTGCCATTATGCACAGCAAATGTTTGACCAACAAAATCGGGAGTAATTGTAGAGCGACGGCTCCAAGTTTTCACTACACCTTTTTTTGCTTTACCTTCTGCAATAGCCAGCACTTTGCTTTCTAATTTTGCATCTACGTAAGGTCCTTTACTAATTGAACGAGCCATTTTCTAAATTTTTATAATCTCAAATAATTCTATTTCTCAACACTGACAACTACTATTCTCTCTATTTTTCAGTAAATGTAACTTTATTAAAAATATCGTTTAAACTTTTAAATGTTACACCATTCATGTTTTTCAACTGCGGAGAAGCCTGAGTCCAAAAATACAACTCTACATTCCATCCTTTTTTTATACACCTTTCTAATGTTGGAATATAATCTTGGTCTCCTGCAACAATAGCAATTGTACCTGGTTCAACATTATCTTCTAAAGTATCTCTAATGGCATTTGTTAATTCTGCATCAACTCTCTTCTCCCCACCAGAGTACATACTCCTATCAAATATTCTTGGTTCTATTCCAATCGCTTCCAATTTTGCCCACAAACCATCATTTTGGGGTGGTCTTGATCCAACTAGAACTGTTTCCATCAGCTTACGTCCATTTTGAATTTGTTCAAGAATACCTTCATAATTAATTCTCAAACGAATTACAAGCTCATCATCATAATGAAACGACTCTCTTGCTGTACGTTGAGCTTCGATGTACAGATTTGAGTTATCAATAAAGAGATGGAGTCCGTTCATTATTTATTATAATTTTTTACCATTTTTGCGTTGGATAATCAATTTATCTGAACCTTTTTGCTTACGTGTTTTTTCACCTTTAGCATATTTACCGTTACGGCTACGCGGATGTCCACCCGAAGATCGACCTTCACCACCGCCCATCGGGTGATCTACTGGGTTCATCGCTACCCCTCTTGTACGTGGGCGAATACCTTTCCAACGGTTACGACCTGCTTTACCCATTGATTGCAATTGGTGGTCGCTGTTAGATACAGTACCTACTGTAGCCATACAATTAACCAATACTTTACGCAATTCGCCTGAAGGCATTTTAAGTATGGCGTATTTTTCTTCTTTATTTGCCAATTGTGCGTAAGTACCCGCAGAACGTGCTATTGAACCACCTCTACCAGGTTGAATTTCAATATTGTGAACGGTAGTACCTAAGGGCATATTTTTAAGCAACAAAGCATTTCCAACTTCAGGTGCAACAGCATCTCCGCTGATTACTTTTGTTCCTACTTCAAGACCTTGTGGGGCGATGATGTAACGCTTTTCACCGTCAGCATAAGCCAACAAAGCAATAAATGCGGTACGATTTGGATCATATTCGATAGATTTTACGGTTGCAGGAATATCTCTTTTGCTGCGTTTGAAATCTATGATACGGTATTTAGTTTTGTTACCACCACCGATGTAGCGCATTGCGCGACGTCCTTGAACGTTACGACCGCCAGTACCTGGCAATGCTTCGAGCAAGCTTTTTTCGGGAACATTGGTAGTTACTTCTGCATAAGCATTTCCTACTCTCCAACGTGTGCCGGCTGTAACCGGTTTGTATTTACGTAATGCCATTTTATTTTTTATTAAGTTGTTCAGTCGCTTTTGTGTTCAAAAACTTCTTTACGTCTATTTATTACATTGAAAAAAAATCAATCGAATCGCCTTCTGCAACAGTCACTGTCGCTTTTTTGTATGCCGATTTCATTCCTTGAAGAATACCGGTTTTAGTCATACGATTCTTTTGCTTACCAGGTACTACAGAGGTGTTTACATCAATTACTTTTACATTGTAAAAGCCTTCGACCGCAGTTTTTACTTCCAGTTTGTTCGCTTTTCTGTCCACCATAAATGTATAACGTCTGCTGTTTTCCATTTGGGCGTTTGCTTTTTCTGTAAGTACTGGCTTAATTAATACGTCAGCAGGTTTCATATTGCTTTTTATTTTCGAGTTTCGAAAAATTATTTCTTTTAAATTCTATGCTTCAACTACTTCAATCGCATCTTCACTAAAAAATTTAGCTGTGCTTTCGGTAAAGATGATTACAGAAGCATTTACCAAATCGTAAGTGTTCATATCGCTCAACACAACGGTTTTGTTGCTGGCGATGTTACGAGCACTCAAATAAACATTGGAATTGTATTCTGGTAATACTAATAATGTTTTGCGCGCATTGTTAGATACACTGCTTAATACAGATGTAAATGCTTTTGTTTTTGGTGCTTCGATATTGAAATCTTCTACAACAACGATTTGGTTAGCACGTGCTTTGTGAGACAATGCAGAGATTTTAGCCAAATCTTTCACTTTACGATTCAATTTGAAACCATAAGCATGTGGTTTAGGCCCGTTAATCGTACCACCACCTTTATACAATGGGTTACGGATATTACCCTTACGAGCTCCACCTGTTCCTTTTTGTTTGTGTAATTTTTTACTAGAACCTTTTACTTCAGCACGTGTTTTGGTGCTGTGTAAACCTAGGCGTTGTGCTGCACGATATTGTTTAACTGCCAAGTAAATTACGTGATCGTTAGGCTCAATATTGAAGATGTCTTCTGGAAGTTCAACCTTACGGCCTGTTACTTCACCTTTACTATTTAATACGTCGAGTTGCATGGCTCTTGATTAATTCTGGATTAAAACGATAGAACCGTTGTGACCGGGTACTGAACCGCTGATCAAAATGTAGTTCTGTTCTGGAAATATTTTTACTACGCGTAGCGCTTTTACTTTTACACTGTCGCCACCCATACGGCCTGCCATACGCATACCTTTAAACACACGGCTTGGATAAGACGAGCCACCCACCGAACCTGGTGCGCGCTGACGATCGTGCTGACCATGAGTTGCCTCACCGACGCCACTAAATCCGTGACGTTTTACAACGCCCTGAAAACCTTTACCTTTGGTAGTACCTATTACGCTTACTTTTTCGCCTTCAGCGAAAATATCGCATGTAATAGACTCACCGAGTTGTTTTGAGATGGAACAATTACGAAGTTCTTTGACTACAGACTTAGGCGTAGTGTTTGCCTTAGTGAAGTGACTGATTTGAGCTTTTGACGTATTCTTTTCTTTTGCTTCGCCAAAAGCAATCTGTAGCGCATCATATCCGTCAGAATCAACGGTCTTAATTTGCGTTACCACACAAGGACCAGCTTCGATGATGGTACAAGCTGTTTGCTTACCATTCGGCTCGAATATGCTAGTCATACCGATTTTTTTACCTATAATACCTTTCATTTTCTTATATTTTGAACCAAGCGCCCGATTGTTGCATTGTGTGGATCGGGATTGGTGTTTTTTTCAAAAAACTAAAGAACTTTTTATTCTTTTTTACTACACTAAATTCATTGCCAAAGCAATAAATATTTTTTCTATTTGTGTGTTATGCTTTTATCTCTACTTCTACACCGCTTGGTAGGTCTAATTTCGAAAGAGCATCAACAGTACGCGATGAAGATGTATAAATATCTAACAAACGCTTGTGTGTACACAATTGGAATTGCTCACGCGATTTTTTGTTAACGTGGGGCGAACGCAACACGGTAAATATTTTTTTCTCAGTAGGCAATGGAATAGGACCTGTAACGACTGCTCCTGTATTGCGCACTGTTTTTACGATTTTATCTGCTGATTTATCAACAAGGTTATGGTCGTATGATTTCAGTTTGATTCTGATGCGTTGAGACATAAATTCAAATAGCTTTATCCGTCAAAAATTTCGGACTGCAAAGGTAAGGGCTATTTTGTTTCTACCAAATTTATTTTTAATTTTTTTATAAAAATAACGCTTTTTTTACGAAAGGTATGCGCTCGGCTTGATTAAGCCCCTTAGCCTAATTCGGTCGAATTAGTTTTTCAAAAACATTCGCTATCTTTTTAATAAATTGCTCATTAACAGACGGGTTAGACCTTTATATGGGTTAAACAAATCATAGCTACATTTGTGTTGATTGCTCCAAAAGCTGTTTTCCCTGAGTGCATCTTTTCAAGGGTCATTAGTTTTTAAAACAAAAAGAATATTTGGGATTAAGATTACTCTTGCACGATTTACAATCGCTCAAAGTCATTAACCAATTTCTTGCTTCAGTTGATTTTTGTAGGTCTTTTACTGTCATCAGTAGCTACAAATCTAAACACCCCACTTACAGCTTTCTGCCTATCCTCCGCATACATTTGTTCCACAAAAATACCAACTCGTACTTTTAAGCTTGTATTGCCGATATATGCTACTTTGCCTACTAATTCTATGATTGTGTGCCTATGGGTATTTGTTTGTTTAAAGTCAATCCTGTCGCTACTTACTGTAAACATTTTTTGTCTGCTAAAACGAGTAGCTGTTATAAATGCCGCTTCATCCATTAAGTGTATTGCAGTGCACCCAAACGAGGTAGCATAATGAGTTGGTGGTGTTCGGAAATACCGCTTTAAAAATTCTAGTATCGGATCGAACTATTTGTTCCTCTATGTTCCTATTGGGAATTGCTATTTCGGTCCCTTTAAAAAGTATTGAAAAAGCGATTGACCTTTCCCACAAGATCTAGCTACTGAATAGAGTTGCAGTGATATTGAACAAAAAGAAAAGTTGCAAAAAATGATTTTTCCCGAAGGTATTATCTATAATCGTGAAAAAAGGTCATTTCGAACCACAAAAATAAATTCAGTTTTTGCGCTAATTGCAAGCCTATCAAGCAATACAAGGGAAAATAAAAAGGGACAGAATGAGGGTGATTCCTCTCTGTCCCCTTCGGTGCGGCAAAGGAGATTCGAACTCCCACGCCCAGTTATAGGCGCTACCACCTCAAGGTAGTGCGTCTACCAGTTTCGCCATCGCCGCTTGAGGATTAGGATTGCAAAAGTAAGGGCTTAGTAGTGAAAAAACAAAAGCTATTTACCCCCCATTATTTCGTTGAGTTTTTGACTTGCCACTCTCCTCGCTGGATAGATAGCCGCCACAAAACCAACAACTGAAATTGTCATCAATACGACTATTACGTCTGTCCATTGTACTGCAACAGGATAAGCGTCTATAATAAAAGCTCCTTGAATTTTTATAAGTTTAAATTGGGTTTGTGCCCAGCAAAGTAAAAGACCCAAAAGTAGGCCCGCAGAGCCTCCTACAAGCGACCAGAGTACCCCTTCGAGCAATATGACCTTACTCAATTGAGAAGGCAAAATGCCCATCGTACGGAGTGTACCCATGTCTTTTTGCTTCTCCAATACAAGCAACGAAAGCGCACTCACCATATTGAATGAAGCAATGAGCAATACAAAGAGCAATATGGCATAACCGGCCCATTTTTCTGAGTGCATGACCATATACACCGCTTTGTTTTGCTCGTACCGTGTATTTACGGTGTAGGCGGTGCCTAAATTTTGTTGTAATTCTTTTTTTGCTTTTTCTAAAGAATAATTGGGCTTTAGCTTTAAATCAATTGAAGATATTGCCTTTGCTTGCCCCAGCAATTCTTGCACCTTACCTATCGGAGCTAGGATATATTTGCTGTTAAACTCTTCCTGCACCATGAAAACGCCATCCGGTTTAAAAATCATTGATTGAAAAGCATCTGTAGGCGAGACATTTCCAACATCTACTTTAGTATTAGGATAAAAGACCATAATGCGGGCAAAGACATTATCTACATCCACGCCTAGGTTGGCGGCTATATGCTGCCCAATAATCAAAGTAGGTATAGGTGCATCTATAAGGCTACCATTACCTTTTGTGATGTAAGGTGCTACATCATTAATATCAAAATAGTTTTTGTCCACTCCCTTAATGCTCACAGGCAAATAATCCCCCTCTTCGGTATTAATCAGTACATTATCTTCCAGCACCATTGTATGTTGTTCTAGAGCATCCAATTGAGTGATTTTTTGCAAAAGCTGCTTCTCAGGAACAAAAAACTTTCCCTTGGTTGCCGTAATTTTTATATCGGGGTAAAATGCTTTATACAACCCATCTACCAGGCCTTCAAAACCGTTAAAAACCGAGAATAAGATTATCATGGCACAGCTACTGACTGCTATGGCTACCATGCTGATGCGCGACAAAATAGGCACTGCGTTTGCCGTGCCTTTTCCGCGTAAGTAACGCAAGGCTAATCTTCCAACCAAGTAATTGTTCATCAAGAATACTTGCTTAGTCTTTTAGCTCCTTTTCTTCGTTTAATTTTTTGAAGACCTCTTCCATTTTAAACACATAGTCGAGGGTATCATCAATAAAAAATTCGAGATAAGGTACACGACGCAATTGATTGCGGACACGCTCTCCAAGCATTTTGCGATATTCCCAATTGCGTTCTTTGACATCTGCCAACACTTGTTGGGCATCGGGTATTTGAAATAAGGATAAGTAAACCCTAGCTTCGATAAGGTCTGGTGTCATGCTCACTTTGGATACAGACAACATCCCCCCCTGTACTATATTCAGTCCGCTGCGTTGAAATATATCACTCAACTCTGCTTGTATCAATTTTCCTACCTGCTTTTGTCTTTTGGTCTCTTCCATAAGAATATTTTGTAGCTCCATTTTTGTCAAAATGCGCTTTTTGCTATTTTTTAATCAACACTTGAGTACCCACTCCCACAAAAGAAAACAATTCTTCTACATCTTTATTTTTTAGTGCAATACAACCGTCCGTCCATCCTACACCCATTTCTATCATATCATCGCCGCCTTTCCAAATGCCATGTATCCCTACATCTCCTCCTATTTTGGCAGTAGTGGGTATCTTGCCCATAGCTTTCAATTGTTTAAAACGAATTTGAGCAGAATCGTTCGGATAATTCAATAACATAAATTTATGGTACTTAGAAGATGGGTTTTTATTGATAATTGTGAACCGTCCTTCGGGTGTATTTCGGTCGCCCTCCATCAATTTATTAAAGTGCGGATTAGGTCCGAATACAGCCTTATAGGTGCGAATGAGTTGCTTACGATAATACAGGGCTACACGGTAATGTGATTTACTCACAACGATTTCCAAAAGATTTTTAACCACGGTATCGGGATTGATGGTCAATCGGAAATTTATGGGTACTTGTTTTGCTATTACGATAGTTTCCGTCAGCCTAATATTCCCTTTAGAATATTGTACTGTTCTGATAATATGACCTTTGCCGTCATCCTCCTCTCGGAGTAACTTTAAATTTTTAACTGGTGCGGCTGCATCTACCTTTAGCCCTTGTGCTAAAAGCTGATGCGCTTGCAACAAAAACACTAAAAATAAAATCAAGACGCTGGTATGATTACGATTACTCATTTTATTCGACTAGAAATAATTAAGACCCTCCCAAAAATACTAATTCTTAGTATGAAACATAAGCATTGTACAAAAAAGAGCCCTTTTGATTGACAAAAGGGCTCAAATTAAATCATAAAATTATATACTATTCGCCTACAACTTCAAATTCCAACTCAAGTAAATTGTCTTTACCAAAATCAATCTGAGCTTTGTAAGTTCCCGCTGCTTTCACATCATCTATGATGCTGATACGGCGACGATCGATTTCATAACCCTTCTGTTCGCGGATAGCGCGAGCCAATTGAATAGCGGTTACGGAACCGAATATTTTGCCACTTACACCAATCTTAGCACCCAGTTTTACAGGAGATGCTTTTAGGGCTTCAGTTACTTTTGCTATTTCAGCCAAAAGTTTAGCTTCTTTCTTTTGAATTTGTTTGCGACGCTCATCCAACACTTTTAGGTTGCTGCTGCTCGCTTCAATCGCAAACTTTTGTGGTATCAAAAAGTTGCGTGCGTATCCTGGGCGTACATCTACTAACTCGTTAGCACCGCCTAAATTATCTACGTCTTTTATAAGTATGATTTGCATTACAATTTCTTATTTTAAAAGGTCAGTAACATAAGGCAATAACGCCATTTGGCGAGCCTTTTTAACGGCATGCGCTACTTTGCGCTGAAATTTGAGCGAGTTGCCAGTGATACGACGTGGTAACATTTTACCTTGATCGTTCACGAATTTTTTCAAGAACTCTGCGTCTTTATAATCTACATATTTGATACCGAGTTTCTTGAAACGGCAATATTTTTTTGCACGCTTTTCTACTCGTGTAGAAGTAAGATATTTAATATCGTTTTGCTTAGCCATTTTGTAAAAATAGTTTTATGAGAAATGAATTAAGGTGCTACAGCCTCAGCAGTAATTTTGTTGCGTTTTTTGAGGTTGTAAGCCACGGCGTGTTTGTCTAATTTGTTCACCATGTGACGCATTACGTTTTCGTCGCGGTTCATTTGGAGTTCAAGTTTTGCAATCATTTCTGTGGGTGCTTCAAATTCGATAACCCAGTAAAGACCTGTGGTTTTTTTCTGAATTGGATAAGCAAGTGAGCGCAAGCCCCAAGGATTTTGGTGCGTCATCACGCCACCATTTTCTTTAATCAAGTCCGAAAACTTCTTTTGAGCAGCCTTAAAATCATCTTCAGCTAACACCGGAGTGAAGATAACCATCAGCTCATAGCTCTGTAGGTTGTTTGTTGCCATAAAAAAATTATGTGGTTAAAAAATATCCCTCGCTATTCGGCAGCAACTGCGGATATTCAATTCAAATAAAAGAATAGCCGAACACGCTTTTGGGACGGCAAAGGTAGGAAAGTATTTTGAAAGAATATAATTTCTGAGATAATTTTTTAACTGTCCGTCCAAAAATAAAGCCGCAACTACTGAGTTGCGGCTTTATTGCATTGTATATCAACATTTTTACTTAGTCTTCATTATTTTTTCCACCTTGATTAGGTTGCCTTCCTTATCTATCATATTCAACAAATAGACCCCTTCCGCCAAATTACTCATATCTATGCTGTTGGTATTGGCATGCTCTAACAATGTACGACCTACAAGGTCAGTCAATCGAATCATAAGGGCGATAGGACTTTCTATGTGCAATACGTCGGTCGTAGGGTTAGGGTACAACTTAATCGAAGCGGCAATAGACGGGTCGTTAATACCCAAGCTATATAGGTACACATCCGATTTTGAGGTACATCCATTACTGTCTGTAACCTCTACAGTGTAAGCACCATCGGTAAAGGTGTAATAAGATCTTGCAGTTGCGAAAGAATCTATTTTAACTCCGTTGAGATACCACTGATACAAATAGAATTTTTGAGATGTAGTTAACCATCTGCCTCCACCGTATATTATTACTGGTGTTGGTAGTGGATACACTTTAATGCGAATGGCTGTAGAATAAGTTTCACATCCTAAAGGAGTATTGACAGCCACTGTATAATCGCCTGATTTTGAAGCCACGTAATAATCCCTTATTTCGCCAGGCAAAATAGAGCTATTGAGCCACCACTGATAGGTATAGCTAGAACCTACATTTGCATGCAACACCACAGCACTTCCTTCGCAGAATATCAAAGAATCATAGTAGGTAATAAATGCTGGAGGAGGAGGTACAATGTTCATTCTAAACGGATTAGATGAATAAGTGCAACCAGTAAGCGAATCGTAAACTTTGAAAATATAATTGGCGGTTGTAGAACCTACTGCAAGTGTTTTGGTAGTAGCGCCTACTACTTTAGCTGTATCCTTGAACCATTGGAAAGATACTCTGTTAAAGGAGGTTGGTATTGTGGCAGTTAATACTGGCAATTTAAAAGTGCATGCCGTATCCAATCCAGTACTCGATGTTATCGTAATGTTCATAGTGGGTATCATTGTTCCACCAAATTCTAAAGCTCCAATATCAGAATTACCCGCTGGGCGCGAAGCCGAAATGAAATCGGTAGTCACAGCAACGTCTGTAGCATTTGATTCGGCATAGCTCATACCTGAGGGTGAAAATACGCCACCTGTTCCGCTAATATTATTTTCAGTAAATGTTTTTTGCTCACGAGAGGCTATTGACGTTTGCATAAATCTATGATAGCTGCTACTATTGCAAAAACTATTGAAGAAGGTATCATTTACAATGTTTTTCGTTGGATTCGGTGTCAATCCACTCACAGCATAGCCATTGACTAATGTTGAAGCAGTAGTACCTTCTACATATAAATAGTTGTTGGGACCCGTAGGGGCGAAATAAATATTGCTACTTGCCGTAAACCCAGCAACAGATGGTGCAGCCGAAGCTGAGCCTGCCGATCCGCGAATAGCAGCTACGTTGTTTGTTGTACCCGCCACCACATTGGCACGAAGAATGTTATTGTGTATAGCATTGATACCAGCTGCATTAAACCCCAAGGCAGTAGAACCATACCCATTGCCTGGAGTAGTTGCACTAATCATATTGACTGTATTGTACAACACACTATTGTTACCATTCGCATTTAGGTTAATACCGAATGAAGAGCACGCCCGTGTAGTATCTAATGCTGCCGAAATATCCGAAATTATGTTATTGCTAAAAATAGTAGTAGGTGTACCGTTGGGCAAATTAATACCAAAGGCAGTACCTAAAGTATCAGTATTGGTAATGTTTTGTAACAAATTATTAGACACTAATAATGAACTTACAGATACCACACTCGCAGCCTGACAATAAATTCCAGTAACTTGTGAGTTGGCCAAACTACTTCCGCCACCTTTGAAGTTTTTCAACAAACAATTGGATATAGAAATATTTTTCATTGCGTAAGACCCACTACCAACACCACTCGAAATCCCAATCAAAAAGGTATAAGAATTAGTCGTAAAATCGGTCAAGGTATCTTTATCCAAATTGGCTTGCAAACCAAAATCTAAACTGATACCCATCAATGAACCAAATTTTGAGGTAATATTTTTTATTTTATTGTTGGTAAGATTCAGCGTATGTCCATTAGGATAGGTACCTGCAGGAGCAATAATTGCAATAGACGTAGAGTCTGTGGCCGATAATGTTTGGATATTAGAAAAAGTATTGCCCGACAATGTGGTAGTGTGCAAAATAGGTACAGAGGCGGCAGCATTCCCAATAGCACCATAACCCACGAAACGGTGTGAACCATTAATGATGTTGATATTTGAAATGGTATTGTTAGACACGGTGCAAGGGCTGGTAGAAAAATTATCATCCAATATTGCCGTGACCCGATGGTTAGAATTGATAGGAATAACCCTACCACTTGCCACGTTAAAGCCAGTAATGGTATTCCCACTAAAGTTTACGGTTGCAGGATAATAAGAGGGGTTGAATAGCCCCAGAGTAGGGTAGGTGGAATATCCACCTAAAAACGCACCAATTACTGCCTGAGTATTGGTAGTTTGTGTGGTGAAGTTGCGGAGCAAATTGTTGGTAATTGTTTCTGTACCTCCATTATTCTGGCAAAAGATACCATTCAACTGGGCACTGGCACCGGTAGATACTAATTCTACTGTATCGTTATTGATATCGGTAGTACCTGTACCATTCAGTTGAGTACTGATACCAGTAGCCATATAGGTATCGGTAGAGCCAATCGTTAGCTTAATATTATTGTTTGCGGCCGTCCAGCTAGTGTTGGAAACAAAAGAGGAGGTATTGGCATAGCGTATGCCGAAAATATTTTTTACAGTTGGGGCTGCACCGCCATCGGTCAGGTTATTAATCGTATTTCCTTTTACCAAATCGCCATTGAAATTGGATAAGAAAACACCATAATCAGTAAAATTGGTGATGGTATTGCTTTGTATGGTGGCACCTTGATCGTTGTATGCGGTACCATCGGTATTCAATTGATTACCGAATACATAAACGCCTTGATTGGTGTTGGTAATATAATTTTGGAAAATAAAGATACCGTTGTGCGCACCGGCAGCAAATACAGGAGCAGCAGTTGCAGTAGTAGAACCTATCAAACAATTACCCACATAAATACCCGTTGCACCCAAAGGCGAAATGCCTGATGCAGCAGTAGTATTGGTATTGTTCATGGTGATGTTGCAATTGATAATCGAAATAGTATTACAGCCTTGATCGGCGGTAAATTTTACAACAGAATAACCGCGTTCCATCATGGTAGTAGCTGTGGTATTGGTAGCAGTATCTTTAAGATGCAGCTTATCCACCGTAACAAAATCTACTCCTTTAAAGGTAAATATTGCATCTGTACTACCCGTACCCACATTTGCATAAAGCGTTCTTCCGCCAGCACCAAAACCAGTAATGGTAATAGAACGTGCTGCAGAAGCAGATTTAGTAAGCGAATTATTCAAGGTATCGCTACCCAATACATATCCTCCGCTAGGAGCAATCTCATTTTGTTTCATCGTAATGGTTACAGGACCATTTACACCGTAGTAATTGAGCGAATCAATAATCTGCGCCAAGGTAATCCAACCGGGTGCTGGAATGGTATAAGCACCTGATAATGGTCCAACTGCATGACTCAGCTTAGCGGTTAAGAACAGCGTCAATAGTAGGGTTGAGGTAAATATTTTTTTCATAGGTAGCAATATTTATCGAAATTGAAATTCAAAATTGTCTATAATGGCAATATACCTTGCAAGGTAAAGTTAATTTTTGAAAAAAAGAAACATCCGGACTGCTTTTTTTCAAACATAAAAAAGAGTGGTAGCATAGCCTGCCACCACTCTTTTTTATCACTAGAACTGTCGCTTGGGGTCGCTACAGTTTGTTGCTTAATTTATCAATTACTTGTTCGATGTTTTAGTAACACGTTGTTGTTTGATCAACTCGTTACCATCTTTATCGCTAATCATGAACAAGTAAACGCCATCCGCATATTTACTCAAATCAACTTCTTTAGTCTCTTGAGGTTCTATCACCACTTTACCTGCTAAGTCGGTTACTTTTACAAGTACACTTACAGGGCTTTGGATAAACACTTTAGACAGAGTTGGGTTTGGATAAATTTTGATATTGTCTGACAGGGTAGCTACTGAACCTATTGCCAAGACGCCATCTTCATCCATGATTTCAATCATAGTTTCACCTATGCAATCGTTCGCATTGGTTACGCGCACTCGGTAGATACCTTCTTTGGTCAATGGTCCATAAGAAGATCCTGTAGCACCAGAGATATCTACACCATTGCGACTCCATTGGTAGCTGGCAAATGTTGTAGTGCTCAAGATAATACTATAACCAGATCCTGATCTTGTAATCGTTGGGGTTGGAGCAGGTAAGATATTTACTGTTTTAGCAGCCGATACGCTTACACAACCATATTTGCTACGAACTTTCACTGTATAAACACCTGAAGTTTTAACCAATATGCTGCTGTCTGTCCATCCTACGATAGTGCTTCCACCACGCTCCCACTGATAGCTATAGCCACCTGTGTTTGCATTCAAGAGTACACCTTCGTTTTCGCAGGCAGTAGTAGTGCCACCAGGTACAGTAATCACTGCCGGAGGATTGGGTTGGACTGTGATATTGATACTGCGAGAGATAGCTGCGCAAGTAGATATACCATCAAAGGCTGTAACACTATATGCGCCACCCGATGTAACATTGTAACTAGCAGTTGTAGCACCAGGAATCATAATATTATTTTTTCTCCATTGGTAACTTACACCACTTTTACTTGCAGTTGCTGTCAATAACATTGACGAACCAGTACAGATAATACTATCTGTAGGTGTAGCGATGGTTACTTTATAACCAGGGTCATTAGCTACAAGTGTTACCTTGTTACTCCATGTAGGACATAGCGATAATGGTGACGTTACTTTTACCATATAAACACCAGGGTTAGTAGCTCCCAAGTCATTGAATTTCCATCCAAATACTACTGCACTATCCAACATCCAATCGTAAGTAGCACCTGAGAAGCTAGTTGCGGTGAATTTAACCGAATCGCCCAAGCAGTAATTGATTGGAGTGATTGACGGATTAATGGTAACAGCAGGATGCGGAGTCAAAGCAGGAATTTGGAAGCTAGGAGAGTACGCAACATCGCCTGTATTGTTACAAGTAACTGCTAAACGATACTCATAACCTACCAAGCTGTCCGAAGTCAATACCGTATCAGTAGCACCGACTACGTTGCTCCAAGCTGTTGTTGGTGGGAAAGAAATAAGGTTACGTTGCCATTGGAATTTGATACCAGGCACCAAAGCAATTGTCGCACCAGTGTCTGTCAATGTAATCATTGTGTTTTTGCACTTAGCTGTACCGGATGGTGATGAACTTAAGATGTTACCTGCATTTGGCATACCGTCGCAAGGAGCGTAGTTCAAGTTAATATCATCAAAAGCAACGCCATAAGCACCTAATCCGCTTGAAGAACCCAATACTGTACCATTTGATTTTTTGAATCCAACGTAGTACACACCAGTTGATGGTATGATAAAGGTAGTATCCAAGTTTACATAAACGGTGTTCGAGCGAGATACAAATGGTGCAATCGTTCTGGTCATAGCGCTTGGAGTTTGTGCTTTACCGTAGAATACACCCATACGGTTTGTTACATAACCCGGAGCAGCACCGATATACCAGAAGTTCAATTTGTATTTGTATCCACCACGCATATTCAAGCCAGGAGTAAACCAATAGTTATTATCCGTAAGAGTAGTATATGTTGGCGTATAAGTAGAATAACCCAAATAATAACCTGCAATCAAGTGTTTATTACCACCTGGTGTATGGTTACCATAAGAACCAGTATAAGTACCTAAATATACATTCCATCCATCATAATAATACATACCCCATGCAGTAGCATCGCTACACAATGGTTTTTGACCTGGAGAAGTAGTTTCGAAGTCTTCGATATAAGGAAGATCCTGACCACCCACGTTTACTTTGTATGCTGCTGAAGTATCAGTAGCACCAGTAGCCGCACAAGTCACCACTAGTTTGAACCATGTATTCACAACTAGAGGATCTGTAGTGTAAGGCAATGTAATACCCGTAGTAGCGGTATAAGGACCAGCTGCGGAAGTAGCAGACAACCATCTGTAGTTTAAGCCAGTAGCCAATGTGCCACCCATTACATCCAAATTAGTAGTTCCGCCTACAGCACATACACGCAAAGGATCAGCAAAGATAGAACCTGCCACTACAGGAGCAGAGCAAGGAGGTACTTCACGCACACCGATATCATCGAATGCAATACCATAACCATAGCCTGCAGCACCTTTCATGAGACCGAAGTAAAAATTACCAGAGGCAGAAGCTATAAATTGGTATTTGTATTCGTTGTAAGCTGTGTTGGTAGGGTTCAAAATAGTACCCAACAAGGTAGTCATACCCGCTTTAGATTGAGTAGTACCCATATAAACAGCGCATTTGTAGTTGGCACCCGAGTAACCATCTGTTTGATACCAATAGTTGATTTGATAACGCTTACCAGCAGTCAATGTAATCGCAGGGCTCAACCAAAAATCTTCTGTAAAACCACTGTAAGCAGGGTAACCGATGTAGTAACCAGCAATGAGGTATTTAGAACCACCTACAGTGTGGTTATCCAATGGTGTCGGACCGTAAGACAATGGTGCGTTCATTGTATTCCAATAGTAGTAGGTTCCGAATGAATAAGAATAGCTCGCACAAGGAACGTTAACACCAGGGCTAGCTGATTCAAATGTTTCGATATATGGAGGGATAATCGCTCCAACATTTATTTGCAAAGTCATAGAAACTACAGAATCGCCTGTTGCAATACATTTCACTACGCATCTGTACCAAGTGGTAACACTAACGGTAGGAGTAGTAAAGCTAGGAGCAGTCAAGACTCCACTTCTGGGTAACCAAGTACCACTGGTAGCACTGGAATCGTACCATCGGTAAGACAATCCTGCCACTTTACTCACACCAGATAAATCCATAGTCAAAGCAACAGTACCTGGGCTACACAACATAGTTGGTGCGGAAGATATTGCACCTGCGGTAGGAATACCAGAACAAGGAGGCAACTGTATCAAACCGATGTCATCAATAGCCACGCCAGGGTAAGAATAAACAGTACTGTTTACTTTCACACCCAAATAATAGGTGCCTGTTGTTGGTGCTATGAAACGACCCGTAAGTTGTTTGTAGATAGTGGTATTTTCACCCACTTTATCGGCTAATAAAGCAGTAGTCATAGCGGCTGCTGTTTGGGCAGTACCGTAATACAAACCTAAAGTAGTAGCACCACCAGCATATCCACTACCATTGTACCAATAAGAACCTTCATAGGTTTTACCCGCTGTCAAAGCGATAGCAGGAGAGAACCAATATTGTGCGGCACCTGAGCCATAAGAACCAATATAATAACCAGCATGTAGGTATTTGCTACCGCCCAGTGTGTGATTGATAAGCGCAGGATATGAAGATCCGAATGCAGAACCTGCTAAGTACCAATAAGTACCCGCAGAACCCCATGTGTAGGTATAACTTGCACAAGGCAAATTCACACCAATTGTTCCTGATTCAAAAGTTTCAGTGTAAGGAGGGGTAATCGGTGTAGTACCTACATATACCGGTGCAGAAGTATCTGTATTAGGCGCGCTAATAGCAGTACAAGCTACATAACAACGCCAGTATTTAGCCGCTGCGGGTGTAGGTGTAGTATAAGAAGGCGAAGTAGAAGCACCCGGTGCATTCAACCAAGAACCCGCAGCACCCGTCAATGAATATTGCCATTGGAAGGTAAGGTCTGAGGCATAGCTAGCACCCACTAAAGATAATCTTGCTGTGGAGGTAGAAGTACACAATAGAGTAGGTGTAGCACTAGCAGTACCTGCAGTTGGTTTGGAATTACATGGTGGCAATTGAATGATACCGATATCATCAATAGCAACACCCGGATAACTGTACACCAAGTTGTTTACTTTAATACCTACATAATAAGTATTGGTAGTAGGTGCAATGAACTTGCGCACCAATTGAGTATAAGTAGTGGTATTTACTGTAGTATCGGCATCGCCTGAAATTGTCATAGCAGCAGCAGTTTGGGCTGTACCCGCAGATACACCCAATAAGGTGTTACCACCAGAATAACCCGAACCATTGAACCAATAAGATACTTGATAAGCTTTATTGGCAAACAATGACAAGCCCGGAGTGAACCAATATTGGGTAGCACCCGAACCATAAGAACCAAGATAATAACCAGCAGAAAGGAATTTTCTACCACCCGGTGTATGGTTTGCAATTGCAGGATAAGAAGCACTGAAAGAGGCATCTAGCAAGTTCCAATATGTACCTACAGAACCCCATGTACCGGTATAACCTGCGCAAGGCAAATTCACACCCGAAGTTCCGGATTCGAAAGTTTCGGTGTAAGGCAATGAGATTGGGGTAGTACCTAGATATACCGGTGCAGAAGTATCAAAATTAAGTCCTGACACCAATGGACAAGTAACCACGCAACGGTAATACATTTTGGCTGCAGGCGTAGTTGTAGTATAAGCAGGTAGATTAGCCCCAGGAATAGTATCGTAACTTCCAGGAAGTCCTGTAGTAGAATATAACCATTTGAAAGTAAGGTCTGATGCAGCACTAGTACCTACTAATGAGATAGTAGATACAGAGGTAGAAGAGCAGAGCAAACTTGGATTGGCAATCGTAGTACCGGCGCTTGGCCTGGCATTACATGGAGGCAATTGGCTGATACCAATATCATCAATAGCCATACCATAATAGTTATAGTAAGAATGCTTCACGCGGATACCTACATAATAGGTACCAGTGGTAGAAGCAATAAAGCTTCGAGATAATTTGTTGTATGATGGTGTCATAGAAGCGTTGATAAATACAGTAGTATCTGCACCAGCAACGATTGTCATCGCTGCTTTAGATTGTGCTGTACCTGCACGCACACCCAAATCTGTACCATAACTGGCATAATATGTATCATAAGCACTATTACTGAACCAGAAGCTCACATTGTAGGCTTTTGCAGCAGTCAATGCCAAGCCGGGTGTAAACCAGTATTCGTCGGCACCACTACCATATCCCAAGGCGTAACCTGCATGCAAATATTTAGAACCACCAGTAGTATGATTGGTGATACCCGGAGCATAAGACGCATAAGGAGCCGCTTGAAGATACCAATACGAACCCGAAGACCATGAATAGGTATAAGAAGCACAAGGCATATTAACACCTGCAACACCTGTTTCAAAATCTTCTACATAAGGAGGAGTGATAGGCGTTGTTCTCACCAAAATAGTATCAGAATATGCACTCAAACCCGTAGCACTACAAGTTACTTTGCAACGGAAATAGTAGTTGCCACCCGTTGCGATAGCATAAGCATAAGATGCTGTTTTAGCACCTGAAATTGTGTCAAAACTTGTAGGAGAACCCGAAGCTACTTCCCAAGAGAAGCCTAAACCCGAGAAGGGAGGTGTACTAGATACTGACAAAGTAGTAGTTCCCGGCACACCACAAATTACGGCAGGACTGGCAGAAACTTTACCACCCGAACCAAATGTAGCGGCTGTAGCCGTACTACATGCAGGCAATTCTATCAAACCAATATCATCAATCACACCACCACCATAGTAACCATATCCTTTATTATCCACTTTTACAGCAAGATAATAGCTACCCGTTGTTGGCACAGAAAAATCTCCTGTATTTTGCGCATAAGTAGCACTGGCATAAGCAGCCAAATCTGGTTTTATAGCTACAAGACCTGATGCTTTTGTTTGTGCCGTATTATAGTACATTCCAAAAACACAACCTGCTGGATAATAAGTAGCCATATAATCACCCACACGATACCAATAAGAGAAACGGTAAGTTTTACCAGATGTCAAAGTAATACCGGGTGTGAACCAATATTCAGCCGTATAGCCGCCATAGGTACCGATATAAGATCCTGCTACAATATATTTACTTCCACCGGGCGTATGATTAGAACCAGAATATCCAGAAGTAACGCTACCCATCAAAGTCCAGTTATAACCATAGTATGATGCCCAAGCACCAGCCCATGTTCCAGTTACTGCGGCACAAGTTGCATTGGTACCTACGGGCAAAGATTCGAAAGTTTCGGAATAAGGAACCGTTACTGACGTACTCACCGAAACTGCAACACGCGTAGAGGAGTCAGAAGAGCCGGTAGCAGTACAAGTTGTCTTACGTTGATAATAAGTAGTAGTGCCCGAAGGAGGAGTAGTAGTATAAGTAGTACTGGTAGCACCGGGTATGGCATAAAAAGGCCCAGTAGCAGAAGAAGCAGAATCCCATTGCCAGGTCATACCCGTACCTACAGTAGAACCCGTGGTGGATAAAGTAACGGTTTTGCCGGGGCATAATGAAGTAGCAGAAGCTACTGCTGCTCCACCCACAGTGGTACCACTACAAGGAACCGCAGGGGTATAATCTACTTGTATGTTAGATGTTAGACCACTTGAATAGTTTGCTGTTGGAGGAGAAGATGGGTTGGGGTTGGTAGCATCGCTATAATACAACAAACCGCGTGTACCAGTACGAGATGTACCTCTCCATGAGGCGGTACAGTAATAATCAGCTGTATTTTCGTCAATAGCCACTACTATATTACTAGTACCATCCCAGTAAAATGCTGTGGGGAAAGTAATTTTGAACCAACCCGTTCCCGAAGGGGTAACCGTTCCATCATACACTTTGGTAAGACTCGAAAGCCCTATCCAATCTGAAGAGCTCGAAAAAGTAGATTTGGAAGTATTACCCATATACACCACCCAATCCTTGCACTTAGCTGCGAAGCTGGATGCGAGAACCGTATTGAGGTAAAAACTAACCGAACTGATATAACCTGGCACACCCGAAGTAGCACCCGCAGCAACAATCTCAGATGCCAAAAAAGTTTGTTGCGAATAGTTATATCCGTAACAGGTGTATATCGGGAAATACGAACTCGACGAAGTTCCAGTTCCGATGGTCAAAGAAGTCTGCGCATAGCTTTTAGTGCTAGCAGCAAATAGGAGCAAGAATGCAAACAGCCATCTTGCAGCCGATGGTATTTTGGTTTGCGCCAATACCGTCGAGTGCCTTGAGGGAATTGATGTTGGGGTAGATAAGTGGTACATAAATGGTTAATTTTCTTTTAAGAAAAAATTTAGGTAAAATTTTTTATTCGAACACAATATGGGTTCAATTCAATTAAAAATCAAAGTCTTCAGCATCAAACTTACAGCGTAATTTTTATAAAACAATAATTTTTAGTTAATTCTTTGATTACTTATTAGTTACGAAGCTCGTGTAAAAATGGATTTAATTCACAATCAATGCTTTTTGTTACAAAATATTTTTTCTTGGTAAAGTCAAAAAAGTGCAAATAATGATTCTAAAAATAAATTTTCTGTAAAAAAGCTATTTTAAAAGTGCTGTTTATTTGAAACGTACATCCGCAGAGTAAGGATCTACTGTACTTTCAAAACGCTTTTTGGTAAAAGGTTCTAGCGTATTGATATCATATACGTTGTAGTAACCATTTCGTCCGTTGCATTGTGATGTATGGTGTGGCGCAGGTCCCGAACTCAATGCATTCCTACTTGCGACATACAATTTTTGTTGCGCATCATCTACAGCAAGACCATGTATTTGATAAAACGGTCCTGGTATGCGCTTCACCAAGGTCATTGAGTTGTAGTCAATAACATACACTGCGCCTTTAAAATTGGGAAATTCGGCTGTTATTTCTTCCTCACAACTCACAAAGAGATATGGCTTTGTTTTGCTCATCGCAAACTCTTGGGGATAGGTGCCTACGGGTATTACTTTGAGCAGCGCATCGGTACGAGCATCCATTACACGCACTTCGTTGGAGGCTTGGCAAGTAAGAAAATATTTTGTTCTGTCGGGCGAAAAAATAATTTCGTGCGGGTCGTAAGTTTGACTCAAAAAATGAGGCTCCTTGTCATCTATACTGATTAATTTTACGGTACCCGAAGCGCTTAATTTGTACACCGTATTGCCATCCTGAGCCGTTATCCAAAAGGTATCAAAAGCTGCATTTGCTTCTATTCCGTGCGGATACACAAAATCTTCAAAGGTTTGCAATACCGTCCATTTTTCTAAGTCGACCAGTTTTAATATACCATTATCCAAATCAGTCAAGAGCATCTTTTTGCCATCGCTCGATAGGTGAAATAAATTCCAAGAACCTACGCCCAAAAACAAATTGTCCACTACGGCATCTGTAGCGGCATCTATCTTTTGCAAATATTGCCCTTTCGAGAAACTGACATACGCATATTTGCCATCGGGACTGAAACGTACACAATGGGCTACTTCTATTGTTGGGGCTTTGCCGATATTGATATAGCGCATAATGAGGTTGGAGGCGGCATCTACCACGGCTATCAAATCGCATCCTTGCTGGGTGATGTATATTTTTTGGCGAGTAGCGGGATGAGCAGCAAAAGGTACATTGCCCGATTTGTCGGGTGCGCCTGCTGCCAACCAATTTTTAATTGTTGCATACTCATTAGCAGAAAGTGCTGCGGCATTGAGCGGCATAGAGGGCAATAATACAGGTCCTTGGTTGGTATCTGTATTGATAAAGTAAAGTAAAGAGCTATTGGCTGCATTATAAGGAATCATTACCGCACCCGAATTTCCTCCTTTCCACAATTGCTCCCATCTATCCAATCGCAGCCCCGATGCATTGGTGTAGCTTTTCTCATTATGGCAGCCTGCGGTAGCGCATTTATTGTCCATGATGTTGCGTACATCATCGGGGTACTCGCCTGCATAATTGGTAGGCGAATGTTTGCAAGCACTCATGCTTAACCAAAAAATAAGTGCTGTAAAAAGAGTAGTTATTTTCATTTTGACGCCTAAAATTAAGCACAAATCTATTATAAGTATCAATACAAGCCGAACTCTTATACCATTTTCGGCTTTCAACGAAAAGCAAATGAGGGACTGCATGATTGATTGACACAGCTATACCAAAAAATAAGGATGGTACATCAAGTGTACCATCCTTTTTCGAAAGATGTATAGGAAACTACAACTAGTTCGTAGGATTCGATTTGCTGAAATCTGAACCGCTGTCGAAGTCAAACAAAAGCGAGAAACGAACTGTATTGCTCAATGGATTGCGGTTGATACCCGAACCTGATGGTACAAGGTAGGCAACATTAAGATTGAATACGGTATAACGAACACCGATACCACAAGTAAAATATTTACGAGCACCGTTGTCTTTATCTTCGTAATAATAACCTGCACGTACTGCAAATTGGTCTTGATACCAATATTCTGCACCAATAGCAGCCGTCAATCTTTTAAGACCTGCAGGATCGCTGAAAGAACTAAATACACCCGCTACAACACCTTTGTCGGGATAATAATATTTACCGGCAGTATCTTGCTCTGGAGCAGGCACCAAAAGCTTATTGATATCCGCAGCGATGGTTATTTTGTTGTACACATCAGCTTTGTAGGTATAGGCAGCACCAATACCTAAGTTGGTAGGGATAAAATCGCGTTTGGTAGAACTGTAAGAAATTTTACTTCCTATATTGCTCAATACAGCACCTGCACTCAAAGTTGTAGCTTTGTCTTCATTCATCTCTTTGGTGCGACTATAATAAATACCTGCATCCCCTGCCACAGCACTTCCGGGTTTGATGTCACCCACATTAGCCACTCCTGTGGCTAGGGAAGAATGAACATAACGGAGCGATACACCTGTAGAAAGGTAGGTGGACAAACGACGAGAGTAACCAAGGTCTAAGGCATACTCGCGAGGCATACCAGTGCCGGTACTATTGCCACCGATATCTCTATAATCAATATTACCCAAAGAGAAATAGCGCAAAGAACCACTAATGGCTTGGTTGCCATCTTTGCCAAATTTGGCAAAACCCGAAACATATACGAGGTTAATATCGGGAACTAAATCTAGAAGCCAAGGTGTATAAGTAACCGAAACGCCATACTTCTTTTTAGCAAAAGGCATCTTGGCTACATTCCAATATTGAGCATTGGCATCGGCAGAAATAGCAATACCTACATCGCCCATTGCACCGGATCGGGAATCGGGAGAAATGCGTAAAAAAGGAACAGCCGTAGTAATAGCTATCTTTTGACCACTTGATGTAGTGGATGGGCTTGACTGAGCGATAGCCTCATTTGCCGTAGTGATGCCTACTGCCAACAAAGTTAAACTTGAAATTGCAATACGTTGAAACATAATGATTGTACTAATTTGATTAAACTATTTTATATAAATGTGAGCAAAAGTAAGGGAAATGACCTACAAAAGCACCTAAATACATTAACGTATTAATATTACTTTTTGGTATCCCAAGTCTTCGATATTTTTTTCGGTAGCGATACGAATACGGAAAGGATAGACTCCAGAAAATAACTTTTCGCCATTATTACCCGTGCCATCCCAAGTAATTTCCGAGCTGTTGCTACCCGTCGGTGTAAAATTTTGTTCGATTGTGCGCACCAAAGCTCCGGCAGTATTAAATATATAAACTGTTGCTTTTAGTGCTTCGTTAGGATGGTTGTGCTCAAATACGAAGTGGGTAATATCACGAAATGGATTGGGATAAGTAGCGATATTTCTAATAGCAACTACTTTACCATCCAATACTTCGAAGCGAACCGTACCTTCTCCCGAATTGTTAAACACGTCCCAAGCCTTGATACGCAAGGTATGCATACCATTACTCAAACCCGTAATCGGGAAATTGACATAACCCCTTTGGTAGGTATTGGGAGCGGTTTCATAATAATCATTGAGTACATAAGGAGCTTCCGCTACATCGTCTAAAATAGCGGTCAAATCGTGCCCTATAAAATTGCCCGAAACATTAATGCCACTTTTATCGGTGATGATGGCATAGAGTACTGAGTTCGTACCGGTCAATCCTCCATCTTTAAACAGAGAGTCGTTCATGAAAGCCCGAACAACAGGCGCATCGTCATCTGCAAACAAATCGTCAGAAAAACCACCGACTGTAAATGTGGTATCGGCTCCTGCAGCATCTATACTGCCATTGTCGGCGTAATAGCTTATTTTTCCTTTACCAAATTCGTAGTTGATGTCTTTGGGTGTAATAAATTCGAAACTAAACACCCCGTTGCTTACTGTGGCAGTGCCTTTGTAAATAATATTGTTTTGCAGTGCAAATGTTCTACTAGAAGACCCACTATTGTCTGTACGCACCGAAACTTTCTGCTCCTTGTCAAAAAATGTGATGTTGGCTTTACCGTTGAAATCAGCCATCAATGCGCCAGCGTCATTTCTTATAGAGCCAAAGATTTTATATCTGCCCAAAGACTTTATGGAGTCTGCCGAACTGGCTACTCCTGTCGAAGACAAAGATTTTGCAGAATCTGTCACTACGTCGTATCTTGGAAAATCGGGTATTAATGCGGGGTCTCCAAGTAAAGCAAATTTGCGTGAATTAATCACATCTCCATTAGCAACAACAATATTTTTAGAGATACGGAAAGCATCTCCAAAACTATTCCAACCATCTGCCCTTTTCGTAAACTGGGCTTCTAAGTACGCTTTATTAAAGGGATTATTACTGGAGGCATATACTACTTGCGTAGTGGTGACCAATGCTATGGCGCCTCCATCACTTTTCAACATTATTTTTTCACCGGCTGATTGTAAGGCGGGATTATCAAAACGACTAAAATCGCAAGTAGCGGTAATCATAATAGGCATCTTGTAAGGGTTCTTCCAAGTGTTATAATCGTCTTGTGTGATAATCCTTTTGGTAGATAAAGTGTAAATGCTACCGTGCCCACTGTAATTCAACAAAAAAGCTCCTTTAAATACATTATCGTTGATGACTTTATTGGCATCAGGACAACGAGGCCCGCCGGGGGTTGAAATTATATTCATGTTGTCCAAATAAACTTTTTGGGCTTTGTACAAATCGCTGGCAGACTCTACGGTTTGATACATCTCGTCAGCATCTAGCAGATGGTTGCCTCCAGAATCTTCTTTGTCGCCCATATACACATTATTCAGACGCCAAACACCTAATGCTTCATTCTGTTTGTAACGAATTATTTTATTGATAATCGCCATAGCTTGGTCGGCGTTGGTAGCCGGTATTCTCCCTACGCCAATGTCCAATAAAGGCTTACCGGTAGTTATATCTTCGGCACTATCAAGTAGTGCATAAAAATCGTCGGTACAATGCCCATAAGTAGCATTTAAAGATTCTTCGGTTTCGAAAGTAGGAACAATCTTTGCGTTATTGGGTATAATATTCTTGTAGTCAAAGGATGCTTGACCGAGCAATAGCAAATACTTGGGCATTTTACTGGCATCTTTACCTGCTCTGTCGTAAAGCATCTTCATAAAATCTCGTATTGCCGAAATATCTTTTGCTCCTGATGCAAACTCGTTATATACTTGATCTATGCTTACTGTCTCTACATTCAACTTGCTGTAGCTACGATGAAAATCTGCCAATTTATTAGCCGCTTCCATCATATCTGGATGAGTCACAATAACATAATCAGTTTGGCTCAGTCCATGCAAATTTTGATTGGGAACAGTACCTACATATTGTACTGTCATAAAATTATTATTGGTAGCCGCATACTCACGAAGCGTATTTGCATTTTGCACAAAAGAATAAGTGCTACCGGCAAGCGTACCCACTATATGTAGCGGTTGCAATGGGTTGGTAACATCCCATACCAAGGTATTACTATTAGCATTTTGAATATTGAATTGTGCTACAGATGCAGGAGCGACGCTTATCCAATCTCTAAAGGTAATTTGTCCACTCGTAGGAATAGCCAATCGGCGGCGTGTATTGATTTCTATGTAATCGAGATAACCTTTGGCATTCGGACTATATTTTTCATACAGAATATTAAAATTTAGCGTACCCGAAGAAGGCACTAAAACAGTGCCACTATTTTGCACACTCACTCCTGGATTGTCGCCATCTACACCAGTAATACCATGGATATTGTCATGATTGCCAATTAAAGTACTATTCAAAGTGACGGTAAATTTTCCATTCCCATTGACAGAGGCATTTGCCAATTGATAATTAAATTTGACAGAGTCGCTAATGTCGGGTAAAGGAAAAGAAATAGTTTGTGTGTTGCTAAGGCTACCGTTGAAGCCAAAGGTTTCGCCCCACCATACTTTACCAAACAAACCAAGATTGACTAATTCTTTTTCGTGCAGTGCATATTCATTGTAGGACGTAACAGTAGAAGTAGCACTCCCTGCCGCACTCGCATTGTTGATACGAAGCCCTAGCCCATTATCGAAACTAATGAAATAGTAACTTTTGTCGGCGTACAAATTAGTCCGGTGTTTGAATTGCTGATTCACACTATCTTTCAACCACTCTGTAGGTCCATTGGCATAAAAAAGAAAATAATCTCCAGCTCCAAAAATACCATCTCCACCATCATACATTTCAATTGCATTCTCTAGCAAATCATACGGACGCGGCACTGCATTGGCTTCATAAAGCATAGTGCCGCCATTGCCAAACAAGCGTATAGACGGGCTGCTGATACTGCCCACCTGACCTAATGTATTTTTGACAAAATCGTAATCCACCTTATATACTCCACGCTTGTCTATGGATATTTTTTGCCAACTACCATTAGCAAGCACCGATGAAGTTGTAGTAGTTTTCGATTGTGCTGAAGCACTAGCGGCAAGATTTGGTGTAGTGCTTTTCTCAGTAATCTTTATAGTATATTGTTTTAGCTGTTCCAAAACACCCTGCTCATTTTTTCGAAATGCAGGTATCCTTACAAAAGCGTAAGTTTTTTTACGCTCTACCCCTATATCTACTTTTACCGTATTCGCACTATTCAAAAGCGAATCCGAGACGATTAATTTGCTGAAAACAAATTCTTGCTGCTCGATTTTTATTTGAGGCACTTCATTATTGTTCAGTACTATTTTTTGAACATAAAAACCATTGTTCAACATTTTAGACTCCGACGATACTATGGAACGCTCTATCGTTTGCCCCCAAATAGAAAAAGAAGCAAAATAGAAAGTGAAAAAAAATATTGATTTCTTGTTCATGGTATTGTATAATTTTAGGTAGCTGTAATTTGTAATCAAAGTTAAGCGAAGTAATTATATAATAAAGCTACGACAAAAGTTTAAATCAGTTTTTTTGGTAACTGCTACCTAGAACGCAAAATTTATCAATTTATTATAAAAGTGTCCGCCTTAAAAAATCTTTGCCCCCCAGCTTGTTGCTAGCAATGGCGTCAAAAAATCTTGTATATAAGAGATAATTTTATTTTTTAGAAAAAAATTTGAGCCTAAAAAAAAAAGATAAAGTTTCTATTGCCAACTCCTGAAAGCATTGAAAATAAACGCTTACAAGGATATTAATTTGAAAATAAGTACCCAAATTAATCATTATAATAAAGATTTTTTAAAAAAACGGTACAGAAATACTTGACATTCTCAAAAAGTTGCTCTACTATTGTAGGACTTTTAACAATAAGTAGACTTAATTAAGTAGTAAATATTTCTCTCAGAATTATGAAAAGATCACTCATTAGTATGAGCTTACTGTGTGTCGGAACAGCAATGCTCTTTTCTGCCTGCTCTTCTTCCAACAAAGGTGGCGGTACATCTAGCAAAACAGGCTGGAATTACAATGATCCAAAACTTGGCGGATTTGAGGTACCCAATTACCCTGGTCAACAGACTGGGCCAGGTCTTACATTCGTAGAGGGTGGTCGTTTTACAATGGGTATGACGGAAGATAATCTTGGCGATGAACCAAACAATATTCCACGTACCGTTTCTGTTTCTTCATTTTATATGGATCAGACGGAAGTTGCCAACGTTCACTATCGCGAATATACCTACTGGATGTCACGTGCTTATTCAGCTGATTATCCAGATTTGATAGCCAAAATACTTCCAGATTCAACTGCATGGCGAGATGCCTTGTCTTACAACGAGCCTATGGTAGATTATTATTTCCGTCATGCTGCGTACAACTACTACCCAGTGGTTGGTGTTTCTTGGGAGCAAGCTAGTGAGTATTGTAAATGGCGTACCGACCGCGTTAATGAGTTAATACTTATTAAAAGTGGCAAACTAAAGAAAAATCCTAATCAGGTAAATGAAGACGTTTATAATGACCAAACATACATTGCAGGTCAATATGAAGGTATTGCAGGTATTAGCCGTAAAAAAGATTTTGACCCCAATGGTTCTGGTAAACGTTCTGTAAACTATTCTGATGGCATCTTCCTTCCCGCTTACCGTCTTCCAACAGAAGCTGAATGGGAATATGCAGCATTGGGCCTGAAGGGTAACAATCCTGAACCCGCTACTAAACGTCGCCGCGGAGAAGAGGTTATTACAAATAGAAATTCATTCCCATGGGGTGACCCAAATACTACTCGTTATGGAATGCGTAACTCCTACCAAGGAGAGTTTCTTGCTAACTACAAACGTGGTGCAGGTGACAATATGGGTATAGCAGGTGGTTTGAACGACAATGCAGATATACCCTCTAATGTTGCTGCGTTTATGCCCAATGCTCTTGGATTATACAATATGGCGGGTAACGTTTCTGAGTGGGTAATGGATACTTATCGTCCGACATCTCACCAAGATGTGAATGATTTTCGTCCTTTCCGTGGTAACGTTTACAAAACTTACACACGCAACCTAGAAGATGGATCACTTCAAGAAAAAGATTCTTTGGGACGTTTGACAGTGCGTGAATTAGACTCTACAGAAATGGCTCAGAGCGGTAATAACTATCGCATGAAAAAATCCGACCTTCGCAGTTTTGCCGATGGGGACAGTGCTTCATTGTATTTCTACGATTACGGAAGAACTTCATTAATAAACGATGATTCTAAAGTATATAAAGGTGGTTCTTGGGCTGATCGTGCTTATTGGATGAATCCGGGTACACGCCGCTTCATGCAAGCAAATCGCTCTAGTTCGACCATTGGTTTCCGTTGCGCTATGGATCGCATAGGCAGCCCCAATGGAACACCTGGCAATATTTTTTCCGGAAAAAGAAAAGCTAAATAGTCTTACTTAAAAATTAAAGTAAAAAACCCACCAAACATTTTGGTGGGTTTTTTACTTTTACAAACATAAAAGCAATACTAGTGAATATCCTTAATCTATACAAAATCTATCTTCTATACCCTTCTGTACAAACAGACACTAGGAAAATTAAAAAAAATGATCTTTTTTTTGCACTAAAAGGTCCTTCATTTAATGGCAATACATTTGCTCAACAAGCGTTAGCATTAGGTGCCGCTTATGCAGTAGTAGATGAGCCACAGTACTGTATTAACGAACAATGTATTCTTGTGGATGATGTGTTGATGGTTTTACAACAATTAGCCCGCCACCATCGTCAACAATTTGACATCCCATTTATAGCCATCACTGGCTCAAATGGCAAGACAACCTCTAAAGAGTTAGTGACCACTGTGCTACGCCAAAGATTTGTCTGCTATGCCACCGATGGCAACCTCAACAACCATATTGGTGTTCCTCTCACTATTTTAAAAATCAAGCCAGATGCAGCAATAGCTGTGATAGAAATGGGCGCCAATCATCAAAAAGAAATCGCCTCTTACTGTAGCATAGCATTACCCAATATCGGGATTATTAACAACTGTGGCAAAGCACATATAGAAGGTTTTGGCGGCATAGAGGGTGTAAGAAAAGGTAAGGGCGAACTATATGATTTTATTCGTGAAAATGGGGGTGGTATTTTCAGAAATACCAATTTAGCATACTTGGCAGAAATGGCTCAGGGTATTGACATGCAAATAACATACGGCATTGCCGATGCCCAATATAAAGGTGTCGTTGCAGGTAATGAAAAAATGCTTGAAATAAATGCTGTACTGCCGGAGGGCTTGTCTTTGAATCTACACACTCGTTTGGTAGGCGAATACAACTTGCCCAATGTTCTATTAGCTATTGCGGTAGGCGGCTATTTTGGAGTCTCGCCCGAGCATATCAAACAAGCCATTGAAGCATACCAACCGGATAACAGCCGCTCTCAGTTAATTAAAAAAGGAGATAATGAAATCATCATGGATGCCTACAATGCCAACCCGACGAGTATGCGGGCTGCTATTGAAAACTTTTCCAGATTAGAAGGCAAAAAAATTCTTTTCTTGGGGGCCATGAAAGAAATGGGGGAAGATGAAGCAAAAGAACATGAAGAATTGCTCGCTTTTGTGCAACAATGGGATTGGAAATATGTAATGCTAGTAGGGAAAGAATTTGAGGCTATTAAACACGATTTTAAGTGGTTTGGAGATTCTATAGAGGCATCGGAATATATAGCCAAAAACAAACCCCAAAACTCCATTATTTTGATAAAAGGGTCTCGGGGTAGTAAAATGGAAAAATTACTCGAAGTTTTGTAGCAATTAGTAATTGATAATCTGCTCCACCATATCAGGCATGGCTCTACATTCGTATTGTTGGTTGCGCAATTGAGGTTCAAAACCTGCCTCGCGAATGGCCTCTTGAATGCCTTGTGCAGTAAAGCGGTGAGGAGCTCCCGCAGCACTCACCACATTTTCTTCTATCATAATAGAACCAAAATCATTGGCTCCTGCCTGTAAACACATCTGCGCCACTTGCTTACCCACAGTAAGCCAAGAGGCCTGTATATTAATCACATTAGGCAACATCATACGACAGAGGGCAATCATACGGATATATTCTTCGCCACTGGTATCATATTTTGTTTTACGAATGCGCGCCAATAGGGTATCAACATCTTGAAATGTCCAAGGTATAAATGCCAGAAAACCTTTTGCGCCTTCGGGCTTCATCGCTTGCACTTCACGAAGTTTCACTAAATGTTCAAAACGTTCTTCTATGCTCTCTACATGCCCAAACATCATGGTGGCAGAAGTCGTCAACCCTATCTGATGGGCTACCTTCATAATATCCAGCCATTCTTGCGCACCACATTTACCCTTTGATATTAGACGGCGCACTCTGTCGTTCAATATTTCGGCACCCGGTCCTGGCATACTATCCATACCCGATTCTTTGAGCCGGGTCAATGCTTCCAAATGGCTGATGCTGGATACTTTGCAGATATGAGCCACTTCGGGAGGACCAAGGGCATGCAATTTAAGCTGAGGATACAATTGCTTGAGTTCGCGAAATAGGCTGGTATAATATTCTATGCCTAATTCGGGATGATGACCTCCCTGAAGCAACAATTGTTCTCCACCATATCTAAAAGTCTCTTCAATTTTTTCTTTGTAGGTTTCTATATCGGTAATGTAGGATTCTGGATGCCCTGGAATACGGTAGAAATTGCAGAATTTACAATTAGCTACACATACATTGGTGGTATTCATATTACGGTCTATAATCCAAGTTACTTTGCCATGTGGCACTTGTTTTTTTCGTAATTCATTACCCACATACATCAATTCTGTCAGCGGTGCATTGTGGTATAAAAAAACGCCTTCTTCAATACTTAAAAATTCGAGGCGAAGAGCCTTTGCATATAGAGTTGATAACTGCATGAAGCAAAATTAGTTAATTCAACAATTAATCAATTCGGCATTTTGGTAATCAGGGGATTGATTTACTCAATAGCCTTTGAAACGTATTTATTCAGTAAAAAAAATCCCCTTCGTTTTGAAGGGGATTTTTTTACTGAATCTTATTTTTTGGGTTTCCCTGCTGGTGTGGCAGGTTTTTTGGCTGGCGCTAGAATAGCTTTCAATTGTTTTACAAAAGCATCTTCAGGGTCTATGGCCGAAATTTTATCCATATACACTTGCATTTGTGCTTTATCTCCTTTGTTGTAAAAATAGAGTGCTATGTACTGATAAGCTTTATTCAAATCGGCAGATTTTTTAGTATAATCTTTAGTATCTTCTATTTTCAACCAATCGTTGAAGAAGGGAAGTGCATCGCCGGATTTACCTTCATTATCTACTGCGGCAGCAACACGACCCTGCCAATATATAGCAGAGGGTTGCTCAGGGTATTTTGTACGCATAGCGGCAAATGCTTTTGCTGCATCATCATATTTTTTACCATAGTACTTATACAAGCCCCAGTTGAAATAGTCAATAGCTTTTGTATGGGCATTATCCACGACAATCTTGCCATACCATTCTCCGGCTTTTCTGTAAGCAGCTTCATTTTTTTGAGCCACAAAGCCTTCAGCAATCTTGCGATACAATTCTGCTTTGTCTTTGGAAGAATCGGCAGCAATGGCTTTGTTGTAATACTCATCTGCTTCCTCTACTTTCGCATTTTGACTCAAGATTTTACCATAGTACATATAATCTGATGGCAATATCTTTTTAGGGTCTTGTTTTGCAAAAAAGGTATTCATATTGGTTAATGCATTTGCATAGTCGCCCGTTTCGAACTGGCTGTATCCAATAATACGGTACATATAAGGCTTCTCTGCACCCGTAGTTATCAAATCTTGCATTTCTTTAATCGCTTCTAGATAATACTTTGCTAAATAAAGCAGATTAGCGTGTTGAATTTTATCTTCAACAGAGCCATCCGATAATTTTAAATATTGATCACTATTTTGTTTTGCCAATTCATATTTACCAACATAGAAGTAGGCATTTGCCAAGTCGCGATAGGGTAATGGATTGCTTGAATCGGCATCTTTGGCGCGAGCATAGTTGAGCAATGCGCTATCGTACTTTCGTGCAGCATACCACAAGGCACCGATACGACTATATGCCAATGAATTTTTAGCATCCTTAGCAATAACAGACTCATAACTGGTCATAGCCTTTCCGCCACCATTATCTAATTTCTGTGAAGCATCACCATAAGCTATTTTCAAGCCCAAATTTTCTGGTGCTTTCTCCATAGCTTTTGTATAGTATTCCAAAGCAACAGTTGGATTACCGCCATCAACGCTTAGTGCGTCAGCAGCAAATTTTTGTTGCTCCCAATCTTTCTTTTTGGCTTTACTGGCTGCCAACAAAGCCTTTGTGGTGCCTTCCGTAGTTTTCCCTTCAGCAAAATCTACACGAGCAAGCCCTGCAATATTAGCTCCATCTTCTGGAAATTGGGCAAAAGTGGCGCGAGCAGCATCTTTCTTTTCGTTGCCCAACTGAGCCAAGCCTAGATAGTAATTGGCACGAGCATTTCCCGCCGCAAGGGGTTCAAGAATTTTTTGCGCTGTTTGATAGCGCTCGTAGTTCAGCATTTTGATGCCCTCTTCTACCGTTTGTGCATTTGCAGCAATAGCAAAGCCGAGCATTGATGCTACAAAAATGGATTGTTTAGTGTTCATTGTTGTTTTGGATAAAAAATTATTGTTGTTCTGTATTGATTTGAGCCTCACGTATCACAAGGCTCATTCTTAATGGTACTAAACGTGCGTGACCCATAATTAATTGTCCTACATCGGATGCTAAAAAATTACTAAAACCTGTGGCAAGACCTGGGTAAGTTTCGTTTTTGATATAAGTCATCCTACGAACCAATGGATAAAGTTTTAAAGCGATATCCGCTTGGTAAGGTTTATAATATTGTTGTGTACTATCGTTGAGGATACCTGCAATTTGTATTTTAGTACTGAATCTTTCAGCCGTAGAGTCCATCGTATTGCTCACAAAACTCAAACCTACAAAACCGATTGCCTCTTGGTTTTTCATCACATATTCTATGACTTCTTCATTACCCTTTGCTGCATATAGGTTTTTACCCAAAGGCTCATTGCGCATGAGCGAATCTTTTATAAATTTGAGTGTACTAGACCCTTCATTGTCAAAAACGACGGTATATTTTTGGGCATATTGACCACCTACGATACCCTTAAGTTGCAAAGTATTGAAAGTAGTATCTTTTGCATTTTTATTCAATACAATAGCAATGGCATCTTTTGCAAGGGCAAGCGAAGAGGGCACATTTTTTACCTTCAAACAATATTCATTTTCTGCTTCTGTCAATGGTCGAGAAACAATTACAAGTCGGGTTTTCCCCTCCAAATAATCTTTGATAGCGTCGGCTTCAGGCTTATAACTTACTTTAATCTTTGCATCGGGATAAGTACTCATAAATACCTTAAGCTCCTCGTCCATCACTGGCTTATAAGTCTCATCTACCGATATATCAAGCGTACCCGAACTGAGCGTATCGGTCACTTTCGGCACAGAAGAAATTTCGTCACAAGCTGCAAAAAGCACCAAGCTATATGTAAAAACGGCTATATTTTTCCACCACTGCATCATTGCAATTTTAGGTATAATTTGTATGACTACTTTGTTCTAACAGAAGTTTAACAGCAGCAAAAGTATCAGCCACAGCGATTTACTACTATTACTTATTTATTATTATTAACCATTTTGAGGTCGGCAAAGCCACGCCAGATACGGAAAGCACCATAAATAAGCAACAAGGCACTCATCATATAAACTACAGGCTCCGATAGGTCAATACTTCCGAATTTTTTGACATAAAAAACCATCATTCCGAATAGCAGATACACAATGCCCATTCCTATATGAAGCCAAGCTCGCCATTTGGGAGGAGTGTCTGTATTTTGATGCTCTTGATTGCTCATAATTTTCTTTTTTAATTGCTATAAATTGAGTCGCAAATTTAGTGTTTTCTGCGCTCTTGTATGAATAGATACATCCTTATGATAAATTCCATAAAACCCTGCTTATTCTGCCAATGCCCCAAACTGACGCAAATGATGTTGCCCATGTTTGAACAATAATTGTACAGTAAGCGCAAAATTCAAGTCGCCGAAAAAAGGATTGGATATTTCCAGATTAGGATTTTGTTCAAATGCCCGAAACAGTTCATTAATAGCTAATTGCACCTCTTGTAAAGCAGCTTCATAATCCTTTAATTTTGCAGGTGGAGGCGTTTCCTCCATCAAAGGATTGCCAGTATTGGGGCGCAAAGGCTTTTCTGTTCTTAAAAAAGCATTCATTTTATCAATAATCTCATCCGAATAAGAACGTTCTGCAATGCGAGGATTGCCGTAGCCCATTCGGATATATTCTGCCATATGCTCCACCATTTGTTGCGGATTCATTTTACCAAATAGTGGTGCTGTGTTGGGGTCTATTGTAGCTAAACTGTTCACAAAGTCATTTTTTAAAAACTGTATCTTTTGCTCCAAATTTTCCATGATTATTGCTTTTATCCCAAAAAGTTCAATAGAGTTATGGAGATAGGTTAATAAATGGGTATTTGATGTTATCAATATTTTGCCATAGGGCAGTAATCCAGTTTCGGCGTTTCATGTGTAGGCTCATTTTTAATATCTTGTGTCTGCCATTTTGTACCAAATAGCTTCCAATGTTGAGGGTAGAATAGCGGATGGTTTTTAGTACGGGTTTTACCTTATCTTCGATAACTACTTGCTTAAAGAGACTCATTA
>JASGCQ010000037.1:16997-24567 GCA_030054025.1 Phycisphaerales bacterium | reverse complement strand
GTCCATTTGAACTAAACGTCTTTTAAAAACCACCACAAATGTCCATTACACCAAAATTCATCAAGGTATATCTGAAAATTTTGAGCGTTACAATGAGGCAATTCTAACATAAAGCTTTCTCCTGTTATAGGTGAAAAAGCACCAAATAAATAGGTTGATTGAAAAACTTGTTGGAATGGGCAAATAGGCTTAACTCCAATAGAAGTTAACCCAAAAAGTTCAATAGAGCTATGAGGATAGGTTAATAAATGGGTATTTGATGTTATCAATACTTTGCCATAGGGCAGTAATCCAGTTTCGGCGTTTCATGTGTAGGCTCATTTTTAATATCTTGTGTCTGCCATTTTGTACCAAATAGCTTCCAATGTTGAGGGTAGAAAAGCGGATGGGTTTTAGTATGGGTTTTACCTTATCTTGGATAACTACTTGCTTAAACCCAATACCCTATTGAAAAATTTGAGCGAATTTTAGTTTTTAAGGCTCGACTAGTTATGTCGGAGATCTAATATTGCAAAGCACGCAGCAATCAGTCTATGTTATGCTACTAAAATACAGCTATTTCAAAGCATCACGCATTTGCTTCGCCGTTTGGGTGCTGCCATCGTGGCTCCATCCGGGGGGCATAAAGAGGTATTTCAACTTGTTGGCAAAGCTGGTTTTCTTGCGCAAGTCTCTACCAAGGGCTTGCCACTCATGAAAGATAATGTGCGTAGGGTGCTTTGGCTTGCCTACAGATTTTACTAAGCCATAGCGTACCAATTCTTCGGGCAATTCTTCGGCAAAAGTGCCAAAAAACCTATCCCAGATGATGAGTACCATACCCATATTTTTGTCGAGGTAAGGCACATTGCTGGCATGGTGTACCCGATGGTGTGCGGGGGTAACGATAATATAACCCAGCCATCGGGGCAATTGCTTCACCATTTGGGTATGCACCAAGATGCCATAGAGCTGCGTGATGGCATACATAAAAAGTATATCAATGGGGCGGAAACCCAAGAGGGCAAGAGGGGTGAAATAGAGGTAACGGTAAAAGGGCATAAAAACAGAGGATCGAAAACCCGTAGTGAGGTTGTACTCCTCTGAAGAGTGGTGGGTAACATGCGAAGCCCAAAAGAGGCGCACATGGTGGTCCACAAAATGCTCCAGCCAAAACAAAAAATCTTCGCAAATAAATAAAAAGAACCAATAGAAGAAGGGATTCCAGCTAATAGAAAGGTGATATTGGTATAAGAATATGAGCACAAACAGTGCCACTCCCCGCAGCAAGAGGTCAACGCCGTAGTTCACGATATTGAGATAGACATTCATCAAAGTTTCTTTGCCCGAGTATAGTTTCCAGCCATTGAAATGACTGAGCAATAGCTCTAAGGGAATAAAGAAGAGGTATATAGGCAAAGAAAATAGGAGGCAGATTTGCTCTTGAAATTTATCCATAAACCTGAGATTTTAATGGGTCAATAATAGAAACGACAAACTGTAGATTTGTCGTTTCCAAGTAAATATGGTGGGCTGTACCGACTATACGGTCATGATTTCTTTTTCTTTCTCTTTGCACACGCCGTCTATCGCCACAATTTCTTTGTCGGTAATACCTTGAATGCTGGCTTCGGCACCTTTTGCCGCATCTTCGCTCATGCCGTCTTTTTGCATTTTTTTGATGGCTTCGATAGCATCGCGGCGAATGGAACGAATGGCTATTTTGGCTTGTTCGCCCTCGGCATTCACACGCTTTACCAATTCTTTACGACGCTCTTCGGTAAGGGGCGGCAAGAATAGGCGGATGAAATTACCATCATTGGAGGGATTGAGCCCAATATTAGAAGCGATAATGGCACGCTCTATGGGTTGCAACATGTTTTTTTCCCAAGGCTGTAGGGACAGGGTACGGGCATCGGGGGTGGTGATATTGGCTACTTGCGACAAGGGGGTGGGGTTGCCGTAGTATTCTACCATGATCCCATCAAGAATCTGAGGGTTGGCTTTTCCGGCACGCACGCGCGACAATTCGAGTTCGAGGTGCTGGATGGCTTTTTGCATTTGTTGTGTGGTGTGGCTAATGATGCCTTCTACTGTATCGCTCATAATATCTTATGTTTTTTCACTGCGCAAATGTATATAAATATGCGCATTTGAAGAATGACCTTTTCAGCCCAATTACACATTAACTTTGCGCCGAAATGATACAGCAACTCCGTTTCAATATCGCACAAGCTTTTCGCACCATCAGTGCCAACTTGTTGCGTTCTATCATTACGATTCTGATTATTATACTGGGCATCACCGCATTGGTGGGTATCCTTACGGCTACCGATGTGATGAAGTCGGGCGTGAGCAGCAATTTCAGCAGTATGGGTGCCAATTCATTTCAAATCACCAATGAAATTATCAAAACGAAAAGGAATAAAGGAGGGCGTGGGGTACAAATTTCATCTACAGAGCAAAAAAATATTGCTTACAATGATGCACTCGCTTTTCGCAATCGCTACAGCTTTCCGCATACCACGGTAGGTTTATCTATTATGGGCAGTATGGTGGCTACCGTAACCAGTGAGCGCATCAAAACGAACCCTAATGTACGGGTGATGGGCGTAGATCAAAACTACTTGTTTATAGCGCAAACAGCTTTGGAAGAAGGGCGCAATATCTCGAAATATGAGGAAGATAATGGAAGCTATGTCTGCGTATTGGGGGCAGCGATAGCAAAAAAAATCTTCAAAAAACCGAACAAAGCCATCAATCAAATCGTATCGGTAGGTGCTAACAAATTTAGAGTAATCGGTGTAGCCGCCGAGAAGGGGGGCAGTATGATGATGGATGCTGACAATATGGTGCTGATGCCGCTACAAACGGCAAGAACAGTGTATGGTGGGGCTAGTTCTTACGTCATTAGCGTATGGGTGAGGGACATTAATCTTAAAAAAATTGCTAGTGAAGAAGCCGAAGGGCTGCTGCGTATGATTCGTAAATTGCCCTTGAGTGTTGTCAATAATTTTTCGATACAAGAAAATAACTCATTGGTAGAAAAGGTGGTAGAAATAGTGGGGCAAATCGGTATTGCCGCCATGGCAATCGCCATTGTTACACTCTTGGGTTCTATCATCGGCTTGATGAACATCATGCTGGTATCGGTGGTGGAGCGCACCCGAGAAATCGGTATTAGTAAAGCTTTGGGTGCTCGTTCTTCGGTCATCAAACAACAGTTTTTGATAGAGTCTATCATGATTAGCCTGATGGGTGGTCTATTGGGTATCTTTTTTAGTCTGCTCATTGGTTTGGCACTAGCATCTTCTTTCAAAGTAGCCTTTGTGATTCCTTGGGCTTGGATATTATTGGGTGTTACTATCTGTATCTTAGTGGGCGTAGTGTCGGGCATTTATCCAGCTTTGAAGGCTTCTAAATTGGACCCTATCGTTGCATTAAGAATAGCCTAAACATTTTTTCAGTTCTCCCTACAAAAAAAACAAGTTCCATAATTTGCAAGGCATCGTTTATAAATCTACAGGCAGTTGGTATCAGGTCAAAGATGAGGCAGGTAAATTGTACCAAGCCCGCATCAAAGGTAAAATGAAGATAGACGGCACTATATCTTCTACCAATCCGATAGCGGTGGGCGATTGGGTGCAGATGGACTTGGAAGAAGAAGGCGGTAACAGTGCCATGATATACGAGGTGCAAGACCGAGACAATTATATAGTGAGGGTATCGCCGCACAACAAACACCAAAAACATATAGTAGCTGCTAATATTGATTTGGCATTATTAATCGTTACCATCAGCCAACCGCAAACCTCCTTGGGTTTTATAGACCGCTTTTTGGTGACAGCAGAGGCTTATCATATCCCTGCTATTTTGGTGGTGAATAAAACGGATTTACTTTCGGATGCGGACGCTGCCACCTTGCATCGTTGGGATAAAATATATTCGGCTATCGGTTATCAGGTAGTGTCTGTATCGGCATATCTGCCCGAAACGCTCATCACGCTCAAGGCGATGCTGCAAGGAAAGAAGACTTTGTTTAGCGGGCATTCGGGCGTGGGCAAAAGCACGCTCATCAATCAGCTTATTCCCCATTTGGATTTGCGGACAGAGATTGTTTCAGATTATAGCGGCAAGGGGCAGCATACTACTACTTTTGCCGAGATGTTTGATTTGCCGGGTTCGGGCAATATCATTGATACGCCAGGGGTGAAGGAGTTTGGGCTCATCGACATGAAGCAGGATGAACTGGCGCAATACTATCCTGAAATGCAGCGCTTATTGTCGCAATGCCGTTTCAGCAATTGCAAACATATCAATGAGCCAGGATGTGCCGTAAAAGAGGCCTTGAAGCAGGATCTAGTTTCGGAAGAACGGTATCATAGTTATTTGTCTATTGGGGAGTCTATTGCTACAGTGTGGTAAGCTGTCTTTTTCTTGAGCTTTTAAATTATTAATTCAAAAATCATGTTGTTAGTAGCCCCTTCTCGTAAACGTATTGTTGCCCATGCAGGCAGTATAGCTCTTTTGTTGTTGTTGTTGTTATTTTTTGCTGCCTGTGGAGGTCCTAAGCCCAAACCTTTTGTTTCCTTTTACTATTGGAAATCGAACTATAAGCTGCAAGCCAACGAAATAAAAGCCTTGCAAGACAATCGGGTGCAACAATTGTATGTGCGTTATTTCGATATTGTTTATGACGAGCAGTTGAAAATGGCTATTCCTGCCGCCCCTATTCGTTTTGCCAAAGCAGATGTAGCCTGCCCGATAGTGCCTGTCGTGTTTGTAAAGAATAAAGTGTTTGAACAATTAGACTCTACAGCAGTTGACAGCCTCAGCGAGCATACATTGGCATTGCTCAATCAAATCAACAAAGCTGCGGGCATCAAAGCAAGGGCTTTGCAAATAGATTGCAACTGGACAAGCAAAACGGCACCCCGCTATTTTTACTTTTTACGATTGCTGCGCCAAAAACTGGATGCACACGAAGATGGAGGCACTTTTGCTTCGCTCACGATGCTGATGAGTACTATCCGCTTGCACCAAGTGAAGTATGCCGATCAACAAGGGGTGCCCCCTGTAGACAAAGGTGTATTGATGTTTTACAATATGGGAGAGATGAATACCAGTGATATAAGTTCTATCTACAATCGCAGTACCAGTCAAAAATATTTGGCTGCACTCAATTCGTATCGTTTGCCGCTGGATGTGGCACTACCTATTTTTGCGTGGGGCATGCAAATGCGCGAGGGCATAATAATTGCATTGCTCAATAAAATGGATCTGCGTGATTTTCAGCAAAAGGATGAATTTGCGATGCTTCGAGAAAATCGTTTTAAGGCGATGAAGTCTTTCTTTAAAGGAGGTTATTATTTTAAAGAAGGGGATGAGGTGAAGGTGGAACAGGTGAGCGAACAATCATTAAAGGATATGGCAGATGATTTAAAAGCCAATTATCCCAACCATTTTCAGCAGGTTATTTTTTACGATTTAGACTCGGTTAATTTAAGCAGATACAACCAAACAGTTTTTCAAAAAACAATTGATCGCCTTTAGTGCGCTGGCTTTTTTTTCTTACGGGGTATTGTGGGCTTGGGCCAGTGGCGATTGGGACGATGATACCAACTCTGCCTATACGTCATAGGCTTTTATAGATAGTCGCCCCTTAAAAACCATCTAAACATTTGCTGAATTCAAGTTTGAAATGCAACAGGAATTGCAATTGTCACACTTTCGGCAATTGTCTTGGCTAACTAAACTGTATAAATTAGTCCAGCTAAAATTGTCAGGGCAAAACACTTAAAAAGAATTCGGGGAAACGCAATTGTGGTATGTTGTCTGAATCACGGATTAAAGGATTGCACAGATTTCACGGATTTTTTTTTGATTTTTTCCCGATTTTAAATCCGTGTTATCTTATAATCCGTTTAATCCGTGATTCTGACTATTTTCCAATCCGTGATTCTGACTATTATTATTTGTCATAGCACAATTCGTTTAAAAGTTAATGACTTACTACCGAAATTTATTAATAACCCTACTTTTAATTTATAGGCTTTAAGATAGTTGAGTGCTTGAGCCAAATGAACATCTTCCAATTGAATAATAGCTTTTAACTCTACTAAAACTTTGCTTGCTACTACAAAATCTGCTCTTCTAGTACCAATAGGATCTGGTAAATCTTTATAAAAAATGTCTTGTTCTATTTCTCTGGCAAATTCTAATCCTTTCTGCTTCATTTCCCAAGCCAATGCTCTTTGGTAAATCACTTCTTGAAATCCATTACCTAAAAACTTATGCACCTCAAACGAAGCACCTAATATTTTTTCTGTAATATCCTTGTATTTCAATTCTGTGTTCATATTCTGTGTCATTATTAATCTGTGAAATCCTTTAATCCGTCTAATCCGTGATTAAGACAATTAAAAAGGTGTTGATATATTCAGTTCAGCACAAAACTGTGCAATGGTTTTGAAAGTTGGGGTTACAATACTTTTTTATAATCTTCACTCATTGAGTATGTCTTTATTTTTTAGGTCGTAAAGTTAGTTTTTAAAACTCCATTAATGCCAAAAGTTACCGTCAAGTTGTCTATTCTCCTCTGGTCGGGTGGTGGGTGGGCTTTGGGTGCGGTTGTTACCCGCCAAAATGGTATAAGGATGGAGTACAACTCAAAGATAAAGGCGATACTCTTAAAGTAACAAAACCCGGTGATTATAAAGTTATTGTTCCTAATAATGTTTGTTCTGATACCTCAATGGTTGTTTCTATTCGCAATAAATTTATTGCCTCAATAACAAAGTCTGGAGATACTTTATTCAGTAGTAAAGGTTTTTCGTATCAATGGTTGGGCAGCTCCCGTAAAATAATTAGTGATGCCACAAGTAGCTATTTTATTCCCTCTTGTTCCGGAACTTATTATGTTAGGGTAACCGATAGCAGCGGTTGTACTCAATTGTCAGATTCTATTCACTATGTTTCTTCTCTGAGTATTCACCCACTTAATCAAATAAATAGTAAGGTACTCGAAGTATTTCCTAATCCCGTAAATTCGCAGATAAGCATCTATAATAAAACTGGCCAAACGGTTTTGCTAAACATTAAAGACGTTACCGGTAGAACTATAATTAGCTGGCATCTGTCTCCTAGCTTGCAAGCGTATCAACTTGCTTCGCTTGGGCTCAATATAGGCGTGTATTGGTTGCAATTGGTTTATGGGCAATTTTGTGCAGTTGAGAAAATTATTGTTATTAATAGTCGTTTATAAGAAGTGTATTATTAACCCACATTTCTTAAACATATCTACTCTTTTAGCGGTGTAATTTTTAAAATATTTTGTAATAAAAAAAGGATAGCCATCAGTCTATCCTTTTTTTTATTAGCATAAGTGCTTTTAGCGACCTCTGAAGCCTCCACGACCACGTTCCATATTGGGTTGTGATTGTTCTGTATTTTGTCTTTGCTCTCTTACTGGTGCAGCTTCACGTTGAGGCTCCATTCTTGGTTGCTCCCGTTGTTGTTGCATTCTTTGTTGCTTGAGCTGTTGCTCCCGTTGTTGTTGCATTTGCGCATCACGCTGTTGTTGCATTCTTTG
>JASGCQ010000037.1:0-16897 GCA_030054025.1 Phycisphaerales bacterium | reverse complement strand
TTGGTTCATTTGTTGCTCCCGTTGCTGTTGCATTTGCGCATCACGCTGTTGTTGCATTCTTTGTTGGTTCATTTGTTGCTCCCGTTGCTGTTGCATTTGCGCATCACGCTGTTGTTGCGCTCTTTGTTGGTTGAGCTGCTGGTCGCGTTGTTGCTCTATAGGGTTTACTGTACTATTGCGCACTCCGCCTCCCATTCTTGGATTTTGTTGTGTTGGATTCGCTTCTTGTTGACGCACTGCATTATTCATTACAGGTTGTCTGCTGAAAACTCCAGTTCTCCCAACAGGTACGGTATTGCCTATAGTTTGCGGGCGATTAGTCAATCCTCGGTCTGTTTGCGCAATTCGTAAAGGAGCATTCATTCTGTCATTGCGTATCTCAGGTCGGTACATACTAATTCGGTTTCCTCTGACACTGTAGGCTCCTCTTCTTCTGTCATTGTTGATGTCAAACATACTTGCAGAACGACCGGTATGGCGGCGATAGTCGTCGACTCTCGGACCACAGTAATAAGAGTGGCTGTTATAATTATTAGTATAGCTTAACCAACGGGTTTGTCTGTAAATATTTTGATTATAACGCCAATCGTTGTTGCAATATCTGTAGAAAGAACGGTCGTAAAAGTAATTAGGACTTAAAAATACCCACCAGTTCATCGGGGTAGTATTTATGGAAATGCTGATGTTGAGACCGGGACCTAAAGGCGCCCAGCCATAATAGTTGTTATTGCTTCTCCAGCTTACCCATGCAGGCGCCCATTCTGTGCCAGGAATCCACGCCCAGCCGTAATAACTGTCGTATGTCCAGCGGCCATAGTGGAAGGTAGCCCAACCCCAATTGTAATTAGAAATCCAAGTATTGCCATATTCGGTCATAGCCCAATATCCATTGGTATAATAGGGGCGGAAGTCTGGAGCAACGTTGGGCAGCCATACATAACCATATTGCGGGTCATCTATCCATTGACCATAAGGAGAAAGTCCATCATAAAATTCCTGATAAGTGGATCTATAGCTATTTTGATTGTTATAGTAAGCATTGTTTTGATAACCACTACTTTGATAATTGTAGGGGTCATCATAACCCCCTTGAGCCTGAGTTGTCGTGTTGTTTGCCATCAAGACTATTGCCATCACAGAAGTACTCATCCAGTTTGTAAAGCGTCGCATTGTTTTGTGTGTTTAAAATTTGGGAATAATAAGTATAGACCTCCAGAATGATGCTAAGTTTAAAAAGGAAGTAAGATTAATTAGCTCATCCTTGTATTTAAGGCAAAAATGCACTTGAGAATGAATGAAAGAGCTTGCTATATCTCATTTAAACAATCTGCGTTAACGGTCTTGAAATTTTACAATAGTTTGGGGGACTCAATTATCTGTAGATACTGCTAAATGCTTATCTTGCAGTCTTAATTGACTGAATGGAGTACAAAAGAATTTTAGTGACTGCTGCATTGCCTTATGCAAATGGTCCTGTGCATATTGGGCATTTGGCGGGTTGTTATTTGCCCGCAGATATTTATGTGCGTTACCAACGTGCACAAAAACGAGATGTCCAATTTGTTTGCGGTAGCGATGAGCATGGCGTTCCGATTACTATCCGTGCTATGAAAGAAGGCGTTACACCTCAAGATGTGGTTGACAAATACAATGCTATTATCAAAGAAAGTTTTGCCGAAATGGGTATCTCTTTCGATATTTTTTCTCGTACCTCAAGCCCCGTGCATCATTCAACTGCACAAGCCTTTTTTAAAAAACTGTATGATGATGGTGCTTTTGAGACAAAAGAAACGGAACAGTATTTTGACGAAGAAAAAAAAGTTTATTTGGCCGATCGTTATATCATTGGTACTTGCCCTGTGTGCAGTAATGCCAATGCTTATGGCGACCAATGCGAGAAATGTGGCTCTACGCTTTCTCCCGAGCAACTAATAAATCCTAGAAGTGCATTAAGCAATGCGCCTTTGGTCAAAAGAACAACAACACATTGGTATTTCCCACTAAACCAATATGAGGACTTTCTCAAAGAGTGGATTGTGGTAGGCAAAAAAGACGAGTGGAAATCGAATGTATATGGTCAGTGTAAAAGTTGGCTAGATAGTGGTTTGCAGTCTCGCGCCATGACTCGGGACAGTAATTGGGGTGTGCCTGTGCCAATTGAAGGTTCTGAAGGAAAAGTTTTATATGTATGGTTTGATGCTCCTATAGGTTACATTTCCGCTACCAAAGAGTTGACCCCTCATTGGGCAGATTATTGGCAACAAGAAGATACTAAATTGGTGCATTTTATTGGCAAGGATAATATTGTTTTTCATTGTATCATTTTCCCTGCCATGCTGAAAGCACATGGGGGTTTTGTATTGCCAGACAATGTGCCCGCTAATGAGTTTCTAAATATTGAAGGCGAAAAAGTTTCTACTTCTCGTAATTGGGCAGTATGGGTACATGAGTACCTCAAAGACTTTCCGGAGCAGCAAGATATATTGCGCTATGTGCTTTGTGCCAATGCTCCCGAAACTAAAGACAACGATTTTACTTGGAAAGATTTTCAAACACGCAATAATAGTGAACTAGTAGATAAGTTTGGCAATTTTGTAAATCGTGTGATGGTATTGATGCACAAACTTTGTGGTGCTAAAGTGCCGCAGTGGCATGCTGCTATTGCCGATGAAAAGGATGCTCAATTGATAGCAGAAATTAAACTATCGAAAGTGAAAATTGAACAATCCATAGAGTCTTATAAATTCAGGGATGCACTCTTTGAATTGATTGAACTGTCGCGCAAAGGCAATGTCTATTTGCAGGAAAAAGCACCATGGAAAGAAGCCTCGGGCATAGAGAAGGGAGCACTTAGCCCTGAAGAAAAAAATCTTGCACAACAATGTATTGACAATTGTCTCTACTTGGCTTTGCAACTTACGGCAAACTTAGCCATATTAGCCAATCCATTTTTGCCCTTTACGGCTAAGAAAATGTGTCATTTGCTCAAAGTGGTAGAGCGCATGTTGGATTGGGAGAATGCGGGCAAAATTGATTTGCTAAAAATAGGCTACTCGCTACGGATACCTGAATTGTTGTTCCGCAAAATAGAAGATAGTGAAATAGAAGCGCAAATGATTAAATTAAAAGCAGGGCTTGTGGCTAGTACACAATCACAAAGCACTCCTTCAGTAGCTGAAGAAAAAGAAACGGAACTCTTAAAAGCCGAAATTACCATTGATGATTTCACTAAGATTGATTTAAGAACAGGAACAATTCTCTCTGCACAAAAAGTAGAAAAAGCAGATAAATTGTTACAACTCGAAATTGATTTGGGTTTTGAGAACAGAACTGTATTGTCGGGTATTGCGCAACATTTCAGTCCCGAAGAAGTAGTGGGTAAGCAAGTGGTGGTTGTTGCCAACTTGGCATCCAGAAAGATGAGAGGCATTGAAAGTAAAGGCATGATATTGATGGTAGAAAACGCTGATGGCAAATTGGAATTTGTATTGCCGCAAAATGCCGTTAATAACGGAGCCATGGTCAAGTAATATTATTTTTGAATCGAAATAGACAATAATTCAAATGAAGCAAAAGAATAAAAAATGGCTATGGATTGCTATCAGTGCGGTTGTGCTTTTGATACTGCTTATCGTTATGGGTAAATCGGATGATGAAGGCACAAGGGTTGCTGTTGAAAAAACAGGAACGCATACCATTACCGAAACAGTTACCGCAAGCGGAAAAATATATCCTGAAACAGAGGTGAAAATTAGCCCTGAAGTAAGTGGTGAAATTATTGAATTAAACGTAGAAGAAGGCGATACCGTGAGCAAGGGGCAGTTGTTGGTAAAAATAAATCCCGCTATATACAATTCGGTAGTGCAACAAGCAGAGGCATCTATGCAGCAGACCAAGTCTGGTGTTAACAATTCTATGCAAATGTCTGCTCAGTCTAAAGCTAGTTTTGAGCAAGCACAATCCAATTACAATAGAAACAAGAAGTTGTTCAATGATAAGGTAATCAGTGCTACCGAATTTGAACAAATAGAAGCTACCTATAAGTCTGCAAAAGCTGCTTACGATGCTACACAAGCCAATATTTCCAGTGGGAATTATGGTGTCAAAGCCTCAGCTGCCAACCTCAACCAAGCTCGAGAAAATCTGCTAAAAACTACGATTGTAGCCCCTCGTTCGGGTATTATATCCTCCTTGTCTGTTAAGAAAGGAGAGCGTGTATTGGGTACAGCTCAAATGCAAGGTACGCAAGTACTGAGTATTGCCGATATGAGTAGAATTGAGTTGCGTGTAGATGTGAGCGAAACCGATATTGCTAAAGTGAAAATAGGCGACACTAGTATCATTAGTGCAGATGCTTATCGCAATCGAAAATTCACTGGTGTAGTATCTAAAATTGCCGTTTCGAGTACCTCCTCAAGTTCTACCAGTGCCGATCAAGTAACCAATTACACGGTGCATATTCTTATTTTGCCATACAGCTATGCCGACATTGTGCTGGATGGTAAATATAAATATCCTTTCAAACCTGGTATGTCTGCTTCTGTAGAAATTCAAACCCGTAAAGAATACAACATTCTTTCAGTTCTAGTGAATGCAGTAACGACAAGAGATTGGGCTGATAGTACGCAATATAAAGACTCAATTCGTCAAGTTGTTTTTGTCTATAATCCCACTGAAAAGAAAGTGGATCTGCGTGATGTGGAAACAGGTATTCAAGACAATCAATTCATTCAAATATTGGCAGGGCTAAAGCCCAACGAAGAAGTAGTAGTAGCCCCTTATGGTGCTATTGCCAGATTGTTGAAAGACAAAGCCAAAGTAAAAACGGTGGACAAAGACAAACTCTTTGAATCGAAAGAGCAATAATTGCTGGTCATAAAATAGATTCGTTTTGGAGCATACAATTAAACAAATAGGTATTGTTGGTAATGGCAGTTGGGGAACCGCTCTAGCTAAGATATTAACCGATAACGGGCATCAGGTTTGTTGGTGGATCAGAAATGCCGAGGCTATTGACTATTTAAAAACACGCAAGCAAAATCCGCATTACCTAAAGTCAGTTAAATTTCAAGAAGGAACTGTTTTTCCTACCAACGATTTGTCGATACTTTTTGCAACCTGTGATACTATTCTTTTCTGTGTTCCTGCCGCACATGCACAAGGCGTGTTGTATCATTTTACCAAAGAGCGATTACAAGGGAAAACAATTATATCTGCCATTAAAGGGGTTTTGCCTTTCACCAATCAATTGCTCAACGATTACCTGATAGAACAATTTCAATTTAATATCAATAATTATGTTGCCATAACAGGTCCTTGTCATGCAGAAGAAGTAGCTGTGGAACGATTATCTTACCTAACCTTTTCTTGCCTCGATGAGGCAAAAGCCGCCGCAATAGCTTCTTTGTTTAATAACCAATACATACGCACTACTTTTAATCACGATATTTGGGGGGTACAACTGGCAGCAGTCCTCAAAAATATATATGCACTCGGAGCAGGCATTGCTCATGCCTTAGATTATGGCGATAATTTTTTGAGCGTGTATATTACCAATTGCTATCGCGAGATGTATCTTTTCTTGAATCAACATTTCGACAAAGTACATCCATCAGAAGATCGTCCCGATTTTCATACCAGTGCTTATCTTGGAGATTTACTAGTTACTGCTTACTCAATGCATAGCCGTAACCGTCGTTTTGGCGTGATGATTGGCAAAGGCTATACTGTAGAAGCTACAACGCTCGAAATGAATATGGTTGCAGAAGGCTATCATGCCTCCAAATGTATGCAGGTCATCGCACAAGATTACGACATTCAAATTCCTATTGCTACTTGTATTTTTGAAATACTTTGGCAACAAAAAAATCCTTCCGAAGTGTTCAGAAGGATTGAAGAAATGTTGTCTTGATTTTTAAAATGGTAGAAGAGTAATTTGAAACTATTAAATGAATCGTCATTGCATTCAACCTTAATAAACTAGTTTCGTTCGAAAAAGAAAATCAAACCATCCGAGAAAAAATTGCAAGAGAATAGAAGAAAGATATTAAAAAAATCCTTGCTGATAATACCTATCAATGTATCTTGTATGAAGAGGGAGATAACCTTATTGCTTATATATTCCTTTCGTATGGCAACACATTTATGAGGGCGAAGGCTATATTAATGAAGGATATGTTGTTCCACCATATCGAAAAAAAAAGGAATAGAGAAAAAACTTTTAACTTTAGAAATAGAATGGCTCCGCCAACAGCAATGCAAGACCATTGATATTACTGTACACCGCAAAAAAGCAGCAATTGAATTGTATAAAAAGCATGAATTTATTCAACTTAAAGACGATGATTTTTTAATGCGAAAAAAAATAAACGATTAACTATCTCAACAAACTTACGCATTGAAAAACATTTTACTCAGCTTTACATTGTTTCAAGCAACTACACTATATGCACAAACAGATAGCCTAAAAAAATGGGCTTTTAGCGGATATGGCGAATTCTATTACAGCTACGATTTTACCAAGCCTCAAAATCACGAAAAAGAAAATTTCATTTATAATCATAAACGGCATAATGAAATCAATGCCAATTTGATCATCGCAAAAGCGATGTACGCCGACAAGAACAGCAGAGCAAATATGGCTTTGATGGCAGGAAATTATGCGCAATACAATTTGAGTTCCGAAGCCACTTGGGCTCAATTTATCTATGAAGCAAACGTCGGCATTCGACTTTCGAACAAACATAATCTTTGGTTAGACGTGGGTATCATGCCCTCACGTATAGGCTTTGAAGGTGCTGTTAGTGCCGATTGCTGGACACTCACCAGAAGTATATTAGCCGAAAACTCCCCCTATTACGAGGCTGGGGCAAAGCTCAGTTTTATCAACAAGAGAGCAAATCTGAATATCGCCTTCTTGACCTTAAATGGTTGGCAAAAAATCAGCAAACCCGATTATATACAACAACCCTCTTTCGGAATCCAGATCAACTACAAGCCAATGAGTAATTTGATGTTAAATTACAGCAATTTTATAGGCACAGCCCAAGCAGACAGTTTGAACGCATTAAGAACCTTTCATAATTTTTATCTGCAATACGAACCCAAAGGCAAACTCGGACTAATTGCTGGTTTTGACATTGGAACAGACAAATACAATGCAAAGGACTATGGGATATGGTTTTCTCCGGTATTGATCATAAGATATACACTGAACAGCAACATCAAAATGGCATTGCGTGGAGAGTACTACAACGATAAAAAGCAAATAATCATTGCAACAAATACGGCAAATGGATTTCAAGTTTCAGGACTGTCGGCAAATGTTGATTATAAAATAAATGAAATATTCACATTGAGAATGGAAGGGAAAATGTATCATTCAGAAGATAAAATTTTTCAGAATAATGCTACGGAAAATTACTCGTGGACAACGAATATGTGCATCAAATTGTAATCCCACCCCAAAAAGCTATTGTAGTGCCTGACTGAATGATAGGTTATTCCTATGCTGTCATTTTCAGCAAAATTAGCTTTTGTCTTAACTTCGTGCCATGGCTTATGCATCGCTCGAAGAATGTCTGATAGACCTTGAAAAAAATGGTCATTTGATTCGTATCAAGGAAGAAGTAGACCCTCATCTCGAAATGGCGGCTATACACCTTAGAGTTTATGCCCAAAAAGGTCCTGCGGTCTTATTTGAAAATATAAAAGGCTGCCGATTTCGTGCAGCCAGCAACATATTTGGCTCATTGGAGCGTAGCAAATTCATCTTTCGCGATACCATAGCATCTGTACAAAAAATAATTGCCCTTAAAAATAACCCCATAGAGATTTTTAAAAAACCCTTTTCCAATATCAGTAGTGCAGTAGCTGCCTTCAAAGCATTACCACTCAAAAACCCGAGCAACAAACCTGTACTGTACGAGGAAATTAAGATTAGTGATTTGCCACTCATACAACATTGGTCTATGGATGGTGGTGCATTTGTAACCCTACCCCAAATCTATTCAGAAGATATAGACAAACCTGGTATTATGAATGCCAACTTGGGCATGTACCGGATTCAACTTTCGGGCAATGATTATATATTGAACAAAGAAGTAGGCTTACACTACCAATTGCACCGAGGTATTGGTGTACACCAAAGCAAAGCCAACGCACGCAATCAAGCCTTAAAAGTGAGTTGTTTTGTAGGAGGACCACCAGCGCATACGCTATCGGCAGTAATGCCTTTGCCCGAAGGAATGAGTGAAATGACTTTTGCAGGTTTATTGGGTGGGCGCAGATTTCGTTACACCTATGTAGATGGTTATTGTGTGAGTACCGATGCCGATTTTGTGATTACAGGCGAGGTGCAGCCCAACGACAACAAACCCGAAGGTCCATTTGGTGATCATCTGGGCTATTACAGCCTCCGACATGATTTTCCACTCCTCAAAGTGCATCAAGTTTATGCCCGAAAAAATGCGATTTGGGCTTTTACAGTAGTAGGTCGCCCACCACAAGAAGACACCAGTTTCGGCGAATTGATTCACGAAATCACAGGCACTGCATTGCAAAAAGAAATTCCTGGACTTAAAGAAGTGAATGCCGTAGATGCAGCAGGCGTGCATCCTTTGCTATTGGCTGTTGGCAGCGAACGCTATACACCTTATGCCCCAACCAAGCAACCGGCAGAATTACTCACTATTGCCAATCATGTATTAGGCACTGGACAACTAAGCTTGGCAAAATTCCTATTCATTACTGCTGATGATGACAATAAAGTTTCCACACATCATATAGCCGAATATTTAAGTTTTGTATTGGAACGTATTGATTGGCGTAGAGATGTCCATTTTTATACCCAAACCACTATAGATACGCTCGACTATTCGGGCACAGGGCTGAACACGGGCAGCAAAGTGGTATTTGCAGCCTATGGCGAAAAAATAAGGTCTTTGTGCTCATCTTTGCCAAGCCTATTCCAAAATGTAGCTGGCATAAAAAATTCCGCTCTAGTACAAGCAGGTATCGTTGCCCTAAGCATAGATAGTTTTGACACCTACGAAAAAGGGCAAGTAGAAATAGAATTGCTCCATCAGCAATTGGTAGCTCACAAAGAATCAATGACCGATACGGCACTCATTATCCTTTGCGATAATGCTGATTTTGTAGCAGCTAGTTTAAATAATTTCCTTTGGGTAAGTTTTACCCGTTGCAATCCCTCACACGATATATACGGCGTGGACGCTTTCACCAACAACAAACACTGGGGTTGCAATGGACCATTAATAATTGATGCACGCATCAAGCCGCATCATGCGCCACCGCTCATCCTCGACCCTGAAGTAGAAAAACGCATTGACCGACTTTGGAAAAAGGGCGGCAGCCTTTATGGTTTGAAATAAAAAAGCTGCCACGAATCAAATAGGTGACAGCTTTCAGAATATTTCTTGAAGTCGCTTATCGGATATAACCCAATATCTTGAGCATGCTTTGGTAGCTCTGCTCTTTGGCATAGAGCCAATCTTCTAGTTCTCCTGTTTTAGGGTTCATCTCTACGACTACATGCTTGGGCGAGGGTATCATACAATGTTTGATACCACCATAACCCGCCAATTGGTCTTGATAAGCTCCTGTATGAAAAAAACCAATGTACAGTGGCTCTTGGTCGGCCATTTCTTTAGGGTCTTTGGTACGGGTATGCGGCATGTGTTCATTTTTGGGTAAAAATACCGCATTAATATGCTCTTCAGAAGTATAGAAATCATGGCTATCACAAGTCAATCCGCCGAGATGTACCTCTTGGTATTCTTTATCCCACTTATTAATGGGCAAGAGTAAAAACTTCTCTCCAATGCCCCAAGTATCGGGCAAAGTAGTGATGAAAGAGCTATCAATCATGTACCAAATCTCGCGGTCATTTTGCATCTTCTCATCAAGGATACTGTATATCACAGCACCACTCTCACCCACTGTAAAAGAGCCAAACTCGGTATAAATATCGGGCATGGCTACCTTATTGGCTTTGCAGACCTTCTTGATGGTAGCAATGATTTCATTCGCCATATAGGCATAGTCGTAATCAAATGCCAATGAATGCTTTATCGGGAAACCGCCACCAATATTGATACTATCCAACTCTGGACATATCTTCTTGAGTTGGCAATATAAATGTAAAACCTTGTTGAGCTCACTCCAATAATAAATGTCGTCTTTGATTCCCTTATTCATAAAGAAATGGAGCATCTTGAGATTGAATTTTGTATTGCCTTTTATCTTATCAATATAAAACTCTAAGACATCCTTATTGCGAATACCCAAACGCGAGGTATAAAAATCAAATGTAGGCTCTTCTTCCGTAGCTATTCGGATACCAATATTGACTGGGTCTTTGGCACGAATCATTTTTTTATAATCTTCAAATTCTGCCTGATTGTCCAATACTGGCGTTACGTTTTTAAAGCCATCGTTGATGAGCTTGGCTATATTTCGGGTATAGGCTTTAGTCTTGAAACCATTACAAATAATCTTCGTCTCTTTAGTAATCTTACGGCGACGATACAATTGTTTTACAATTTCGATGTCGTAGGTAAAAGAGGTTTCTATATGCACATTATGCTTCAAAGTTTCTTCTACGATAAAAGAAAAATGAGAACTTTTGGTACAATAGCAATAATAATAATTGCCTTCGTACTTATGCTTTTTTATGGCATCATTGAACAATTTTTTGGCTTTACCTATTTGCGAACCAATCTTGGGCAAAAAAGTCAACTTAAACGGGGTACCGTATTTGTCTATAAGTTTTTTGATGTCCAATCCATTAAAATGCAGGTAATTATTTTTTACTGCTAGACCCTCTTGCGGAAAATCAAAGGTTTGATTGACGAGGTCGTGGTAAGTTGGTTTGTTCATTTATTGAAATGACAAAAAATTGTAGATGAAAGATTTTTAAAAAAAGTAAACAAATGTAAGATTAATTGCGCTTAATTTCAGTATTTATCGCAAGTAATTATTGCAAGAATAATTGCAAAAATTGTAAATAAAGGATTTAAGGTTTTGATAAGCACTCACAGCGATTACATAATAAGAGAACTCAACAACTTGATTATGCTAAAAAGCAAGCCAAATTTTGCTAAAAAGTATAATTATGCGGACGACACACTATTAACTCATAGCAAAGTAGGTGCAATTTTATTTCATTATAACACCCGAAAATCTGTTGCTTTGGAAGTTACAGAAACAGGGTTTGAAGTTGAAACATATAACAGCTTGTTTTTTTGAAGGATGAGTTTATGTTTTAGGCTTTGCTTGGGTGTAATCTCTCCGCCCTCTACAGTCCATTCTGCATGGATAAATTGGTAGCGTTTGATTTGCTCGTAAGGAGCCAGAGTAGCATTCGTTTTTCTCACCTGATTGGCAATGATTTGCTTTACCGACTCTTGCGCTATGAATGCTGGCAAAACCAAAAACAAAGCCCAAAAGTAACTTTATGCTCTAATTATGATTTTACTCATAAAAACATAGAATTGGATTTATATTAGCAAAGCGAATACTAACTTCGTGTACAATTTTAAACACGACTAAATTTTACCCAAAATGGCAAAAGGAGGAAAATCAGTTGCAGCACTTATTATAGGCGCAGCAATCGGCACAGTAATTGGTTATTTGTTAGCTACCGACAAAGAAAAACGTCAAGAAGATCTTGCGAACATCAAAGATAAATTCAATGGTTTGAAAGATAAAATCAACAAGAAAGGTAGAGAAGTAGAAGATGATATTTTCAATGCTTAAATCGCAACAATTTTGTTAGATTTTGTACAAAAATGGAAAGATAAAATCACTTCGTTGATTGAAACGAAAGTGCGTATGATGCAGCTCGACCTTATTGAGCGGGCATCAGGCGCAATGAGCTACTTCATACTCATTTTGTTTTTTATCTTCTTGGGTTTTGGCTTGTTTCTCTTTTTAGGATTAGGCTTTGCCGAAGTGTTAACTGCATTGCTCAATAGCCGTATTGGCGGTTATTTTGCTGCCGCATTATTCTTTTTGCTCTTGGGTCTTATTTTATATACACAGCGCAAAAAAATCATACGCAAACTATCCGATAATTTTATTGCCGTATTGACAAAGAAGGATGAAGAGGAGGAGCAAAAACAATAATTATGCGCTGCAATAAACCATTACATAGCCTAGAAGAACTGAGAGCCGAACGCTTAGCTTTGCGACAACAATCTGAACGACTGCTCGCAGATACGACTCCGAAAGAAAGCGCAACTCAAGACACTACAGATGTATGGACAGATCGACTAACTGCACTATCCGGCAATTTGTTGGGCAACTCCAAATATGCCGATTTGATTCAAGCAGCAACAAAAATTGCCCTACCCTTTGTGGCACAACAAATCAAAACAAAAGCCACTCGCAAAATAGTCGGCAAAGTAGCTAAAGAAGTTGCCTTAGGCTATCTCAAGTGGAAAGCGATTAGCCTAGTGGTAGGCATCATAGCACATAAAATCAAAAAGAAAAAGGGGGCTCAATAGCTTCTTTTTTTGATTCAAACAGTTCCTCAGTACCTTTGCGCCAAATTTTATAAAACACACTTACAATGCAAGATATTTTAAAACAATTAAATATTGACCCCATCAGTGCAGGAGCATCAACAGGCAACATTTGGATTACAACTGATGACGCACTAATAGACTCTTACTCTCCTGCCGATGGCAAATTAATCGCCTCGGTAAAAAGTATAGGTGCACGCGAATACGACACCGTAATCGCCGAAGCTCAAAAAGCATTTACAGAATGGCGAAATTGGCCCGCACCCAAACGAGGCGAAATTGTTCGACAAATTGGTGAAGCCTTGCGTCAAAACAAAGAAGCTCTTGGCAAATTGGTGTCCTACGAAATGGGCAAAAGCCTGCAAGAAGGACTGGGCGAAGTGCAGGAAATGATTGACATTGCAGACTTCGCTGTTGGTTTGTCTCGTCAATTATATGGTTTGACCATCCAAAGCGAACGACCCAACCATCGTCTATTCGAGCAATGGCATCCCTTGGGTGTTGTCGGCATTATCAGTGCCTTCAATTTCCCTGTTGCCGTATGGAGTTGGAATAGCTTTATCGCTTGGGTATGTGGCAATACCTGCGTGTGGAAAGCATCCGAAAAAACACCCATTACCGCAATTGCTTGTCAAAAATTAGTGAGCGAAATTTTCCAAAAAAACAATGTTCCCGAGGGTATCAGTGGCTTGGTGATTGGCGACAGAACTACGGGCGAACTGATGAGCCATGATACGCGCATACCATTAATATCGGCAACAGGAAGCACAAGAATGGGCAAGGCTGTGGCAAGTGCGGTAGCTGCTCGCTTGGGTCGTTCCTTATTAGAATTAGGAGGCAACAATGCCGTCATTATTTCAGAACATGCCGATTTGGATATGTCTTTAATCGGCTGCGTATTTGGAGCCGTAGGTACTGCAGGGCAACGCTGTACTACCACTCGCCGCTTAATTATCCACGAAAAAGTATATGATACCTTCAAAGCAAAACTGGCACATGCATATACCCAATTGAATATAGGCAACCCCTTGAACCAACACAACCATGTAGGTCCATTGATTGATAAAGATGCGGTAGCTGCCTATCTGCATTCCATAGAAGAAGTAAAAAAATCGGGCGGAGTAGCAGTGGTAGACGGAGGCATATGCGAGGGTAATGGCTACGAGAGTGGCTGCTATGTAAAACCTTGTATTTACGAAGTAGAAAACAAATGGCCTATTGTACAACATGAAACATTTGCCCCCATTCTATACCTGATGAAATACAGCACATTGGATGAAGCTATTGCTTTGCAAAACGATGTACCACAGGGCTTGTCCTCGGCTATTATGACGCTCAATATCCGTGAAGCCGAAAGGTTCTTATCTGCGGCAGGTAGCGATTGTGGTATAGCTAATGTAAATATTGGCACTAGTGGTGCAGAAATTGGTGGTGCCTTCGGAGGAGAAAAAGAAACCGGTGGTGGTCGCGAAAGTGGCTCAGACAGCTGGAAAGCCTATATGCGCCGCCAAACCAATACCATTAATTATGGAGCAACATTACCTCTAGCACAAGGAATTAAATTTAACTTATAAGTGATTGATTGTGTTTTGCTTAACCGACTTCATTGCCCGTCAATGAAGTCGGTTTTTTAATAGCTCAAAATTACTGTCATTACACTTTCACATTATGCCATTAATCATTACATTTGCTCTTCAATACAAATTATACTTTAGTAAACTAAATTTATGGCATCTACAGCAGACATGCGCAATGGCTTAATCTTAAAAATAGATGGTAGCCTTTATTCGGTAATAGAATTCGGACAAAACAAAACAGCTCGTGCGGCAGCCAAAGTATGGGCAAAATTGAAAGGTGTGGACAACAACCGTACCATCGAGCAAACATGGAACTCAGGCGAAACCATCTATCCTGTTCGTGTGGAACGTCGTAACTACCAGTTCTTGTACAAAGACGAAAGCGGCTTCAACGTAATGGACACTGAAACTTTCGAGCAAATCGTCATAAATGAGAATATGATTGACCGCCCTGAATTGTACAAAGACGGTCAAGAATGCTTTGTATTGGTGAATACTGAAACTGAATTGCCGCTTACGATTGAATTGCCTGCAAATGTAGTGATGCAAGTAACCTATACCGAGCCTGGTATGAAAGGCGATACAGCTACTCGTACGCTTAAAGCCGCCACCGTAGAAACAGGTGCTACCGTAATGGTACCTCTGTTTGTGAACGAAAATGACATCATCAAGATTGACACCAAAACGGGTGCTTATATGGAGCGCGTAAAAGCTTAATCAAAACATTATTCATTTATTTCAATAAAAAAGCAACAAATGGACTACAAACAAATACAAGATTTGGTGAAAATGATTAATAAATCAAACATCAGTGAGTTGAGTATAAAAGATGGCGAATTTGAAATTACCATCAAGCAAGAAAGTGGATTGACAGGAACGCCTGTGTATGCACAACCTGTGGTCATGTCCGCTCCCGTTGGGGCACCGATAGCTGCCCCAGCCGCCGCTCCAAGCACTGCAGCCCCCTCTGCTGCCAGCGAAGCTCCTGCTGCCAACAATGACAAATTACATACCATCAAGTCGCCCATGATTGGCACTTTCTATCGTAGCCCATCGCCCGAAAAACCTCCATTTGTCAACGTAGGAGACGAAGTAAAACAAGGTCAGCCTATCTGCATTGTAGAAGCCATGAAATTGTTTAATGAAATAGAATGCGAAGTGAATGGCAGAGTGGTAAAAGTTTTAGTTGACGAAGCTTCGCCAATCGAGTATGATCAACCTATGTTTATTATTGAGCTAAACTAATTTGACAAGAGACCATCCATTCCCTTCGTTCAAATTTTCTTTATACTAAATAGATACAATGTTCAAAAAAATACTCATTGCCAACCGTGGAGAAATAGCGCTGCGTGTGATACGCACCTGTCGAGAAATGGGCATCAAAACGGTTGCTGTATATTCTACTGCCGACAAAGACAGTTTGCACGTCAAATTTGCCGATGAAGCAGTTTGTATTGGCAAGCCTGCTAGTAGTGAATCTTATTTAAACATACCAGCCATCATGGCCGCCGCCGAAATCACCAATGCCGATGCCATTCACCCAGGTTACGGTTTCTTGGCAGAGAATGCCAATTTCGCTGAAATCTGCGGTAAATACGGCATCAAATTTATCGGTCCTACGGCCGAAATGATTCGCAAAATGGGCGATAAAATTACTGCCAAAGAAACGATGATTGCCGCAGGAGTACCTTGTGTACCTGGTTCTGGCGGGTTGTTGCAAAGTTTCGAACACGCCCAAAAATTAGCACCCGAAGTGGGCTACCCTATTATCCTCAAAGCTACCGCAGGTGGTGGCGGTAAGGGTATGCGTGTGGTGTGGGCAGAAGTTGAATTGGAAAAAGCATACAACAATGCCAAAGCCGAAGCTGCAGCATCCTTCAAAAACGATGGTTTGTATATGGAGAAATTCGTAGAAGAACCACGCCATATTGAGATACAAGTAGCCGGCGACCAATTTGGTACCGTTTGTCACATGAGCGAGCGCGATTGCTCAATACAACGTCGTCATCAGAAATTGGTAGAAGAATCTCCTTCGCCATTTATGACACCCGAATTGCGCGCCAAAATGGGAGAAGCCGCTATAAAAGCAGCTTCCGCTATCCATTACGAGAGTGTGGGTACCATTGAATTCTTGGTAGATAAGTATCGTAACTTCTATTTTATGGAAATGAATACTCGTATCCAAGTAGAGCATTGCGTTACCGAAGAAGTCATCACCTTCGACCTCATCAAAGAACAAATCAAAATTGCGGCAGGTATTCCCATTAGTGGTAAAAACTATGAGCCAACGATGCACGCCATAGAGTGCCGTATCAATGCCGAAGACCCATACAACGATTTCAGACCCAGTCCGGGCATGATTAAAGTGTTACATACCCCAGGTGGACATGGTGTGCGTGTGGACTCTCATATCTATGCGGGCTATTCCATACCTCCATTCTATGATAGTATGATTGCCAAAATCATTGCTGTAGCCCAAACCCGTGAAGAAGCCATCAAGACGATGGAGCGCGCCTTGAGCGAATATGTAATTGAAGGCATCAAAACAACCATCCCCTTCCATCAGCAATTGATGCGCAATGCAAAATTCCAAGAAGGAGACTTTACAACTAAGTTTATTGAAAGTTTTGAGTTAGAATAATATTTCACCTTTTATGTTCAAAAGCCGATAAGCAAAACACTTATCGGCTTTTTTTGTTTCATTGCAAATATTTTTTTTATAATAGACCTCTAACCTAATTGAAAATTACAGATAGCAGCAATAAGATTTAGGCG
>JASGCQ010000116.1 GCA_030054025.1 Phycisphaerales bacterium | reverse complement strand
ATCCCGAATATAAACACCTGAGTATGCCTGCTATTGAGGCAGAAATGCAAAAAATTATTTGATTATTTGTGCCAAAGCATCGTCTATACTGGCGTATTTAAATTGATAGCCCGCATCTAGCAATCTCTTAGGATAAACATAGAGGCTTTTCAAAATCAAATCTGATTCAATACCCATCAGTGCCGCAGCCAGCTTAATGGCAAATGCAGGTGCAGGGCAACCTAATAACTTGTTCATGCACCTCCGCAAGCGAAGCATTAAAGTTGTATTATCAATACTATTAGGGCTACATAAATTGAGAGCTCCATTTATTTCAGTATGTACAGAAATAAACAAAATTACTCGGTACATATCTTCTACATGTATCCAACTAAATTTTTGCTTACCGCTACCCTGCTTGCCGCCCAAGAAAAATCTCGTAAGATGAATATAAGGCTGTAAAATTCCACCATTCTTCCCTAAAACAATTGCGATACGAAGGGCTACTTGACGTGTATTGGGCAAGTGAAATACGAAGAAAGCATCTTCCCATGCTTTTGCCATAACGGCGGGAAAAAAAACCCTGTCAAGCGCATCTTCTTCTGTATGTATTTTCGAATCTCCGGTTCCGTAAATATGAGCTCCACTCGCATTAAGCCAAATCTTTGGAGGATTTTTGCAGCGCAAAACAGCATTACCCAAGACTTGAGTCGTATGTACTCTTGACTCTAGCAGCTCGCTTTTATTTTGTTGTGTAAAGTTAGTTTTGATAGCTTTCCCGGCAAGATTGATGAGTATTGCGGATTCTTCCAGAGCCTCAAGAATGCCATCTGTATCGCCCCAATTAACATGACCCGATTGGCGCGATATAATTTTGACTTGATAGCCATCTTCTTCAAATCGAGTGCTCAGGTATTGACCAATAAAACCTGTCCCACCTGCAATAACTACTGTAGCGTTCATAGTTTACAATATAAAACGAAGGTAATCGTAAATGAATAGCGAAAGAAAATCAATAAATCTTATTTTTGAATTATGATTATGCGAAAACTATTTGCTTCATTTTTGCTATTGCTCATTTGCAGTAATACATTATTCGGACAAACCTCTGTTCAGATTGACAACGATCGTCTACGAAAAAATTGGGTAGATAGTGTATATCAATCACTCAATCTTGAAGAACGGATTGGGCAACTTTTTATGGTAGCAGCCTATAGTGGTGGACCTAAAATAAATCAGGAGCAAATTCAAAGCCTGATAGACAAACACCAAATTGGGGGACTGATTTTTATGCAGGGTGGGCCTGTGCGTCAAGCTCTACTAACTAATAAATATCAAGCCTCAGCTCAGATTCCATTGTTGATTTCAATGGATGCAGAATGGGGCTTGGGTATGCGTCTTGACAGTGTGATTAACCTTCCCCGACAAATGATGTTGGGCGCCACGCGTGATACCGATTTAATGTATCAAGTGGGTATGGCGATAGCCTATCAATGTCGCAGAATGGGTGTTCACATCAACTTTTCTCCCGATATAGACATCAACAATAATCCTAAAAATCCGGTGATTAACAGTCGCTCTTTTGGAGAGCATAAATATTGGGTTACACAAATGGGTAGGGCTTACATGAAAGGATTGCAAGAGAATGGAGTTATGGCTTGCTTAAAACATTTCCCAGGTCATGGCAATACCGATGTTGATTCTCACAAAGATTTACCACTCATCAATCAAAGTTTAGAACAATTGCATAGCACCGAATTATATCCCTTCAAAAAATTGATTGACGAGGGAGCACAAAGTGTTATGATTGCCCATCTTAATGTGCCAGCACTCGAGAAGGGGGATCATATCCCTACTACATTGTCTAAAAATACAGTTACCAATCTACTCAAAAAAGAAATGGGTTTTACTGGATTGGTATTTACTGATGCGCTTAACATGGAAGGTGTTGCTAAATATTTTGAACCAGGAGAAGTGGACTTGAGGGCTTTTTTAGCAGGCAATGATGTCTTACTCTTTTCGCAAAATGTACCAGTAGCTATTGCAAAAATTACAGCGGCTATTAAACAGGGAACTATTACGGAGGCGGATTTGGAAGAACGAGTGAAAAAAATTCTTGCTGCAAAGCATCGCTACAAATTACATCAATGGCAAGCTATTAATACGAAGAACATTACCAACGATATCAATCAATATACTGCATCTTTACGGACTAAGGTTGCAGAAGCTGCTGCCACCTTGGTAAAAGATGAGAATAAAATCATCAATACACTTGCAAAAGCCAATCAGAAAGTTCAGTATATCGGTGTCAATACTTCTGCCTCGGTATTAGAAGGCGAATTGGTAAAAACATTTTCTGGGATAGCCAGCTCATGGTTGCCGGCAGGTAGCTCAAAATCTACCATTGATGCTACAGTTGCTAGTCTCAATCAATTTGATGTAAATATCGTTTGCATCCACAAAACCAGTTTTTATCCTGCCAAAAACTATGGTTTGGATACCGATTTAATCTACTTTTTAAAACAAGCACAAAGTCATCCCAAAACCATCATTGTATTGTTGGGCAATGCCTACATTATGCAAAATTTGTGCAGTACCAAGTCGGCATTAATTATGTACGAAGAAGACAGTGCCAGCCAAAAAGTAGTAACTGCTGTACTCTCTGGTAATATTGTCGCTAAAGGAAGCCTTCCAGTGAGCGTTTGCCCAAACATGACCAGCAACAGCAATAACCCTACTGGTAGTATTTTGCCTTATGAACTCAAAAAAATAGACAAGCCAAAAGAAGGAGGTATCGTTTCACCTAATGCCATCGAAAAGCTCAACAGTTTTATGAATAATTGTATTGCTCAGAGGGTTTTTCCTAGTGCAAGAATTTTGGCGATGCAAAATGGCAAAACAGTGTATGACGAGTCTTTCGGATATTTCGATTATCAAAAAAAAAATCCTGTAGATAAAAATACTTTGTATGATGTAGCCAGCGTTACGAAGGTATTGAGTACCACTCTTGCTGTGATGAAACTCTATGAACAAAGAGAATTAGATCTTAACAAAAGGCTGCAAGATTATTTGCCCTGGGTAGCTGGAACAGATAAAGCCAATATCAGCATTCGCAATTTATTATTGCATCAAGCAGGGCTTAAAAGTTGGATTCCTTTCTACAAAGAAACTTTAGACAGTAGTACGGGAGACCTAAGAAACGATATTTATCGAAACGCACCATCTGATGGATGGAATACGCTTGTAGCAAAGGATGTCTATATGAGAAATGATTTTAAGGATACTCTTTGGAAACGTATTTTAGACCAACCATTAGAAATTATCGGGAAGTATAATTACAGCGATTTGGATTTTTATTTTTTACAAAAAGTTGTAGAAAAGATAACCAATAAGCCTTTGAATGTTTATGTACAAAATACATTTTACAATCCTATGGGATTAAAAAACATCAGCTACAATCCGCTCAAAAAATTTCCATTGGCACAAATAGCACCAACAGAAAATGATTGCTTATTTCGTCGCCAATTGATACAAGGCTATGTGCACGATCAAGGTGCTGCATTGCTTGGAGGTGTAGCAGGTCATGCAGGATTGTTTGCAACAGCAGAAGATGTAGCAGCCATATTTTTGATGCTACAAAAAAATGGTGTTTATAGTGGGAAACGTTATTTTACGAATGCTACAGTCGCTAAATTTACCGCTTACAATGCCTATGGCAGCCGCCGGGGTCTTGGATTTGACAAATCTAGCAACGAAAGAAATGACGGAGGTCCCACAGGAGAGCGTTGTAGCGGATATACCTTCGGCCACCAAGGCTTTACAGGCACTTGTGCTTGGGCAGACCCTGCCAATGGAGTTGTTTTTGTATTCCTTTCGAACAGAGTGTGCCCTAGTGCAGAGAATAATGCTATCAATAAATTAAGCGTAAGAACAGTAGCACAGGATTATATTTATGAGGCATTGGGCATACCCGAAAATAAATCGCGCCCCGAAGTGTATATGACTCAAATAAAGGAGTTGAAGTGATGTGCTAGCGAGAAACTAAAAGCTTTTCGCAAACTACGGCACTCAAAACCTCACTAGTTCTTTTACCATAACTAATGGTTATGCTACCGTCGAAATCCTCTATAGCTTTTATTTTCAGCCTTGTACCTAAGCTTAATTCTCGATTATTCAGAAATCTTAAAAAATCATCTGAAGATTGCATCACAGCAGCTAATTTTACAGAATCTCCAACCTTACAATGACACAAAGATTCGTAAGCAATCCATTCCATTTTACCATTCTTATCTGGTATGGGTGAGCCATGCGGATCAAACTTAGGGAAACCCAAGAGTTCGTCCATTTTTTCAAAAAATACCAAAGAGTGTATATGTTCTACCTGCTCGGCTATTGCGTGTACTTCTTCCCAACCAAACCCCATTTTATCTACCAAAAACATTTCCGTCAATCTGTGTTTGCGAAGAATAAGTGCAGCCTCTTTTTTGCCTTTCTCTGTAAGCCTCAAGGGTTTGTAACTAATATAAAGTACCAATTTTTTATCTGCCAATTTTTTCATCATGCTATTGGCAGTAGGCATTTTGATAGAGAGGTGCTTACTTAGCTCATTGATGCTTACCTCACCTTTTTCATTCGAAAGGCTGAGTAAGGCTTTGAGATAATTTTCTTCGGTCAGAGAAGGCATAGTTCAAATGTATAAAAGGTGATTCTACTTCGTTTCTTATGGGTAAAGGTTTAGTTTGCCATGATAAAACAGGATAGCAGCTTTAAAATTTTCAAATGTTCTGTACCCTTTTGCACTTAGTTTAATTTCTTGTATTTTGCCATTTAGTCTTTCTGCCATAGCGTTGCTTTTATTCAAAGCTATGGCATTTAGTATGCCGTTCATGTGCCTATCAAACATTTCGGCCACTTTTATTAGTGCATTTATTGTACTGTTTTTGGCATCTTGACTCCAACGGCAAAATAGTATAAACGCATCTTCTTTAGGTTGATTAAAATGGAGGTCTCTAAAATGATTTTATACAACTGGTTTGGTTTCCTCTTTTTTTAAGCTAAGATATATAACCCATAGGAATTAGTGTAGAACCAATAATTCAAATTGTACCTCCAGCAATCTTTATGCGATGGACGAAAGCCGATTTGGGCTAATGACCATACAACGAAAAAGCTTGACAATAAAAGGCATCAAGCCCATCACACCCTATCAGCACCGCTTCAAT
>JASGCQ010000036.1 GCA_030054025.1 Phycisphaerales bacterium | reverse complement strand
AACAACTTTTTATTTCACTTTTTTTGAGATTTTTTCTAAATGCACAACGGGTTATGATACTAAAATGAAAGAAAACTATGAGAATTTATCAAAAGATGAAGAATCAGGTTTAGATGATGAGAAAAATAGCAATGTCAAAGTGTATTTACCTCCATTTGCTTCAGAGATAGAAGGTATTAACTGATAAAATATTTTTTACAATGAGAATATTCGCTCAATTAAGATTATATGTTTTTTTATTCGGCTTAGTTTTTGGTATCGCTTTAAATTCTTGTGCCCAACCTAAAATTAATAAAGAATTCATGAAAGATATTTTATCAAAAAACAAGTTATTGATTAATAGTATTGATACCGTCAAAGGGAAAATGACAATATTTTTACCTCTGACAAAAAATGATGCAATCAATAGGATATTTGAAATGGATAAAGTAAAATCTTTGAATGACCCTGATAAATTAGATGCAATTATCAGTTATAAAGTGATGACTTTAACAAGCAATTTTATAAGTGCTGTAAAAACTGTTTACATTGAGGATGCAAGTTCACCAAGAGGTTTTTTTGCTTGGGACGAAAAATTTAATTATTATTTATTTGAAGGATCGGTTTATAACGTAAAGTATAACTTAGTTGAAGACATTCGACCTTTTTTGAATGATGCTATAGAGCAGAATATTCTTGATGCAGATTGTGCAAATGTTGAATTAAAAACTTCAAATGATTTGAATTATTATTTTTATGAAACTAAATTGTATTTGCACAATCCTATAACCACCTCATTTTGTGATGTTGATATACCTATAAAATACAGCAGTGATGCGGTGACCTTTTCATTAATAGATTGGTGGTAATGTATCAGTTTAGTGATGGTAAAAACAAACAAGAAAAAAAAGCGGCGTCACCCGTCTTTTTTTCGGGGCGGCGACCTCCAGCCTGGGCAGCCTACCGACAACTACAGCGCTATGCCTATGCCGACCTCATCCTCCCCGACAAAATCGAAACCTATGCCACCGATGGCAATACCTATTTGGACGAGCGAACAGTTTCCCCTATCTTAGGGCGTAGATACTACGAGATGACCAAGCACCTAGGCAATGTACAAGCCATCCTTTTAGAGTACCGCACTAGCCCCGTGGGCGCAGGGGCATTTGTACCCTTATCAGCAGTTACTTACGGAGCGACACTACATATTCTGAGTGAATACACCCCACGCGATGTACTCGTTACCATCTGCGACGAAAAAGATAATTATCGTTTTGGGTTTAATGGGCAAGAGAAGGTGAATGAGATAGCAGGGCTTGGTAATCATAACACGGCACTTTTTTGGGAGTATGATACAAGGACAGGGGTAAGGGCTAATAGAGACCCGAAATTAAATACGTGGGAAAGTCCTTATGCAGTGTTTGGTAGTAACCCAATTTGGCATAATGATGTTTTAGGCGATACTTGGACTGTTGGGAAAGATGTGAATACTCAAGCGGATGTCAAAAATATACCTCAATATGCCAAAAATAGTAAGTACGTTAATATAGGTGATGATGGTAAAGTATCTTTGGACTTTGGAAATTTAAGCGATAAGAAAATAGATAGATTACTTAAAAAGGATGATGGATTAGCTTTGATAAAAGGTTTAGTTGATGCCAAAGAAAATTATTTCTATTCAACTAGTTCTGAATTTAATTCGCAGGGTTTAAAAGAATCCAGAAGTCAATTTGTATCATCAGGAGGGAATCCTATTATTTATGATGGTGTAAGTAACGGTTATTTAAATAATGAATGGAAAAATACTAAGCCATTTACTGAATCTTCTTTACAAAATGGTGGAGCAGGTATATATTACAAAAATGCTTCAACAATTACTTATGGTGCTGATGGCAGTAACAACCCAGTTCCCACCTTATTACCCAAAAAGGGTTACGATGGTCAAGTAAGTTTTGCTCCTGGACAACTTTTTATAAAAGCTGCGAATTATGTGCAAATCAGAATCAGTACAATAAGGCATGAACTATGGGAGAATTTTTATAGAACAACCCATAAAAAATCCTATCAGGATGCCCACAAGGCTGCGAACAACCATGCAAATGGAACTCTCCCTTCTAATACCTTTTTTATGTATTTCCCACCTTTAAAATATACACGCTAATGAAACAACTACTAATTATATTTATTCTGGTTTCAAATTGCGTATTTGCAAAGGCTCAGATGGGCTATTCTCATATTGACAAGAATATAAATTTTGAAGCGTTTACATCTCCTTTTGGCACTGATTCTCTTGAATTATCAATCTATATAAAATTCAAATCAAATGCTTTGGTTCCGAGAACTAACTTGATTTTGAGTTTTAGTGAAAATCAGGAAGAAATATTGGTAACTTTTAGAAATACTTGTTTCGTTTTAATTCCATGTCCTGATGATTATTTCGAAGATATACCTGCTGACACTCTTGAGATTTATAAATTAATTTTTCCTAGAAAAAATAAACCAATAGAATACTCGTTTTCCTATTCCTATATCTCAAAGAATAATCCTGACTATTCGATTTTACAAAAGGAATTTAAAAAAGTTACTAATGATATGAAAACACCGAGCATGAAAAATAAGAAGTTAGTAACAATGCTTGATAATGTAAAGAGTTTATTGGTATCTACAATTTATGGTTCTTTAAGTAACCGTACCATAAAACCGACCGAATAAATAGCACAAATTTTGTGTTCGGTTAGCATACAGATAAAAGAGTAAAAAAGTGTTGCAATTAATCCTGTAAATGGGTCGCCGAAAAGATTAAAGGTTGACATTAGATTTGAAAATCTTGATGGCAATAGCCAAAAGTATAACGCCCATAAATTTGCGCACTACAGCAATGCCCGAAGGTCCCAGCAATTTTTCTATATAACTGATAGAGCGTAGGCAGACGTAAACGATGATTAGATTGATCAAAATGCCGATTAAAATATTGTAATGATGATAGGCTACTTTGAGAGAAACAATGGTGGTGAGTGTGCCCGAACCTGCAATAATAGGAAAGGCAATGGGTACAATGCTGCCCGATTTAGAGTCTTTATCGGCTTTGAATATTTCGTGCCCCAATACCATTTCGATTGCCAATATAAAAATCACAATAGACCCTGCTAATGCAAAGGAACTTACATCCAAGCCCATAAATTTGAGTGCCTTTTCGCCCACAAAAAAGAAGAGGAGCATCAATCCGCCCGATACTAGCGTGGCCTGTACCGAACTGATATCCCCCATTTTCTTTTTGAGTGATACCAAGATAGGGATAGAACCTAAAATATCAATCACGGCAAAAAGCGTAAGGCTTACTGTTACGATTTCGGAAATCCTGATATTGTCCAACGAATCCATAAGTCTTGCAATTTTTTGAACTGCAAAACTACTACGAAAAATATCAAAAGCTGGGGAGCATTAGCCCGAATTGCGCGGAGCAGTAGGTTTGCCTTGCCTAATGAAGCGAATGGCAGATTGCTTGATGTAATTATAATAATCGTAAAGACTCATATTGCGCAATGCCTCATAACTCGGGCGATAGCGTTTCATAAAATTCTGCACATCTTTGCCTTCCAGTCCAGTGAGTTCCTTTACCAAATTTTCGTTGAAGGTATAATCTACAAATTTTTCGCGTTCGAATTGAGCATAGCTGTCTTGGAATGCCCATTTCATCCGATTGTTTTTGCTCAGTGCACTGAATGGACTTTCGATTTGTTGCATTGGTGTCATACGCGGATAGTCCAGCGCACTGCTATATAGCTTGTGCGTGGTGATACTGTCTATTTGGTAAGGGCTGAGATTGCTTGATGCGTATTTGTCGGTATTGAGCAACACTAATTTGTCTAAGTAGATTTTGAAAAAAGGAGGTATGTTGCCTTGTGATAGTCGGAAGCGCATGGTTCTGTATCCTGCACAACGAAGTTCAATTAGTTCGCCCTTTGCTGCGCTAATGCTGAAATTGCCTTGGCTATCGCTAAATGCAGTGTTGTTGTTGTGGATATTGACTAATTGAACAGCTACCAAAGGTGCTTTTTCGTTGCGCTCTTGAACAACTCCTTTGATTTGCTGTGCCCTTAGCCTGCCAAAGCTGCTCAGGAGCAAGATAGAGAGTAGTAAGAATAATCGATTGCGCATATTTAGGCAATAAAGATAATAGCTTAGGCGAATATTTGAATATGCTCTTTTGTTAATTTTGACCTATAGCCCCCAATATCCATCTAGAGGTTACCTGAATTTTTGCCTTTTCGGTTTCCTTGCCACATTCGTATTAGTTTTGTAACAAGAAGTTGCCAATTCATGTTGTTGAAAAAAATTAGTTTACTCAGTGCCATATTTTTTTTATTGCAGTGGCATCTGTATGCCCAAAAGCCTTTTGCCGCTACTTTGCAATCAGGTGATGTATTGTTTCAGGATTTAGATTGCGGCCCTTTGTGCGATGCTATAGAGGCTGTAACCCAAAGCTATGGCGGAAGACATTTTTCGCATATTGGCTTGGTGAGTGTAGTAGGGGATAGCCTTTATGTGATAGAGGCCATAGGTGCCGATGTACACCGTACACCCTTGTCTGTTTTTGTGGCTCGAAACAAAAATCAAATTTTGCTTGGAAGGGTAAAGAAGAAATACCGAAAATTGGCGCAAAAGGCTGTACTCTTTGCCGAGAAAAAACTAAAAAAGCCTTACGACGATGAATTTTTGTACGATAATGGCAAATATTATTGCTCAGAATTACTGTACGATGCATTTAAAGTAGCTAATGGCGGCAAGGATTTTTTTGTACTAAAGCCCATGACTTTTAAAAAGCCTAATACCCATCAGTTTTTCCCAGTTTGGGTAGATTATTACAAAAATTTGAACAGACCCATACCCGAGGCTGCTTTGGGCATCAATCCAGGGGGTATATCTCGTTCGGGGAAGTTTAAAATGTATGTTTACAAACCTTAAACCGTATTTTTTAATTCAAAATCATATTGTCTATCAAGCGTACATCGCCTACCCATGCCGCAATGAGGACCACCATTTTGACCGCAGGGTCGAAATCTGCCAAGGGTTCTAAGCTATCTGCATGGGCAATACCCACATATTCGGGTTTTATACCTTTGGCGCACATCAGTTCCGTACACTCTTTTTCCACAATACGAAAAGACATTCCGCTTGTTGCTTTGTTTTGGATGGATATAAGACATTGGTATATGATGGCGGCAATACTTCTTTCACTATCACTCAATCTTCTATTGCGAGAACTCATAGCCAATCCATCGGCTTCTCGTTTGGTAGGGCATGTCTCGAACCGGATGCGCTCGCTCAAACCCATTTGCAAACAGAGATTTTTGACTACCATGCATTGTTGGTAATCTTTGCTACCCATATAGAGTACATCGGGTTGTATTATTTGCAATAAGAGGGCAACTACTTTGCCTACTCCTTTAAAATGCCCTGGACGTTTTGCTCCCTCATATACCGTTTCTAAAAACCCAAAATCGTATGATTTGGCATCATCTTCACCTTTGGGATATATTTCATGTACGGATGGTAGAAACAAAATATCGCATTTTGCAGCGTCTAAAAGGACAATATCTTCAGCTACGGTACTGGGGTATTTTTCGAAATCTTTTTTGTCGTTGAACTGTGCCGGATTTACAAAAATGCTGCATACAGCCAAGATTCCTTCTTCTTTTGCTTTGGAAATGAGCGATATATGTCCATTGTGCAAAGCCCCCATGGTGGGGATGAATCCAATTTTGGAGTCCGATTTTTGCTGAGTTTGCAAGTAGCTTTGGAGTTCGCTAACCCTTTTAAAAACAATCATAATTACGATTTTGGAATGGAGGCTGCAAATAAAACCATTTTCGAATTAATATTTTAGTAATTTTGCAGCCTAAATTTTTTTGACTTTTTCTAAAGTCATTTTTGTACACATAAATTATGAGCATGTCGGTAGATACCAAAAAGAGAGTACTTATTATTGCCAACGAACTTTCCCCTTATTTAGATTTTTCAGAATTTGCCAATATTTTAAACAGACTGGCTATAAAAACTTTTGAGGCAGGTATGGAACTTCGAATTATAATGCCTCGCTTTGGCGTCATCAACGAGCGACGTCATAAATTACACGAAGTAGTAAGGCTTTCTGGTATCAATATAATAGTAGATAAGGACGATTACCCTCTAGTTATAAAAGTGGCATCACTGCCCAATGCGCGTTTACAGGTTTACTTTATGGATAATGACGATTATTTCAAACGCAAGTTTGTATTTCGTGATGAGCACGACAAGTTTTATGATGATAATGCCGACCGTACGGTATTCTTTTGTAAAAGTGCTTTGGAAACCGTTAAGAAATTTGGTTGGCCTCCGAATGTGATTCATTGCCATGGCTGGATGACTTCTCTAGTACCTTTGTTTCTGAAAACAACCTACAAAAAGGAGCCTGTATTTAGTTTTACCAAATCTATATACACCGTACAAGCAGACCAATTCAAAGAAAAATTGAACGAATCTTTTGTACGCAAGGCAATGATTAGTACCGATATTAAAGAAAAAGACTTAGATGTATTTAAGGAAGGTACCAATACTGCACTTACACTTGGTGGCGCCAAGTACGCCGACATCGTAGTGATGGGCGACAAAAAAATAAGCAGTAAAATAACGGACGAGATAAAGCCGAGTAGAACGAAGAAAGTGATAGCTTATGATGAAGCATGGGAAAATGATATTACTTCACTTTTAGAATTGTATAAAAGCTTAACAGACTCTTAGTTTTGTTTTTGTTTTCTTCGCTCTAAATTTTTTCAATTGACTACTCAGATCAAATTGCCTAAGCTAGCCACTATTACCTTTGCAGCACTTCTCTTGTTCGGTTCTTGCAAAGAGAACACTGTTGTTCGTAAAGATATAGTACCAGCAGTTGATAATATCAAAATTTTCGGCACCGATACACTTACCCTTTTGACCAAAACAGTCAGAGAAGACACTATAGCCACTAGTGCCTACAGTTCGGGCTATGCGGTATATGTAGGCGCAGGCGCTATCACCGGCGACCCTGTTTTTGGCAAAACGAAATCTAGTTTTTACTTCCAAGTTCGTCCGCCTCAAGACAATTATAATTTTGATAAGACAAAGTATCAATTAGACTCGGCTGTATTGGTACTCCCGTATAGCGGTTTTTCTTACGGCGACACTACAAGTTCTGCTCTATCGCAAACATTCCGTGCATACAGGCTAACAGAAAACATTTCGTTTGACTCCATTTATTATGCCAATACGCCCAAAAAAAGCATGGAGTCAACACCATTTGCCACCACAACCATTTCTTTAGCCACTTTGTTTCATAGTTTTTATGATTCTACCATTGTGGGTGGGGTAAAGAGAGCGCCACACTTGCGTATGCGTATCAACGATGCTTTGACCAATGAATTAATCAACAATACAGGCAGCAGTAACTATACCAATACAGCAGCCTTCTTAGAATTTTTTAAAGGTATTTACATCGAAACAGATTATAACGGCAATACGATACCTTATTTTGCACTTACCGGCAGCGATATATACACCAAGGCAAATATCTTGATGTATTATCATACCATCAACTCTGGTGGAGCTATTACTGATACGCTCGTAGCATCTTATCCTTTCGATCCAGCAAGTACATCGGGAGCCAAAACTGCCTTCTTCAGCACCGTATCGCATGATTATTCAGGTACTCCTGCCGAGGTCTTGTTTAGCTCTACTGCTGAATCGGATAATACATTTATGATACAAAATCTCCCTGGTGCTGCATTGGATATTCGTATTCCTAATGTCAAAAACTTGCCGCTTTGTATTGTGAATAAAGCCGAATTAGTCATCACACAAGTGCCATCGCCACTCGACAATATTTTTGCCTATTTGGGCAGAGTTTACCCAAAGGTGATAGACGAAAATGGTCAATCGCAAACCATTACCGACCGTCTGCCTTTAAGCTCCAGCTCGCCACTTTTACTAATTGACGGCTTTGTGCGTGTTGCTAATGTAGATGGCGCTATTGTGAATCAGTATGTGATCAATTTTCCGAGAGAATTGCAAAATGCCATTGCAAATAAAAGAAAAGAGCTTAGATTGCGTATTAATGGAACTCAGAGCTTTATTGGTGCCTATAGGTTGGTAGGGGGCGGAAGCACTTATAGCAAGCCTGCCTACAAAATAAAATTGAACGTAGTGTACACTAAACTTTAAAAAAACATTTCAAACAACTATGTGTGGAATTGTAGCATACATTGGCACTAAAGAAGCCTATCCAATATTGATAAAAGGGCTAAAGCGATTAGAGTATAGGGGCTATGATAGTGCAGGTGTTGCTCTACTCAATGGTTCATTAAAAGTCTTCAAAAAACAAGGCAAAGTATCGGTACTAGAAGAGTATGCTCTGGGCAAATCTTTAAGTGCTACAATTGGTATAGGTCATACACGCTGGGCTACGCATGGTGTGCCAAGCGATGTTAATGCTCACCCTCATTTATCTAATTCCGGTAATATTGCGCTTATCCATAATGGTATTATAGAAAACTACGAAGCCATTAAAGAAGTGTTGAAAAAAAGAGGCTATGTATTTCATTCCGACACCGATACTGAAGTGTTGGTGAATCTGATTGAAGAAGTACAAAAGCAAGAAAATTTGAACATTGAAGAAGCCGTTAGGGTAGCACTCAATGAAGTGATTGGGGCTTATGCCATTGTGGTGATAGACAAGAACGACCCCGACAAACTTGTGGCTGCTCGTAAAGGAAGTCCTTTAGTATTGGGCATAGGCGAAAAAGAATTTTTTATCGCTTCTGATGCGTCACCTATTATTGAGTTTACCAAAAATGTAATTTATCTGGACGATGAAGAATATGTAGTAGTAGATAGAAAAGGCAGTTTCACCATCAAGAATCTAGGCAACATCGTAAAATCTCATGCTATACAAACGCTTGAGATGAACATCGAAGCCATTGAAAAAGGAGATTTCGAGCATTATATGCTCAAAGAAATTTACGAACAACCCAAAGCAATTGCCGATTCTTTTCGCGGGCGCATGAGTGCGGAAGGCGGATGGATTAAAATGGGTGGTATTACCGAATATACCAATCGTATCAACAAAGCCGACCGATTCTTAATCACCGCTTGCGGCACTTCTTGGCATAGCGGACTTTTGGGTGAATACATTATCGAAGATTTGGCAAGAGTGCCCGTAGAGGTAGAGTACGCATCCGAATTCCGATACCGCAATCCGATTGTCAAAGAATCTGATTTTATCATTGCCATTTCTCAATCTGGAGAAACTGCCGATACTTTGGCAGCAATTGAACTGGCCAAAGAAAGACAAGCCTTGGTTTATGGTATTTGCAACGTAATCGGTTCCTCTATTGCACGCGCCACTCATGCAGGCTCATATACCCATGCAGGTCCCGAAATTGGTGTAGCCTCTACCAAAGCATTTTCTACACAAGTTTCTATTTTGATTTTGATAGCCTTGCAAATAGCGCAATCAAAAGGTACGATATCGCAATCCAAATTGCGTCAGATATTGTACGAATTGGAAAGTGTACCCGAAAAAATCAAAGAAGTATTGGCGTTGGATGACGAGATTAAGAAGATAGCAGCCGTATATAAAGATGCCAATAATTTCTTGTACCTCGGTCGCGGATACAATTATCCAGTAGCCATGGAGGGAGCTCTAAAACTCAAAGAAATCTCTTACATCCATGCCGAAGGTTATCCTGCAGCCGAAATGAAACATGGTCCCATAGCTTTGATAGACGAAGAAATGCCTGTAGTGTTTTTGGCAACCAATGTGAGTGCGTATGAAAAAATTGTTTCCAACATTCAAGAAGTAAAGGCACGCAAAGGAAAGATTATAGCCATTGTCAACAAAGGTGATACTCAGATTAGAGCACTTGCTGATTATATTATAGAAGTCCCTGTGGTAGAAGAAATCATTTCTCCATTGGTTACGATAGTACCCCTCCAGTTATTGGCTTACCATATTGCCATCATGCGCGGTTGTAATGTAGATCAGCCACGCAATTTGGCCAAATCGGTTACCGTAGAGTAGCACTATAAGGAATACCCATATTTGAATACTTCAAAAGGAAATGAGAATTTATCCACAGTTACTTATTCCCTTTTTTTTGCGTTTGACTTTTCAATACATCCAAATACTTAAATTTGCGACACAAAAAAAATTCTTAATAAAAAATTCAAACATCTTCTATGCCTTATTTGTTCACATCCGAATCTGTTTCTGAAGGACATCCCGACAAAGTTGCTGATCAGATTTCTGATGCCCTAATTGACCATTTTCTCGCCTACGATGCCGATTCTAAAGTGGCTTGCGAAACCCTTGTAACAACCGGTCAGGTCGTATTGGCTGGAGAAGTAAAATCAAAAGCATATTTGGATGTACAAGAAATTACACGTGGCGTCATTCGCGAAATAGGATACACCAAATCGGAGTATATGTTCGAAGCCAATTCTTGCGGTATCTTATCGGCCATTCACGAGCAATCGGCCGATATCAACCGAGGTGTAGATCGTTCTACCAAAAAAGTAGATTTCGAAACCAAAGCCAATGCTCAAGGTGCCGGCGACCAAGGCATGATGTTTGGCTATGCTACCAAAGAAACAGATAATTATATGCCTTTGGCTCTCGACTTGGCGCACAAAATTTTGAAAGAATTATCCAAAACACGCCGTGCGGGTAAAGAACTTAAATACTTACGCCCTGATGCCAAAAGCCAAGTGACTATTGAGTACGATGACAATAACAATCCTATTCGTATCGACACTATCGTAGTTTCTACACAGCACGATGATTTTGACAGCTCCGACAAAAAAATGTTGGACAAAATCAAAAAAGACATCGTAGAGATTATTATCCCTCGTGTCAAAAAACAATTGAAACCCTCTCTTCAAAAATTATTCAACGATAAAATCACCTATCACATCAACCCTACGGGCAAATTTGTGATTGGCGGACCACATGGCGATACCGGACTTACGGGTCGTAAAATTATTGTGGACACTTATGGCGGTAAAGGTGCACATGGCGGTGGTGCTTTCTCGGGCAAAGACCCCAGCAAAGTAGATCGTTCTGCGGCTTATGCTACACGCCATATTGCCAAAAACTTAGTAGCGGCAGGTCTTTGCTCCGAAGTATTGGTACAAGTCTCTTATGCCATTGGTGTAGCCAAGCCTTGCGGAATTTTTGTAGATACCTACGGTACTGCCAATGTAAGCATGAATGATGGTGCCATAGCCAATATAGTAGAAAAAGTATTCGATATGCGCCCTTATGCCATCGAGCAAAGGTTGAAACTCAGAAACCCCATCTATGCCGAAACCGCAGCATACGGACACATGGGACGCCAACCCGAAGTAGTGACCAAAACTTTCAACAAAGGAAAAGACAGCGAGAAAAAAGTGAAAGTAGAATTGTTTACTTGGGAAAAACTCGACTACGTGGACAAAGTAAAAAAAGCCTTTGGTATAAAATAATCATTTTTTATACGAAGCCATAAAAAATCACCCTAGGCAAAAGAAGAAATATCCATATTTCTTTTTACCTTTGGTACTGATGATTTAACAAGAACTTAAAAAATCTTTCAACAATGATAAAGAAAGTCTTATTTACCCTATCTTTTGCAAGCATGTTTGGTATGTCTGCCCAAGCCCAAACCACGCAGCCTTGCGGTACCGACGAGGTGCGCAGAGAAATACTCGTGTTGCACCCCGAAATATTGGACAAAGAAGCAAAATTGAACCAGCAGATAGCCGAAAAAATAGCGGCAATGAGCAAGAAAGATTTATCACCTTTTGCCAAAACTACCGATGGTGGCAGTACGGTGGCTTACGATATCCCTATTGTGTTTCATATCATACACGATTATGGCGATGAATATGTTACAGACGCTCAAATTATTGCCAGTGTTGCAAAAATCAACACCATGTATAATAAAACAAATGCGGATACAGCGGATGTGATTGCCCCTTTTAAAGGTTTTATCAATAATTCTAAGACCCGCTATATCGGTAATGCACGCATTACTTGGCATTTGGCATCCAAAGACCCCAATGGCAATCCTACCAATGGTATCACCCGTCGTAGAAACTATATCACCAAAAATGCAGGCGATTTGGCAAAATACGACCAGTGGCCTCCCAGCAGCTATATGAATGTGTGGATTATCAACAAATTTAGCAAAGCTCATGTAGGTGCTGCGGCTTATGCCTACAAGCCGGCTACTGCCGATGCGCTGCCTTATTATGACGGACCAATTGGCTTGTATGGGCCTATTGCTGGTATTGATTACGATTATACTTATACCCATGAATTAGGACATGAACTCAATCTGGATCATCCTTGGGGTAGTACCAACAATCCTAAAATTGCTTGCGGAGATGATGACGTAGATGATACCCCATTGACCAAAGGACATGACCCTAAAGACCTTTGTTCTGATTTGCTTGAAATATACGATACCGCTTGCTTGTTTACTCGCAACAAACCTATGGGCAAATTGCGTATAGATACCTTCCGCCGTGCCGATTCTCCGGCTTATACACCCGTTATTTTTGCCGATACTTCTACATCTAAGGGTATTAGTTTCCAATGCCGTACCGCATCCAGTTTAGATACCTTCAAATTTTATCCTTCTGCGCCCATAGGCTCTACCTATAAAATTGGGCTCAAACGTGGTTCGGTAATTATCGATAGCGTTACTGTAATCTCAACCGTTACGAAAGAAGCCCAGTTTGTAAAACATAGGTTCAAATTGCCGATTACAGATACCAATACGCTGTTTAAGCTCTACTTTATGCAAAATCCAGGTGCCATGCGTGATACGGTTACTCCAGGTTTCTCCATTTATCCTCGTGGTGTAGCGGGTACGGTATTGTTCAAAAATTATATCACCGATAGTTTTTACAATTTCTTCTACGATTGGAAAGTAAGTTATGGCTTCTTCAAGATGTATGGCGATTCTTTGGTGGACTATCCCGATACTACCAACTCACAAAACGTAATGGATTATACCTATTGCTCCAAAATGTTTACTGCTGGTCAGGTAGAGCGTATGCGTGCTACACTTGCGTTGAGTGTAGCGCATAGAGACAGTTTGGTTAGCCCATTTAATTTGAAAAAAACTGGAGCTTTGGATACAGTCGTATTGAAGCCTAAAGCAGAATACTCTGTGGAAAAAGCGGTGCTTGCTCCTGCGGGTGTTATATCTACGTCTAATACTCCTTCCTATTTCTTGTGTTCTGAGTCCGCTTCTAATTATGTATTTAAGTTTAGGGATAGAACTTGGCAAGCTGCTCCAACCAGTACTTCATGGGATTTATCCAATGGTGCCACATTAGTTTCTTCAGTCAATGGTTACAAATTTTCAACACCCGGCTGGGCTACCATTAAATTGATTGCTAGCAATACTGTGGGTTCCGATACATTTATCGCTAACCCTGGTATCTATGTTGCTGATCCTACACAAAAACCTCCTATTGGTTATTGGCAAGAATTTACTGATGCTACAGAAAATGCTAAATGGCCTATCTTCAACTATTACAACAATAGATACAAATGGGAGATTGGTAATTTTGGAGGTACTTATGATGCTAGCTGTATTCGCTACAGAAGCTATGATGATAGAACTTATCCTGATAATCTTTTGGGCGATGCTTCTGGTGATTATGACGATTTCTTCTCTCCTGCATTTGATTTGAGCTCTTTGGATAGCAATGGCAACCTCAACTTTATGTATGCCGGTGCCTATGCTACTACCAATCCCGACTATATCAAAGATACATTAGAGATTGCTTATTCTAACACCTGCGGTGCTACATGGACGGTGCTTAAAACTATGAAAAATGGTGAAATGCAAACCGTAGGTACCATACCTACGGTTGCTAGAGAATATACTCCAGCTTGGAACGAGTGGAAACCCATGAGCATAGATTTGAAAAATGGTAGCACACTTGTTAGAGATTCAAGAGTATTCTTCCGCTTCCGTTACAAACCATCTAGTCGTCCCCTAGGAAACGCTATGTATGCTTCGGGCAACAACTTCTATCTTGATCGTATCAATATCAGCAATAACCCACTTTCTGTAAATGAAATGATATTGGGCGACAGAAAAGCGACGGTAGCACCTAACCCCACCAATGCTAATGCATTTGTATTGTTCCAAAAACCAAATGCTCGGGTGAGCATCCAAGTAACAGATATTACGGGCAAATTGGTGTATTCTGTAACTGAAAAAGTGGACCAAAACAATGCTCGCATTGAAATTCCTGCCAGCTACTTAGGAGCTAAAGGTGTTTACTTGGTGCACATCACAGGTGACGACAACTTGAACCAAACTGAAAAATTGATTGTGTATTAATCTTTCACAGAAATATCTCGATTAAAAAGTGAAAGCCTGTCTTTGAATAGACAGGCTTTCGCTTTTAACCCAGATTTTGCAATAGCGGTAATTTTGAATAATCTGCCCCAAAAACACCCTGCTTTTTGAAGATCTATTGTTGATACTTTATATTGATAATCAAAATTTTTCGTTGTATATTTTCTACTGTTTTGCAGTTGAAATTTTTCCAAAAACTGTCAATAGGTACCTGCTGCAAAATCTGGGTTTATAAAATTTGGAAGTATCGCCGCTTTTGCCCAGTACTTTCCATGCTGCCTTGAAGTCCATGGCTCCCCTATCGAACCAAAACGACTAGGCCCAGCGGGCATTGCCACAGTTTTATCTTGAGAAAATTTTCTTTGGTTGACCCTTATAAATAGGCTAGTGGCTCTGGAGTGTCCCAAAATTGCATTTTATCTATTTGGACAAAGGGGGCTTTAGATATTATTGTAAATGTATAAAACCACAGTTAGTAATGCTGAGTTGTCACAAAATATATCTTTATACTGCCAGAATAGATTATTGTTGCTTTAGAACATACTCCCTTTTGTCCCTATGAAAGCTAGCTAAGAAGGTGCAAAAAATCATTTTTAGCTATTATAAAAGCCTTGTTTCGATGATACGAACAAGGCTTTTATTGTAGAAGGACATTCTCATAATGCCCACAATTTTTTATTAATAGCTATAGGCAATTCCTTTTTTAATGAATTGTGAGCCACCTAGTTGATTTGAATTTGCTCCTACGGTAGATTTGTCTGCAGTCATCAAGACGAATGGACATCCAATTGCTGCCGCAGCCATTTTTAATTTTTTATCTGCTTTTTTATCGCCAGTATTACCTGTTTGAAAATTGATTAAGCCAGTCTTGCCGCGTACCTCATCCACTTTCTTGAGACCCACGATATAGCTTTTTTCTTCAAAAATCATTACTTTTTCCCAGTCGCTTTCTGTATGAACAACTATTTTTTCGGTTACTTCTTCTACACGACCACTTTTGCCATAAGTGATGGTTTGAATGGCGTATTTGCTCAAAGAGATTTCTGCTTCTTCACCATCGTACACAAAAATTACAGTGTAATCGTCAATTTTCTTTACTTTTCCTTTAATGTTCTCGCCGTTGTGTTTTTTAATTAAGTCTACTTGTGCGCTCACTAGCATGGGGAGCATTAATGCCATAAGGGCAAACATTATTTTTTTCATAGTTATTTTTTTTTATTTTATAGGATGCAAATGTAAAAAGTTAAACTCAAAAAATAGAACTTTTTTGTTTTGACTTTTGTTTTTTTGGGAAAAATTTTTAATTGTTCTGGATATTACAATCACATCTGTGTATTCATCTTGTGCTTGTTTTTGTATTATTTACCCTTGGATCTACATTTTTCGTAAGATTTCACTCCTTGTCAATTGTGTTTTCCTGTCGGCATCCTTTTCTGATGCTCAAGCTGGTTGGGGCTAAATAAAAAGTAAGACAGGTCGAGCTAATTTGTTTGTTTCACGTTTTATTTTCTATTAATTGAAGTGTTTGCTATATAACAAAGGGCGACCTTTCGTCCGCTCTTTTATGTACTTTTTTAAAATTTATTGTCTTTATTTGAATGCGTTTAAGCCTGTTACATCCATACCCGTGATGAGCAAATGAATATCATGTGTGCCTTCGTATGTAACCACCGATTCCAGATTCATCATGTGGCGCATGATGCTGTACTCGCCCGTGATGCCCATACCGCCGTGCATTTGGCGTGCTTCTCGGGCGATATTGAGAGCTATTTCGCAAGAGTTGCGTTTTGCCATACTTACTTGTGCTGGAGTTGCACGTCCTTCATTCATCAATACGCCCAAACGCCAAACCAACAATTGTCCTTTAGTAATTTCGGTAATCATTTCGGCCAATTTCTTTTGTTGCAATTGGAAACCTGCTAATTGTTTTCCAAATTGACTGCGCTGCAATGTATAGCGTAAAGCCGAATCGTAGCAGTCCATAGCAGCACCTAAGGCACCCCAAGCTATACCGTATCGCGCTTTAGAGAGGCAGCCTAAGGGACCTTTCAGTCCTTTGATAAGGAGTATATTTTCTTTAGGCACTTTTACATTGTCAAAAACAAGCTCGCCGGTGCAACTGGCGCGCAAGCTCCACTTACCATGTATTTCGGGTGTAGTGAAGCCTTCCATGCCACGCTCTACAATGAGTCCACAAATATCTCCAGCTTCGTCTTTTGCCCAAACAACGGCTATTTGTGCTTCGGGAGCATTCGAAATCCACATTTTAGCACCGTTCAAAATCACATGATCGCCGGCATCTTTTATATTGGTAACCATGCTGCCTGGGTCGCTGCCACTATCGGGTTCTGTAAGCCCGAAGCAGCCGAGCCACTCGCCTGATGCCAGTTTGGGTAAATACTTGTTGCGTTGGACCTCGTTGCCGTATTGGTAGATGGGAAACATGACCAAGCTGCCTTGCACACTTGCCGTGCTGCGCATGCCGCTGTCGCAACGCTCAATTTCTTGCATCATCAGCCCATAGCTGATATAATCCAAGCCGCCGCCGCCATACTCAACGGGTACTGTAGGTCCAAAAACGCCCAAATCGCCCATTTGAGGTACCAAATGCTTAGGAAATTCACAATTTTGTGCCCATTTTTCGATATTGGGACTCACTTCTTTCTTTATCCAAGCACGAACTGCATCACGAATCAGCTTGTGTTCGTCGCTCAATAATTCGTCTAATTGGTAATAATCTGGATGTGTATATAAGTCTTGTGCCATACTGTTTGTTAAAGTTCAATTATTAGTGGGTACAAAGGTAGCATTTTTGAAATACAGAATATACTTTTGTACTCGGTTTAATGTTTGCCCTATTTTTAATAGTGAATTGTCTATTTCTTGTGTTATCCAAGCACAATTTTGCTAAAGCAAAACAAACACAAATGACAAACATGTTAATTTGATGCAAAAATTAGCTGAGGCGCAAACGTGGTTTACCGTTTTTGCGTTTATATAGTTATCAAATTCTGTTTGTAACAAAAAACAGAAAAAAAATATTAGTATGAGACAATTAAAAATAGCTACCCAGATTACCAACCGCGACTCGCAAGCGGTCGAAAAATACCTTCAAGAAATTAGTAAAATATCAATGATTACTCCAGAGGAGGAAACTACTTTGGCGCAGAAAATTCGCATGAACGATCAGTGGGCATTGGAAAAATTAGTAAAATCGAATTTGCGCTTTGTGGTATCTGTTGCCAAACAATATCAACACCAAGGTCTTTCTTTGAGCGATTTGATAAATGAAGGTAATCTTGGTCTTATCAAAGCAGCTCAACGTTTTGACGAAACTAAAGGTTTTAAGTTTATTTCTTACGCAGTATGGTGGATTCGTCAATCTATCCTTCAAGCATTGGCAGAACAAGGACGTTTGGTTCGTTTGCCTCAAAACAAAATTGGTACTTACAATAAGGCGAACAAGGCATTTATCGCATTTGAGCAAGAGCATGAGCGTGAGCCTTCTACCGAAGAATTGGCAAATATCTTGGAGATGAGCGAAACGGAGGTGACAAATATCTTCACCAGCAACACGCGCCATACCTCACTTGATGCTCCTGTACACGAAGCAGAGGATGTAGCCATGGGGGATTTGCTCGAAGGCTCTAGCGATACTGATGATGATGTGATGAAAGACTCTTTGCGTGCCGAGATTCGTAGGATTCTCAAATCGCTCAGTATCCGTGAAGCGGAGATTTTGGCTGCCTATTTTGGTTTGGAAGGTGAGGCGGGTCCTTCTATCGAAGAGATTGGCGAAAAATACGATTTGACCAAAGAACGTATTCGCCAGATTAAAGAACGTGCGATAAAGCGTTTGCAAAAAGCTCGTTACAGCAATGCGTTGAAAGTATATTTAGGATAAAAATTAGCAAACCCAATAGTATGTAGAGGCCTCGGTTTTTCCGAGGCACTTTTTTGTTAGCAAAAGCTTAGTATATTTGGCCGTCTATTGACCGTGCTTTTAAAAAAATGAATGATGAAAAAATACCTTTTTCTATTAAGTCTGATAATGTCGACTCTGTTTGGTTGCAAAAAGAATAGCTCGGAATCCGGCACATTGCAACACTATGCTAATGATGCACGCATCAATGTAACGAATGTGATGGCTACTCAGGCTTTTCTATCTTTTGTAGCCAATAATCTGCCCAAAGGTTGTACTGCACAGTTGTACATGAAAAAAGCCACTGATGCCGATTGGAAAGAAATTCCTTATACCGACAAAAATAACATTCCTATATCGGGATTGAGTATGAAAACTCAATACCAATTGCGGTTGGCACTTACCTATGCAGGTGAAACGAGTTATTCAGCGACGAATACATTTACTACCCAGTCATTTATGCTTAATTACGACCGCTTTTTTGAAGGTTCTGCAAAGTTGCACGACAATGGCAATGCTCTTTTTTCAATGGAAGGAGCTCATTATACGATTTATGGTTGGGGCTTCAGCAATGAAACGAGCATTCCGATTACCCTCACGCTCATAGACAATCCTGACGATCAGCTTACACTCAATAGCACTATACTTAATGACTCTATGCTCAGTTTTGACATTCCTGCCAATTTAATACCCAATAGCCCCTATTTGCCTCGCAAAGTCTATAATTGCTCGGTAGGTACTGCGCCAATTATTTCTTATACAGCCTACTTGAGTAAGAACTACGAGTTGTTGGCTGATTTTACGGTTATGAATCGCAATGTTGCCATACAGAGTTTTAGCACCGACCCTTATACTTGCAAGACGATGACTTTTAAAGGTTATTTTGCTACACACGAAACGGCAACTGTATGCCCCGAGTTCTTTGGCAACTTATCGCTCTGGACAATCCAAAAGGCTTTGATTATCCGTTCTGGAAGTAGCATTGTCAAAACGATCTTGCTTATCCCTGAGGGTACTCTTGCTTGCGATGCTAATGGTTTGGCTTTAGCAGATGCTGCTGCGTTGGGAAAAAGTTTACTACAATATCATGAAGTTGCGGCATTGGATATCAAAACTACATTGGCTTCAGGTTCTTATACAGCACAATTGAGGCAAACCATGAAAGATGGTACTGTCATTTACTCCAATGAGTTTTCTTTTTCTTTCTAGTTTTTGAGTCTTTACACTTGTAGGTACGAGTTTAAAAATTCATAAATGAGCGAATAATAACTCATAGAAATTACTTTATGTAACGGTAATTTAAAACTTCATTTTTCAACCCACTTCATTTTTTGATCTATATTTTGGAAGTTTTTCAAAAAAATTTATTTTATTCATAAAATGTTCTTACTTTTGCAATCCTTTTAAAATATGGCTAAACAGTCCTTAATTAAACAAGACGGTACTATTATCGAAGCTTTATCTAACGCAATGTTTCGTGTTAGGCTTGAGAATGGACACGAAATACTAGCTACAATTTCCGGCAAAATGCGTATGCACTACATTCGTATTCTTCCGGGCGACAAGGTGGGGGTAGAGATGAGTCCTTACGACTTGAGCAGAGGCAGAATAATTTATAGGTATAAATAATCATAGTATTTTATAAACAAAAGAACAACAATGAAAGTAAGAGCAGCAATAAAAAAACGCAGTGTAGATTGCAAAATCGTGCGTCGCAAAGGCAGGTTATACATCATCAACAAAAAGAATCCTCGTTTTAAACAACGCCAAGGATAATCGAAAACTAGTAATTAAAATTCATAATTAAATATAAATGGCTCGTATAGCTGGTATAGATTTACCTAAACAAAAGCGTGGTGAGATAGCACTTACTTACATCTATGGTATTGGCAGCACAACTGCCCGTTACATCCTCGAAAAAGCTGGTATCAGCTATGATAAAAAAGCGATGGAATGGAATGACGAAGAGCAAACTGCTATTCGTAACATCATCAACAGTGAGTTCAAAGTAGAAGGTCAGTTGCGTTCTGAAGTTCAAACGAACATCAAACGTTTAATGGACATTGCTTGCTATCGCGGATTGCGTCATCGTAAAGGCTTACCCCTTCGCGGACAACGTACCCGTACCAACAGCCGTACTCGTAAGGGTAAGCGCAAAACTGTTGCAGGTAAAAAGAAAGCACCCAAAAAATAGTACTAATACTATTCGTACCATCGCCGGATTTGCCCATTGGTGCTGCAAGGAGGGATGTTACAATGCTGAAACAATCAGCATAAATTTATTAATGATTACCTTATTAAAATCAAAATGGCAAAAGCACAATCATCTGCAAAAGTCGCTGCTAAAAAGCGCATCGTGAAGGTAGACCCACACGGGGATGCACACATCAACGCTACTTTCAACAACATTATCGTGAGTCTTACCAATAAGACAGGACAAGTAATCTCTTGGTCTTCTGCTGGCAAAATGGGATTCCGTGGTTCTAAGAAAAACACTCCTTATGCTGCCCAAATGGCTGCTGCCGATTGTGGTAAAAAAGCAATGGATGCTGGTTTGAAAAAAGTGGATGTGATTGTAAAAGGACCAGGTTCGGGTCGTGAAGGAGCTATCCGCTCTTTGGCAAGCATCGGGTTAGAAGTTACTTCTATCAAAGACGTTACTCCTATGCCACACAATGGTTGTCGCCCTCCCAAAAAACGAAGAGTATAGCACACAATTTTTTTCGAATGATAGACTATGTTTATCATAACGAAATTCAGTTTTTATTTATAATCATCTGAAGCGTATCAAAATTTTACGATTTTTCAACGAGACGCTTCGGAATTAATTACAAAAATCGGATAAATAACACGCAATGGCACGTTATACAGGACCCAAAAACAGAATCTGCCGTAAATTCGGCGAGCCTATCTTAGGATCGGGCAAAAACTTGCAAAAGAAAAGTGCACCTCCTGGTATGCACGGAGCAAGCAAAAAGCGTAAAACTCAATCTGAGTACGCTATTCAGTTGAAAGAAAAGCAAAAAGCAAAATACACCTACATGGTGTTGGAAAAACAATTCCGCAACACATACGTTGAAGCCAGCCGACTCAAAGGTGCTACTGGTGAAAACCTAGTGAAATTGTTGGAATCACGTTTAGACAATGTCGTTTATCGTATGGGGATTGCACCTACACGTCCTGCTGCACGTCAAATCGTATCACACAAACATATTTTGGTGAATGGCGAAATCGTCAATATCCCTTCTTATCGTTTGAAGCCAGGTGATGTAATTGAATTGAAACCAAAGAGCAAAGTAAATACCGCAATTTTGAGTTTAGTTCGTGCAAAAAATCCAAAAATTAATTGGGTAGATTGGAGCGAAAAAGACCTTAGAGGTACTTATCTTGCCAATCCTGAGCGTGAGAGCGTACCAGAGAATATTAAGGAGCAGCTCATTGTAGAATTGTACTCTAAATAATAAATCTAAATACGACAAACCGTATTGGGTTTGCCGTTTATTTGAACAAATAAGACTAGAGTATTTCTCTTTTGTCTGTTTTCTAAAAACATTCATAATACTCTAAATTTTTTTTAAACGAACACTTAAAATAACAACATCAATATGGCAATATTGAATTTTCAAAAACCAGACAAAATTGTTTTACAAAAAGCAAATGATTTTGAAGCCCAATTTGAGTTTCGGCCTTTAGAACCCGGTTATGGAGTTACTATCGGTAATGCTTTGCGTAGAGTATTGCTTTCTTCGCTTGAAGGATATGCAATTACTACCATTAAAATTGCAGGTGCTGATCACGAGTTCGCAACGATTAAAGGTGTATTGGAAGATGTTACCGAAATCATCTTGAACTTAAAACAAGTACGTTTCAAAAAAACAGCAGAGCAAGATTTGTCTTTTGACAGATGTGAATTGAATATCAAACAAGGTCAGTTTACTGCGGGTATGATTGGAGACGCATTGCCTAATTTTGAAGTAATGAATCCAGAATTGGTGATATGCAGCATGGAGAATGGCACCAATTTTAATATCGAATTGACCATCGGTAAAGGTCGTGGATATGTTCCTTCCGAAGAAAATCGTCCTAAAGATGGTTTACTTGGAGTTATTGCCATAGACTCTATTTTCACTCCAATCAAAAATGTTAAATACACGATTGAAAATACCCGTGTAGAACAACGTACTGATTTCGAAAAACTTATTATGGATGTTCTTACCGATGGTACTATACATCCTGAAGAAGCAGTAAAAGAAGCTTCTCGTATTTTGATTCAGCACTTGATGATTATCACCGATGAAAACATTTCGTTGGATAATAAGAAAGAAGATCGTGAGCATGTTGTAGATGAAGAAACTTTGCAATTGCGTAAAATTTTGGGTACTCCGCTTGAAGATTTAGAACTTTCTGTTCGTGCCTTTAACTGCTTGAAAGCTGCTAAGATTAATTCATTGAGTGAGTTGGTAAATTATACTCAAGACGAATTGATGAAATTCCGCAATTTCGGTCAAAAATCACTGTCTGAAATTGAGCAAGTATTACATGAGCGTGGTCTTCATTTTGGTATGGATATTTCACGTTTGAAAAGCTTGTCCAAAGATTTCTAATCATTAAATCAAAAAGCCACTTGCGCTCTCCCGCTCACTGTGGCTTTTTATACAAAATGTGTGCTGAAAAGAGCATGGATACACAAACCACTTACAATTCTTTGACACGGTGTAAGCGGGGGCGATAACGCCAATTATTTCTTAAAAAAAACAACAAACGTCATGCGTCACGGAGACAAAGTAAACAACCTCGGCAGAAAAACGGCTCACCGCCATGCCCTTTTGATGAACCTTACCAAGCAACTCATCGAACACAAAAGAATCGTTACTACATTGGCTAAAGCAAAAGCACTACGTGTGTATGCAGAGCCTCTAATTACCCGTTCGAAAGTAGATAGCACTAACAACCGTCGTGTAGTTTTCGCTTACTTACAAGATAAAGAATCTATTAAAGAATTGTTTGGTGCTATTAGCGATAAAGTGGCTAATCGCCCAGGCGGTTATACACGCATTATTAAATTGCCTCGTCGTATGGGTGATGCTGCGGATATGGCTATGATTGAGTTGGTAGATTTCAACGAATTGTATGTTAAAGGTGGTAAAGAAGTAGCAGCTAAAAAGACACGTCGCGGTCGTAAACCTGCTGCCGCTAAAGCTACAGATGCTGCTCCTGTTGAGGAAGTTGCTACACCAGTGGTAGAAGCAGCACCCGAAGATTCTGTAGTAGATGATGCTACAGCCAATACTGAAGAAGCAGGTGCTTAACAACAATTAAGTATTTCAAATAAAAAAGCCAATCCACTCAGGGTTGGCTTTTTTTTATTGCGCGAATTTGCAGATTAATACAAAAATGACTCCCCGCAGCTTTAATGATTATAATAAGCGGCTTAGATAAAATTTAATTGATTATTCAAGAGTATACTCAATAAAAAAAGAGTCGCAATTTGTGACTCTTTTTTTAGGATTTAGTTTCAAATATTATTTAGACAATTCCATTTGATAACTGAGTACTGCTTTGCAATTTAAAACGGCTTTAGACGCAGTGCGTACATTGCCATAGAAATGATAACAAATACTATCGGATTTGAAATAGGTAGCCAAATTCTGGTCGTACCATCTCGGAACATTTAAAGAATAAGCTGCAGTATCTACTATATCTGTAAATGTAGCTATGCGCACTATTTTGCCATAAGTACCAGAGCTAAGGCCAATATTTGCAGTATGGAAGTTCCTGAAATTATCAACAGTACTGCCATCTGGTAATGTCAAAATACAAGAATTTAATAAAACCGAACGAATGCTTGAAGTGTCGTAATCAGCATTAAAACTCTTGACAAAGCTATCAGCATTGATTTTAAAATTGAACTTCACTATACTATCATACTCACCGTTTTTAGGCAAGATAGGAATGTCAAAGCTAAGATTTCCATTGACCAATGTTACGCTTTTCTGAGTAGTATTTGTATTGCCTTTATTGCAGGAGGTAGATAATATACCGCCCACCAAAGCAGATGCTAATATGATGAGGGAAAAAGTGTTTTTTTTCATAAGGAAGCCGAAAATTTTGATGCAAATACTGCACAAGTCCCAAAGTTAATATTGTAAAGCAATTTTCACAAGTAAATTATGAAAAAAATCAAAAAAACATTTTGATAGAAGCCTAGAACTATATTTTGGTGGTTTTGATTTCGGGGACGACTTTTTTATAATCCTTGTTGATGACGAATAAATAAATTTAAAATCTGTATTTGGGTGATTCTATTTTACCAATAATGTATTGTACGTCAGTTGGGGAAATACTGCTGCAATAATCTAATCTTAACTTATTGGGCTTATACTTTCGATAGAAACCGCTGAGTATAACTTCAGTATGTTTTTTTGGTATAAGCCCAAAAAATTCAATAGGCTATAATCTTCTAATGACCGTCAATAGGTTTTTTTGT
>JASGCQ010000035.1 GCA_030054025.1 Phycisphaerales bacterium | reverse complement strand
AATTCCTAATGACCGTCATTGGGAGTTAAGGCTCTAATGAACTTTTTGGGATAAATTTAGTGAATCAAATATGGGAAAATATATTCCACATAAGAGCCTTTTTATACACACTACTCTTTTTAATGATGGCGATGTTTATTTTTGCTACGATAAACAGAATAAAGTTTAATGGAAAATTTACGTTTACAAGAAGATTTATTAAAAGAATTTAAAGAGGAAAAAAGGCTTATTAATGAACATTTGGCACTTTTAGATCCTTTAGCTGTGTCCTTACGAAAGCCAGTTGTCGCTAGATTGTGGAGCAATGTCGTTTTGCTTGTATTCGAGGCATTAGCTTGGTTGGGTATTGTTGCTGTTGTCGCATTTTGTATCATTCGAGATAAGATTTATCCCTTTTATATTTTAGCACGGATGCGCAGCAAGAGTGCTGCATTAGGTTTTAGTAATACCGATATGAGCAACCTTTACTGGTCGGTAATTTTATTTGCAGCAATTATTGCTTTGTTGTTTTTTATCATTGCGCGTAACCTTGCTCAGCTCCGTAAAAAAAATGCCATTTTGCAAATGGCAGCTAAGAGCATCAAAACGGTAGTGGGGGAGCAGTTAAAACGAAAAGCAGCTATTGAAACATTAGACCAACGTTATTTTACGTCATTCGTTGCACCATTCGAAAGTTCATTGAAAATTCCGGACACCGAAATTCCTAATCCAGCATTATAAAAAAGAATTACTCGCTTAAAACTTGTCTGCATCGTATCTTAAAAGCTTTCAAATCTATCTCGCCTTAGAGCGTTCGATGTCGGCAAATACTATTGCGGCTTATTTGCACGATGTGGAGTTGCTTTTTCATTTTTTGAACGAAAAGAATGTCAAATTGCTTGAAGTGGATTTAAGCCAATTGCAACTTTTTGTACAGTTCGTTGCCGAGATGGATTTGAGTGCCAATTCGCAAGCTCGGGTTTTGAGCGGTATCAAATCATTCTTTAGGTTTTTACTGTTGGAACAAACCATTTTCAAAGATCCGACAGAATTATTAGAAGCCCCCAAGCTCACACGCCCATTGCCGGTGGTGCTTTCCATAGCCGAAATTGAACAAATGATGGCTGCAATTGACCATAGTACTCCCGAAGGACAGCGTAATAGAGCGATGCTCGAAACTATGTATAGTTGTGGATTACGCGTTTCGGAGTTGATATCATTGACCTTATCGGGTTTGTATTTGGATATAGGCTTTGTCAAAGTAACGGGCAAGGGGAATAAAGAAAGACTCGTACCCATAGGGAGTGTTGCTGTAGAACAAATAAAACTATATCGAGCCCATACCCGAAGCCATATCGCCGTAAAAGAAGCTTATTCCGATATCCTATTTCTCAACAGAAGAGGCTGTGCGTTGAGCAGGGTGATGATTTTCATGATTATCAAAGATTTGGCTGCTCAAGCCGGCATCCAAAAAAATATTCACCCCCATACCTTCAGGCATTCCTTTGCTACTCATTTGGTAGAAGCAGGTGCCGACCTCAGAGCCGTACAAGAAATGATGGGGCACAAGAGTATTACCACCACAGAAATATATACCCATCTCGACAAGACCTATCTTCGTAATACTTTAGAAAGATTTCATCCGAGGTATAATGGATTAAACCTTTTATTTGCAAAGAATAATTATTGTAAAGATTAAATGGCCAATTTAAGAAATAAATCTAAAAGCCTTGATAATACAGGTTTTGGCTCTAATGCGAGCGCAGAAGGAACTCGCTTAATTAATAAAGACGGTACTCTTAACTTGAAGAAAGTGGGTTTACCTTTTTTAGAACGATTGAGCTTGTATCATGCGTTGCTGCGCCTACCAAGATTGAAATTTTTATTGCTTGTATTTGCTTTTTATACCATCATCAATATCTTCTTTGCCATTGTATATGTGTTGGTTGGAATCGAACATCTAAAAGGTACAGATACAAGTACTTCTCTTGCTTATAATTTTCAGCAAGCTTTTTTCTTTAGCTCCCAAACCCTCACCACAGTGGGCTATGGTCATATCAGCCCTTCAGGTTTGTTAGCAAATATTGTTGCCTCATTAGAATCTTTTATGGGTATCATGTCCTTTGCATTAGTTACCGGATTATTCTTTGCACGCTTTTCCAGACCTAAGGCATATTTGGCATTTAGCGAAAGTATTATTATTGCCCCTTATAAAGAAGCTAAGGCCTTGATGCTTCGTTTTGCATCCAAAAAAAATAATAACCTTACCGATGCCGAAGCACAGTTGACTGGGGCTTTTCATGTGATGGAGGAAGGTAAAGAGGTTACAAAATATTTTACATTAGCCATAGAAATGTCTAAAATCAGTTCTCTGGCATTGAGTTGGACATTAGTCCATGTCATAGATGAGCAAAGTCCTTTTTGGCGTTTGAATGAAGATGAATTAATGCGTACAAAATTTGAAGTTATCGTAGGAGTAAAAGCGTTCGACGATCATTATTCCAATATCGTGCAGCAACGTACTTCTTACACTACCAACGACTTAGTGTTTGGAGCTAAGTTTTTGCCAGCTTTTCATCGTTCGCCAGATGGCAGCCATACCGTTTTGAATCTCCATCAGCTCAATAAAATGGAACGAGTGGTGTTTTAAATAAAACAAGAACCACTCTTACAAAACGTACATTCTCCAATAGACAGCTTAATTGTCTATTTTCGCACTCAATTTAATACCATTTAATATGCTGACCCAATTGATTAAAGAGTCTGCACTTGCGGCTTTACAACATTTTTATCATGACGAAACATTTACTATCGATTCGGTAAATGTCAACGAAACAAAAGCAGAGTTTAAAGGCGATTATACTATTGTGTTATTTCCTTTTATCAAAATGTTGCGCTGCAAGCCAGATGAATTAGGACAAAGATTAGGCGGCTATCTGATTCAAAACAATAGCCAACTCTTTACCGAATTCCAAATCGTCAGCGGTTTCTTAAATCTTAGGGTGAGCGACCAATTTTTTACGAGTTTGTTGCAGCAAAATTGGCACAATGCAGATTATGGTACTACGAAATCTACAGCTAAAAAGATTATGGTCGAGTACTCTTCGCCCAATACCAACAAGCCTTTACACTTTGGCCATCTGCGTAATATCTTTTTAGGATATGCCCTTGGCAATATCTTGAAGCAAAACGGAAATGATGTGGTAAAAGCAAACCTCATCAACGACCGAGGTATTCATATTTGCAAATCAATGGTGGCTTGGCAACGCTATGCCAATGGTGCAACTCCTCAAAGTACAGACATTAAAGGAGACCATCTGGTAGGCGATTATTATGTGAAGTTTAATGATGTTTATAAAGCAGAAATCGCAGCATTGCTAGTACAAGGAATGGACGAAAAACAGGCTGAAAAAGAAGCATCCATCATGCAAGAAGCCCAGCAAATGCTGCGCCAATGGGAAGCAGGAGATCCAGCTGTTTATAACCTTTGGCAAACCATGAATGCCTGGGTATATGAAGGCTTTGCAGTAACGTATAAAAAATTGGGTGTTGATTTTGATAAGATGTATTATGAAAGCAACACTTATTTATTGGGCAAAAGCATTGTAGAAAAGGGATTGGAAAAAGGTGTTCTATTCAGAAAAGAAGACAATTCTGTTTGGATAGATTTGACCGACGAAGGGCTAGACCAAAAGCTGTTGCTCCGTGGAGATGGCACCTCCGTCTATATCACCCAAGATATTGGTACAGCGGTATTGAAGTACAATGATTTTAATTTAGACCAATCTGTTTATGTAATAGCTGATGAGCAAAATTATCACATGCAGGTATTGCAACTGATTTTGAAAAAAATGGGTGAGCCTTGCGCTGCGGGCATTTACCATTTGTCTTATGGGATGGTAGAATTGCCTACCGGACGCATGAAAAGCCGCGAAGGCACAGTGGTAGATGCCGACGATATGATTGCCGAAATGCTACGCATGGCACAAGAACAAACCGAACAAACTGGTAAAGCGGATGGTTTTTCTGCCGAAGAATTGAACCAACTCTATACTACTATTGGTATGGGAGCGTTGAAGTTTTACCTGCTCCGTGTCGATCCGAAAAAGAAAATGATTTTCGACCCCAAAGAATCTATCGACTTGCACGGATTTACGGCAACTTTTATTCAGTATGCCCATGCCCGTATTTGCTCCATATTGCGCAAAGAACAACTTTCTGTAATGCCTGCAATAAATACTTTTGAAGGATTGACCCTCAACGAAAAATTGACTAAAGCAGAAAAAGATATTTTAATGGCATTAGAGCAATATCCCAATATTATAGAAACGACCGCTACAGAAATGAATCCTTCGGTATTGTGCAATTACTCTTTTCAGTTGGCACAATTGTTCAATACCTTTTACGACCAACACAGCATTTCGAAAGCCGAAAACGAAGAGAAAAAACAATTGCGTTTGATGATGATTGTTATGGTGGCACAAACCTTACGTCATGGAATGAAGCTCTTGGGTATTGATTTGCCGGAGAAGATGTAATCATACCTACAATTATAAAGAAAGCACTTATCAAGGGATAAGTGCCGTCTTTTATTTATTATGTTTGTCCATTAGCCTTTAATAGCTGCGATACCGGGCAATACCTTTCCTTCAAAATATTCGAGCATAGCACCACCACCTGTTGATACATAGCTCACTTTGTCAGCGAATCCAAACTTGTTCACTGCCGAAACACTGTCGCCACCACCTACAAGAGAGAAAGCTCCATTTGCAGTAGCCGTTACCACAGATTCTGCAATCGTTTTAGTGCCATTCTGAAATTTTTCCATTTCGAATACACCCATTGGTCCGTTCCAAAGAATTGTTTTGCTACGGGTAATTACTTCGCTGAATGCAGTGCAGGCTGTTGCGCCAATATCCAAGCCCATCCATCCATCAGGGATTTCCATATTGTTTGCCAAAGCCGTGTTGGCATCTGCTGCAAATTTATCAGCAATGATACTGTCTATAGGCAAGTGAATATTTACCCCTTTAGCCTTTGCCTTTGCCAACAATTCATTTGCCAATTCCATACGATCGTCTTCGCATAGCGAAGCACCGATTTTGCCGCCTAGTGCTTTGAAAAATGTATAAGCCATACCGCCACCAATGATGATGTCTGTAGCTTTATGGAGCAAGTTTTCAATAATTAATATTTTGTCCGAAACCTTAGCTCCGCCTACAATAGCCGTAAAGGGTTTCTCAGCTTTATGCAATACCTGTTCTGCAGCATTCACTTCGGCTTCCATCAGCAAACCAAACATGCGCTTGTCAGCGGCGAAATATTGTGCAATAACCGCTGTAGAAGCATGCGCACGATGGGCAGTGCCAAAAGCATCATTGACATAGATGTCGCCATAGCTTGCCAATTTTTTGGCAAAATCTTCATTGCCTTTCTCTTCCTCTTTGTAATAACGAAGATTCTCAAGCAGCAATACTTCGCCAGCTTGCAAATTTTTTGCTTTATCGGCAGCCTCATCACTGATACAATCATCGGCAAACTGTACTGCTTGTCCCAAGAGTTCGCTCAATTGAGATACGATTCTGCTCAAAGAAAAATCGGCTTTAGTCAATTCTGGTTTCTTTTCCATATCCTTAATAGGTCTGCCCCAATGGCTCATCAGAATTACGGAACCGCCATCGTTGATTATTTTTTTGATGGTAGCTATTGCAGCTCTGATGCGTGTATCGTCGCCGATAACATCATTTTTGATAGGTACATTAAAATCTACACGAATAAGGACTTTGTGACCGCCGAAATGGCTTGAAGCAAATACAGACATGGGTATAAATTGTTTTTTTTGATAAATAATTTGACGGCGCAAAAGTAAGGAAGATATTTTTTACACCATTTGCCTCGATTTTAGTAAAAGCAGATAAAAGAAAACACGCAATGCGTGGTCGTCCGCCAAAAATTTCGCTTGAAGTCAGCGTTTTGATGTTGCTGATGTACTATTGAGAATACCGAACATTTTTGCCTATCAGCAAAAGTTATGGCATCAGCGAAATGCAGTGCGGGCAAATCTGTACGCAGACCGACACTTTATTGCTTCAATCCCAATCCTTTCACCTGCTAGGCAACAAGAAACGGCACACACAAAAGAGCCAAATAGTGATCAATAAAGCCAAAAGCATAACAGCGCATAAAATGAAGAACTGGCAGCCGATTGGCAAGCAACAGAAAAAGGAAAATCATAAGCTATCTGGGCAAAGCATTCTTGTTGCCAACACTATCGGCACACTGAAAATTTTAGAATACTCGCAGAAAAATATCGCAACAGAAGAAGGCAATTGGGATTGAGGCGCAAGCTTATTGCTACAATCGGGAGTGTAAAATAATTTATGTTAGAGGTCTAATAAATTGTCTGAGAAAACTCATGAAATGCAAGGTACTAATTGGGCAAAAATGAATTGAAATATTTATTGATGCACTGCCCACCCTAAAAGCATCCATCCAATTACGATAAAAGGTGCTGGTATTTTGGTGAAATATAATATGGAAAAAGTGAGTCCTGCAATGACGAGTGTAATAATTTCCATTTGGATAGAAGAATGAAACAGCAGACATCCGGATGCCCATACGATACCGACAATTGCAGCATTAATTCCTTCGATAGACCGAAAAATGACTACATAATTTCTTAAATTTTGATAGAGCGGAAACAAAAACAATAATAATAAAGTGCTGGGCAGAAAGACACCAATTGTGGCAGTAAGGCATCCTGCTATTTGCCATAAGGGACCATAACTACTCATGGCAATACCACCTACAAAGGTACAAATAGAAAATACTGGTCCCGGAATGGCTTGCAACATTCCATATCCAGTAAGGAGTTGCCCTTGATTGATCCAAGGACTTTGGGGGCGCGTCACAAATTGGTACAGCATCATCGGTATCAAGGCCTGCCCGCCGCCAAATACGATACTTCCGAATCGGTAAAAGTTTTCAAATAAGTTGAAAATCCTTCGATGCTCCCAATGATTGAGCCTTGCCCACTCACTCACGATACCGGCAAAGGCAAATAGACTCAGGAATAACCACAATAAATTCCAGTTTACTTTGAAATGCGTGAGATTTTCGCCAGGAATTCGTTTGTCGCTAAAATTGCTAATAATGCCAGACGCTATAATGATAGCAGGAAACACCCAGGGTGATTTGATAAAAATGGTAGCGGCAATGCTCCCCAACATAATGCACCATGTAGCAATATGTTTTACGCTTTTTTGCATCATACGTATAGCTGCATACACAATGAAGCCGAGAGACATGGGCGGTACGAAACTAAAAATTTCTTTCTGTAGTTTATTTGTGTCCAACGAAAGGAGTAAAAATGAAAAAGCAGCCATCAAAATAGTGGCAGGTAATATCCATATTAGCAAAGTAAGTAAGGCAAGCGGTACCCCTCCACGTCTGTAAGCAATCAAAAAAACTGTTTGAGAGGAGGATGGGCCAGGTAATATTTGGCAAAAAGCATTGTACTCCATCAATTCTTCCTCGGTAACATCTTTACGTTTTTGGGCAAAAGTTTTTACCATCATGGCAATATGCACCTGAGGACCGCCAAATGCGGTACAAGCATACATTAATACTGCTTTTAAAAATGGTACATGACGCAAAAACATAATGTGGCAATATGGTCAATTCGGTAGGAAAAGTAAGTACAATTGAGATAATTTTCAAACACCCCCTTTTTTTTGTGGCAAATGTCCACAATTTGATTATCAAATTGTAACTTGCACCTCGAATTTACAACAATAACTTCTATGTCAAATCCAATCGTTCTTAATGCACTTTATGATGTGGGCAACAAAGTCGGCGTCTTCATGGCTTGGGCTACTACTTTTCTACTGACCGCCGAGATGGTTTATGTAATGTTCAAGTACGTTTTAGCTAAAGCTAAAGAATAATCATCCCTTGTCGCATCCATCTATCGCCCATATTCGTAAAGATTATATGCAGGCCTCGCTGAGTGAAGTAGAGGTTGGGATGGAGCCGATTGCTTTTTTTCAAAAATGGTTTTCAGAGGCTGACAAGGCAGCTGTTCAAGAGGTCAATGCAATGACTTTGGCAACAGTTGATACCTCTTCAAGACCACATGCTCGAATTGTTTTACTCAAAGGAGTGGATGATTCGGGTTTTACTTTTTTTACCAATTATCAAAGCGCAAAGAGTAGAGAAGTGGACTCAAATCCTCATGCCGCTCTAGTCTTTTTTTGGCCCGAATTAGAACGTCAAGTGCGTATAGAAGGTACTATTAGCAAAGTGACAGCCGCAGAAAGCGATGAATATTATTTAGTTCGTCCTAGAGGTAGTAGATTAGGGGCTTGGGCATCGCCTCAGAGCGAGCCTATATCTTCTCGTGCGGTATTGGAAGAAAATGAAAAAAAATTTGAAGCCCAATTTGAAGGGCAAGAAATTCCGCGTCCCGAACATTGGGGTGGTTATAGATTACAGCCCAACCGTATAGAATTTTGGCAGGGTCGCCCTAGTCGTATGCACGATCGTATTTGTTTCGAAATGACGGACAATAAAGAATGGCAAAAGTTTCGCCTCGCACCATAATTTAACTAACTTGCTCTATAACTTCTTTTAATGAGTAGCTACCTCTCTGTTTTAGATACTACGCAATTACTCCCATTGGTTCAAAAACGAAAGGGAGAAGTAAAATTAGGAGAGCAAATTCAACTCCTTACCCCACCGTCTTCTTGGGAATCTAGTATTCAATCCTGTAGTGCAAAATATGTGCTTTTGGGTATTCCAGAGGATATCGGTGTGAGAGCCAATGCTGGTGTAGGAGGAGCTCATACCGCTTGGTTACCTTTCTTACAGTCCTTTGTCAATATTCAGTCTTCTCAAGAATTTTCGGGTGCAGAAATTTTGCTCTTGGGTTCATTTGATTTTTCTGCTTGGATGCAAGAGTCGCAAGAAATGAATACTGCAAAATTGCGTGCCTTAGTGGAAAAAATAGACGAAGAGGTATTTCCTGTCATCAAAACAATTGTTGCCGCAAACAAAATTCCTATTGTAATCGGAGGTGGTCACAACAATGCATATCCAATTATTAAGGGTGCTTCATTAGCAAGCCAAAAGAGCATTCACGTCATTAATCTTGATGCACACAGCGATTATCGAATGATGGAAGGAAGGCATAGTGGGAATGGTTTTCGTTTTGCAATGCTTGAAAATTATTTAGCCAATTACGCATTAGTTGGTTTGCACAAAAATTACAACAGCGAATCTGTGGTATCTGAAATGGTGGCTCATCCCCGAATACAAATGAGCTTTTATGAAGATATTTTCGTTCACGAAAAATTATCTTTTGACGCAGCCATTCAGCAAGCAATTAAATTTACAAGCTCAGGTGCAACTGGAATTGAGTTGGATTTGGATTGTATTCAAACTGTATTGTCCAGTGCTATGACACCTATTGGTATTTCTGCTTTGCAAGCTAGACAATATCTTTCCACCTGTGCTTTACAAAAAGATGTCGCTTATCTTCATATTGCAGAAGGTGCTACTACATTGGCAAATGGACGGCAAGATTGGAGTACGGGCAAATTAATCGCTTATTTAGTCAGCGATTTTATTAGATCATCTCTTTTAGTATAAAAGGGAAATAGAATAAAAGCCCATTCTATGTTTATAGAATGGGCTTTTGTTGTGTATTGATGCTTATTACTAAAAACCTTTTTTGGCAACTCCATCAGCAATTGCTTTTAGTGCATTTGTTTCGCTAAGGATAGCAGCCATTTTATTTCCTTTACCATCGTTTCCGCCAGCCATATAACCACCTCGTGCAGTTTTAGTAATCACGGCATCGTGCATTGGTACATTTTTTTCTTTTGTTTTTAAGCAATAAGCTTTAATCATTTTACTTGTGTCCATAATTTGAAATTTTGTTTGTTTAAAAAAAGAGATTAGTAGATAGTAATCCAGCACAAATAAAGGCTATTTACATCAGATATGAGAATAAGACAGAAAATAATTGGATGTAGATTCAAAATTGTGCATTTCCTGTGCATTAATAATTTTTAGAACAAGCACAACTAAAGCTTCATGTCGCATACTAATGCCCAAACAACAACGCCTACACTCACCGATATATTTAGCGAATGTTTGCTGCCCCACTGAGGAATTTCAATCGATAACTCACTTTGAGCCAAAGCGGCTTCACTAACCCCATTTACTTCATTGCCAAAAATCAACGCAATAGGATTTGGCGTTTGAATATCAATATCTTGTAGCGAAGTGCTATTGTGTGTTTGTTCTACCGAATAAATATGGAAGCCCTTTTCTTTGGCGGCATTGATGGCGCTAATGGTATCAGGAAAATGAGTCCATGCTACAGTTTCCGTAGCCCCTAATGCCGTTTTGTGAATATCACGATGGGGTGGGCAAGGCGTATAACCGCATAAATAAATGGCTTCTACGGCAAAAGCATCGGCAGTACGGAAAATAGCACCAACATTTTGCATGCTGCGCACATCGTCGAGAATAAGGATAATGGGATACTTGAACGATTGTGTCATATCTGTTGCCAATATGCGCTCCAATTCATTCATTGTTTTTTTTACAAACAAAGCTTTAATATTTTAAATGTTATGTTGTTGCTGTTTGGCCAACTTACTGTTCTTTTTACCATAGCTAAAGTAAATCACCATGCCAATGATGAGCCAAACAATAAATCTAATCCAATTGATAATACCTAAAGTAGATAATAAATACAAACAAGAAATAACGCCCAGCAAGGGCAATAATGAATATTTGCGTATCCAAGCAATGATACAAACGGCTGCAACTGTGATGTAAAACATCCATGTAGGGATTAAATGTTGCCATACTTCATAACTGCCTTCCAAACTAAAGGTTTTGGTAAACTCTGAAGTATGATTACTGCCTTCTTGCCTTAAAAGTAAATAAGCAATGCCGATAATAAGCAGTGGGATTCCGTATCTGCTATTGATATAGGGTACTTTAAATTTTGGTTTCGGTAGGTCGGTACGATGTTGTAATACCATAATGCCTGCGCATACTAATACAAAGGCGAATAGCGTACCGATGCTGCACATATCAGTAACAAATGCGGCATCCATAAATAGAGCGGGAATACCTACCAATAATCCCGTGAGTATGGTAGAGAATTTTGGCGTTTTGAAACGAGGATGTATCTCGGAGAATTTTTTTGGCAAAAGACCATCGCGGCTCATACTCATCCATATCCTTGGCTGCCCGAGCTGAAAAACCAATAATACACTGGCGGTTGCAATTAATGCACTAAAGGCTATAATGCCTCCAATCCAATTGATACCCCTAGATAAAAATGCGTTTGCCAAAAAGGCTTCATTATTCAATGAAGTGTATTGTACCATGCCTGTAAGTACCAATGCGGCAGCAATGTATAAGCCTGTGGCAATCAGTAAAGAATAAATCATGCCTCGAGGGAGGTCTCTTTGGGGGTTTTTGCATTCTTCGGCGGTGGTAGCTAGTGCGTCAAAACCAATATAAGCAAAGAATACAGCACTGGTGCCTTTGAGTACGCCCGCAACCCCATTGGGTGCGAATGGAATCCAATTAGAAGGTTGTACATAAAATGCACCGATGATTACCACTAATAGAATCACGATAATCTTGAATATTACCATCGCATTACTGGCAGTCCTACTTTCCTTGATACCAATATAAACCAGTGTTGTAATGACTAAAGTAATGAGAAATGCAGGTAGATTAAGTATGATAGGTAATGAGCCGATATGAGGAGCTGTGAGCCAAAGTTGGTGCATTGTCTGCGTGTAGTCTGATATACTTTCCCCATTAAGGCTCGCTATTTCAAAAACCTTGTCTGCATTGCGTACTTCAAGATAACTTTTGCTGAGAAACTGAGGTAAATCAATCCCTATTTGATGTAAAAAGGTAGTGAGGTTGCCACTCCATGATATGGCTACTGTAACATTGCCCACAGCATATTCCATAATTAAATCCCAACCGATAATCCAAGCAATAAGTTCTCCAAATGTGGTATAACTATAAGTATAGGCACTACCGGCAACTGGTATGCGAGAAGCCATTTCGGCATAGCAAAGTGCTGAAAAACCGCAGGTGACGGCAATGCCTACAAATAGCCAAACAACTGCGGGGCCGCCATTGAAACAGGCAGAACCGATGGTGCTGAAAATCCCTGCACCAATAATGGCTGCCATGCCAAAGAAGGTGAGGTCTCGGGCGGTGAGTATGCGATGCAAGCCCGTGTGTTCGCCATCGCTGTAACCCTCAGCAGCGTCTTGTTGTATTTGATGAATCGATTTTTTTCGAAACAAAGATTGAAACATGGGCGAAAGATACGAGCATTTTTGATGTATAGAAATAGAGCATAAGAATTAGCGGGTATAAAAATAGGCGTTACAAAAAATGTAACGCCTATTTTTATAATGTTTGATTCTACTGTAAAGTAGGAGCTATTTTTTTCACCAAGCCTTGCAGTACATTTCCCGGACCTACTTCTGTAAATTGGGTGACACCATCGGCTACCATGTTTTGTACAGTTTGCGTCCAACGTACGGGAGCCGTTAATTGTTTGATTAAGTTTTGTTTGATGTCGCTGGCAGCAGTGTAAGGCATTGCATCTACATTTTGATACACCGGACAAACTGGATTGCCAAACACTGTAGCTTCAATAGCTGCTTGCAGTTCTTCTTGGGCTGGCATCATGAGGGGCGAATGAAATGCTCCTCCTACTTGTAATACCAAAGCTCTTTTTGCCCCTGCTGCTTTCATTTTTTCACAAGCATCTTGTATGCCTGCTATGCTGCCACTAATCACTAATTGTCCTGGGCAATTATAATTTGCTGCCACTACAACTTCATTCGTGATTTCACTACATACCTTTTCTACAATATTGTCTGCCAAGCCCAATACGGCCGCCATTGTAGAGGGATTGATTTCGCAAGCGCGTTGCATGGCTGCAGCTCTTTTTGAAACCAATCTCAGTCCATCGGCAAAGTTTAAACTCTTGTTGGCAACCAAGGCAGAAAATTCGCCCAAAGAATGTCCGGCAACCATATCTGGTCGGTATTCAGGGTTGCAGATAAACTGTATTACAGAGTGTAAGAATACGGCAGGTTGGGTCACATTGGTTTGCTTCAATGCGTCATCTGTTCCCAAAAACATGACATCCGTAATGCGAAATCCTAGTATTTCATTGGCTTGTTCAAAAAGTTCATTGGCTTGGCTGTTTTCTTCATAAAGGTTTTTGCCCATGCCTACAAATTGAGCTCCTTGTCCAGGAAATATAAATGCGTGCTTCATTCTTCGTTTGTTTTTTTCTGTGAACAATAAATAGAGCGGCGAAGATAATTGTTGGGCGTTAAAAATAAGCTTTTAAATCAACAGCTCATTAGCGTACATTTTTGGTGGGCATTTTTGATGGAGAGCGTGTACATTAGATTGTGTAAATAGGTTTAGAGCCTGCCCCTATTCTCAAAGATCATTAAATATTGGTTACGAATGAATTGCCAATTTGGTATGGGTCTTGTCCAAGCTTCCTGTATATTTGGGATAAATAAATTGATTTTGCTGCGGCATTTTCGTTTGGCAACTGCGTTTTTGTTTTCGTGTATTTACGGATTTCCCCCCTGTTCAGGTTTTCGATAGTATTTGTGGTATAGATGATTTTTCTTAACTCAAGAGGGTATTCAAAATAATTGGAGCGGTTGTCCCAGTTTTGTTGCCAAGTTGTGATTGTCGTTTCTACTTGCCCAAATTATAGTCCTCTACAGTATGTTGATGGTAGCCTAAATGCTCCTTCATTCCGCCTTCAAGTGTTTCTTCTACGCTCCTGTTTAAAAACAGCATTGAAATAGTTTTGAAAGGTATCTTTGACTTTAAACTGTTTAAAAAAGCCTTTTGAAAAGAACGGCTCATTCTTGTTTTTGGGCTGCATGTGTATGTGTGGTTTTTGGAGTTGCGATTTTTTTTAAATATTCTAACGCCAAAGAGAAACCTAGCGGAACGAGGCGTTAGAATATTTGGGTATAACTCTTTCTGTTTACACAGTCTGGTTTATAACATTATTTCAAAGCCAATTCTAACAATTCGTTCATTTCTTTTACATATTTAGGATACTTCGTCTTTCAAGCTCATCAAGAATGCTTTGATAAAATCGTCTATCTCGCCATCCATTACAGGTCCTACATTCCCCACTTCAAAATCTGTTCGGTGGTCTTTAATCATCTTATAGGGGTGGAAAACATAAGAGCGTATTTGCGATCCCCATTCTATTTTCTTTTTACTGGAATTAGTCGCATTTTTCAAGGCTTCGCGCTTGCGCAATTCTTCTTCATACAACCTGCTTTTCAGCATTTTTAAGGCTTTCTCTCTATTTTCTCCTTGTGTTCGTGATTGTTGGCATTCTACAATAATACCCGATGGAATATGTTTCAAACGAACAGCGGTTTCTACTTTATTTACATTTTGTCCGCCCTTGCCCCCCGAACGATAAAATTCCCATTCAAGGTCTGCTAGGCTTACTTCTATATCAATGCTGTCATCTACCAACGGATAAACAAATACGGAGGCAAAGGAAGTATGGCGGCGTGCGTTGGAATCGAAGGGAGAAATACGCACCAAGCGGTGTACGCCGCTTTCTGCTTTCAGCAAACCATAAGAAAATTCGCCTTCAAATTCGATAGTTGCTTGTTTGATGCCTGCACCATCACCATATTGCACATCAATCTCTGCTACTTTCCAGCCTTGTTTTTCACCATACATCCGATACATTCTCAAGAGCATCTCCGCCCAATCTTGACTCTCGGTGCCACCTGCTCCGGAGTTAATGACCATTACGCCATGCAATTCATCTTCGGGTTCGTTGAGAGTGGATTTGAATTCTAATTCGTCTAATATTTTTATTGCGTCGCGATGACTGACGATTACTTCATCTTCTTGAGCTTCTCCTTCTTTCCAAAATTCAAATAGAACGGCGAAATCTTCTACGGCATCTTTAGCCGATTGAAATAAATCGAGCCAATATTTATTAATTTTTATTTCTTTGAGAATACCTGTAGCGCGTGTATTATCGTCCCAAAATCCTGCCGAAAGTGTTAATTGTCGGTCGCTCTCAATTTTTTGTTCTCGGTCGGCTACCCGTAAAAATTTATACAAATGCAGCACTCTATCGCGCATTTCCTTCAATTGCTCCTGAGTCATAATCTTGCGAAGTTAATCGTAAATAAATTTGTAGAGAGGCTTAGAATTTATGTTTTTATTTTTTGCTCTTTTTGCGAATAGCAGCTTTAAGAATAAAGGCTAAAGAACTTCCCAAACACACTTCCACGTTGTACTCTCCTGCTATACTGTGAGGAATAGAAATGTAGAATCCGAATTCATCAAAGTCGAAAGGCACATCAATCTTATTGCCTTTGTCGTAACCCACTTGAACTGAAGGGATATAGACTAAGCGTCCTGCGATAATAAATTTATATACTGTGCTGCTCCTCGAATGGCTCCTTTGACAGCACGGGTGTAATGCCTGCTATAATAGTTATGGGGGCAACAATCGGTGCTTCAGAAAACCCTGTGCGCATAAGGGGTGTTTCTAATAATTGCATTTCTTTGTCATCTGGAAAATGAGTTCAAATAATTTTCTATTACACAACTAATAGGCATCGGTATATTTCTTGAAGCAATGATGTTCCTTATCATCAAGCTCTCTGGCACCCATAGATACATCAATGGTAAAAAAGGTATTGTTTATTTGTACGATATTCTGGTAGTGATTTTTTTCTGTGATAAATGTACCGATATCGTTCACGTTTCAACGCACTACACCTTTTACCAATTTGCAATCAATATGCTTTAAATTGTACGTGGCTTTGAACATCAGTGCAAAGCCTTCACCGCTTGCTTTTCGTTCTATCAAAGCTGATGATGCATTATTCAATTCGCTTTTGGAATTTTTATGGCGTTTCGTATCAAAATCAATATACGTTGCTTCCCAACAATAAAATGCACATCTCATCTGCACAATTCGTTTGTGCAATGCGAGGGTATCGAATCAACAATATATTCCAAGCTATTCCTCGGAAAATGCACCTGCTTTTTGCACACAGCTATCTATAATGAAAAAGCCTTCTTTTTTTGATGTTTTGAGCGGCATCAATTAGGGTATGATTACCATTCAGTAGTAGAATTCAAAGGCGAATAAAGCATTTCATGTCTAATTTCTTTTGTCGATACCCCAATATAATTTTTGGCGAATGGTTTTGAGAAAATTGTGTTCGTGTGGACGAACCAATGAGATGCTGAAGTGCTCTTTTCTGATTGCCAACTGCGTTTCGCTAGTGATAGTTTCTGAGCGAGAATCGAGTGTACACAAAAAAGTATCCGAACGACCTTCTACTTCAAAAGAAATTACACCATCATCAGGCACCACGATACTTCGCAAATTAAGGTTGTGCGGAGCTACGGGAGTGATTACAAAATTGGATGCTTGCGGAAAGACAACTGGACCTCCACAGCTTAAAGAATAGCCTGTGGATCCAGTAGGAGTGGCTACAATTAATCCATCTGCCCAATAGGTGTTCAAAAATTCGCCATTGAGGTAAGTATGAATTTTAATCATCGAAGAAGAATCTTTTCGATGAATGGTAAATTCATTCAATCCAAACGGAGCATTACCAAACAAAGGAATATTTGCATCTAAATGAAGTAAGCTGCGCTTTTCGATGGTATAAGAGCCTTGTATCAAAGAACTTAATGCGCCATCTACTTCGTCTTCGGAAATAGCAGCTAAAAAACCTAAGCGACCAAGATTGATGCCAATAATAGGAATGTTACTATTGCCAACAAAAGTAACTGTGTCTAGCATGGTGCCATCGCCTCCCAAACTCATCAACATATCTGTTTGTGAGGGTAAATCATTTCGTCCCGTAAATAAAATCTGGGGGGCTTGCTTTAGCGAAATATGCTGTTTGATTCGATGATAAAAATCTTCGAAAAAAATTAAGCTCAATTGATACCCTTCTAGCTTGTAGATAATGCGTTGAAGCATGGGTATATCATCCTGCTCAAAAGAGCGATTGTAAAGTGCTACAAGCATATTAATTATTCACTATTGGCGTGTAAATATAATCCATTTTCTGCCAAATGATTGTAGGCAAATTCGATACGGAGTTTCAGATCGTATGCAGTAATAATGTCTATGCCAAAACCAAATGAATATAAAAGTGAATTGGCAAAATTATTGTTGTTGATGATCTTAGAGTTGGCGGCATATCCTACATCAAAAAAAAGTTTGGGATAGACCCAAATTGGCAATTCGGGCAAGTATTGAAATGCTAAGTGGTGATATTGGCGATGAATAGCTTCATATTTTAGCGTTAGTCTGGCTATGGCAAATTGATTCGCTTCTACCACATAATATTCATAACCCCTTACATAGTTGCTTTTGTAACCTAGTGCTGCTTGAAAAAAATAGCCTTGGACTTGGGTAAATGTTGCTCGCCCCCGAAAAATAAACGAACTATACCATCTGTTTTTTATGGCTTTGTAATAACCAAATTCCACCCCCCCAAACGCTTGCTGATTCATCCCTTTACTACCCAACCTCGTGTCTAAGTTGCCAATGATTTTTATGCCCTTTCGGGGGTAGTTCCAATTGTCAACACCATTATATTCATAACGATAAGATAATTCTACATATTGAAGTTCTTTGCTTTTCCCTTCAAAAAAATCTTGATTGAGTTGTAAAATAGTATCTCCTATACGGTAAGCATTATAGCCTAGATTGACAATATGGCGTGTGTGATAGGCGGGCCTATAATACCACGAGAGGGTACTAAAGAAATTTTGATACAAAAAATCGTTATCGTGACGAACAAACTTCAACTTGTTGTTGGTGGTGGCATAAGCAAGTTCTTTGCTTCTCGAATAGCCGATCCTAAAACCGATACCTTGTTTTTGCTGACGGTCAATATAGGGACGAAAATAAGAAATGGCAAATTGTTGGGTATAGCCCAAATGCATATTGGTGCTAAGTTTATCCATTCGTCCCGTCAAGTTTTTATGAACAAGATATAGACCTAGATTAATACGACTAAGGTTGTGATTTTGTTCCTTCCACCAAACGTTGATATTCCTATCGGCCAATTGAATATCGGCCTGAGGAAGTAGAAACCATTGTTCTTGAAGTGTGACATTAATTTCGAGGCGATTACTATCAATAAAAGTCCAAGATAATTGTATATCCGTAAACAAATTGAGGTTGTAGAGCCTTTGATAATTGAGATGCAGGATATTTTTCAAAGAGTCGGAGCATATTATGTCATCAGTTTTTATGCTCAATTCTCGCAAAATGACAGCACTTTGTGTCCGTTTGTTACCAATGATATGAATCGCCGTAATGGTTTTGTTTTGTGAGTAATTGTCCGAAGAATGCGCTGCAAAAGGAGAGTGCGTCAAGGGATTAGACTTTTGTGCTACACACAATATACTTGTGAGTGTATAGCCGATCCATAAAATAGAAAATAAAAAATACCGCATCTGCAATTGGATGCGGCAAAGATAAGTAATGAAATTAGAGTGCTTGGGAGTTTTACCACTCGTATTCTTTTTCGATACGTTTTTTTAGTCGTTCTACTAAATTGTAGGTTGCTGGGCAATAAGATAAATTTTGGGTAAAGGTATCGTTGTAGGCATCAAAAGGTTGTTTATGATGATGTGGAAATTCGGCACAATCGCTCGGGCGCACTTCGTAAATGCTACATTTGTTATCCGCTCCTAAAAACTGACAAGGTGTGCTTTTATTCATCCAATCGCCAGTACCTTCTTCTTGATACAACCATTCTTTTTTAAAAGCATTGACCGACATTTCAAGATGTGCAGCAATCCTCACCATATCTTTTTTGGTAAAAGTTGGTGTCATTTTTTTGCAGCAGTTAGCACAACTCAAGCATGCCGTTTCTTGCCACACTTTTTTATCTTCTTCTGCCAGCAATTTGGGCATATCATCGGGTACTATATCATCTAATTTTTTTAGAAAATCGGCTAATTTTTTTCTTTGAGCTACTGTTTTGCGCCTGAATTGTTTAAGCTGCATAAGAAAATTATCGTGCTAAAGGGTTTTGTATTAATTGATTGAATTCTTGCATTATTTGCTTCACTATTTCTGCTGCGGGAAGTATATCGTCAATTAATGCACTTACTTGACCTATCTCTAATTCGCCGTTTTCCATATCCCCTTCGAACATACCTTTTTTGGCACGAGCCTTGCCCAATATTTTTTCCAGTACCTCATTCGTAGCCCCATTTTTTTCGGCTGTTTGAATTTCATTGGCAAAAGAATTTTGAAGCAAGCGAACAGGTGTTAATTTTTTTATGCTGAGAAGGGTATCGCCCTCTTTAGCTTTCACAACAGCTTCTTTAAAATCAATATGGGATGAAGCCTCTAGGGTGGCTACAAAACGGCTTCCTATTTGTACGGCATCTGCGCCTAATACCATTGCTGCCAGCATTGTTCGTGCATTATAAATGCCTCCTGCGGCAATCAAAGGAATCGTTAAGTGCTTCTTTACAGATGGAATTAGGCATAAGGTAGTCGTTTCTTCACGGCCATTATGTCCACCCGCTTCAAATCCTTCGGCAACAACTGCATCACAGCCCGCATCTTGACATTTGAGCGCAAATTTTGTACTTGATACTACATGCACCACAATGATTCCTTTCTCTTTTAATGTACTTGTCCATGTTTTAGGATTGCCGGCAGAAGTAAATACAATAGGTACTTTTTCTTCGATAACGATGTTCATTATCTCTTCAATGTTCGGATACAATAAAGGAACATTGACACCAAAAGGTTTATTGGTAGCTGCTTTACATTTTTGAATGTGTTCTCTTAAAACCTCGGGATACATACTGCCCGCACCAATAAGTCCAAGACCACCAGCATTGGATACTACAGAAGCTAAACGCCATCCGCTTGCCCATATCATCCCTGCTTGAATAATGGGATACTCAATACCCAGTAATTGGGTAATTCTATTTTGATTCATTAATAAAAGGTACTGTTCTATGGGTTTTCTACTTTTGTAACACTCATCATGCTGCTGTAATTCAAGGCAATATTGTAAGCATTCAAACCTTCAGATCCTATCGAGGGGAGTTTTGAAAATCCCAAAAACGTAAATGATTCGAACCAGGTAGCCAAATTAGATTGCATTGATATTGTGGATGCTTTATTTGCTACAATTGTTACTTTTTGGCTTAAGTTTATTTTTACTTTTTGTAAAGTATTATATGCACCTTTGTAACCTGCAATATGATAAGAAATAGACTTGTCAGGGTTTGGAGATTGAGGCGAATAACCTTCCATTTTGGCCATGATATAGCCCGTACTCCAACTCCATATCATGCCGTATTTAGGGTCTAATGCTCCGCTTTGCGCCCCACTGAAATTGCGTACACTGTCAACGCCTATTAAAAATTCAAGGGTGCTATATTGCCCTGTTGGTAAACCTGCAATGACAAATTGCAATGAGTTGGTATCACTTGCCATAGCTAAATGATAACTTTCGGGTTCAATAAATTTGTTCCCGTTCTCATCTGTAAAAACAAAATTGGATAAATAATAGTTGTAAGTTTTTACGGTAAACGTCTCTCCATTAGATAAAGTGTAAGAAACCAATTCGCCTAATCCCAAGGCTTTACTGCCGACAACATTGTTCAATTTTATGTTTATTGAACCAGTATTACTTGGGTTTGGCGAAGATGCAGGCAACTCTTTCTTTCGGCAAGCCGTTAAGCTGAAGCAAAATAAAAAACCAAAAAGAAGTTTGGAACGGTACATAGCGTTTATATTTTTATGCAAACGAAATTACGAATAATAAAGCTAAAATGAGAAGACATAGTTCCTGAAAATATTTTCAATGCCAGTATCTTTGCAGCTATGCATTACGTTACAGTCGAGAATCTTACCAAGTCATTCGGAATTAAACCCCTATTTAGTAATATTACATTTCACATTAATGAAGGAGATAAAATAGCCATTATTGCCAAAAATGGCAGCGGTAAATCTACTTTACTCAAAATACTTTCGGGGCAAGATGTAGCTGATAGTGGCAAAGTCTGGATTCATAAAGAAGTAACGGTTGCCCTTTTTGAACAAGATCCAAAATTCAATGAAGAATTATCCATTCTCGATAATATTTTTCATGCCAATCACCCTGTTGTTAATGCTATTCGAGATTATGAGTTGGCCTGTGAAAGTACGGATGATGACGGCACTTTGATGTCGCAAGCATTGGAAAAAATGGACGAATTGAATGCTTGGGATTTTGACACGAAAGTGAAGCAAATACTCGGTAAGCTCAATATTCATCATTTAAACCAAGATGTAAAAACACTTTCGGGCGGACAAAGAAAAAGGGTTGCTTTGGCGCAAACGCTCATTGATATTGGTTTTGAGCATAAGCATATTTTGCTCATTATGGATGAGCCTACCAATCACTTGGATGTAGAGATGGTAGAATGGTTGGAGCATTATTTGAACCAAGAAAAAATCACTTTGATACTCGTTACCCATGATCGTTATTTTTTAGATGCTGTTTGTAATAATATCTGGGAAATTGATGGAAGTACTATCAATTTTTATAAGGGCGATTATGAAACGTATATGGAGCAAAAGGCTGCTCGGATAGATAGTGAAATGGCGACCATTGATAAAGCTAAAAACCTTTATCGAAAAGAGCTCGAATGGATGCGTAAGCAACCCAAAGCGCGAACCACAAAATCAAAAAGCAGACAAGATAATTTTTATGATGTAGAAGCCGTTGCCAAAAAGAGGATTGAAGACAATAAGGTAAGCCTCCAAATGAAAATGAACCGACTGGGCGGCAAAATTGCGGAACTCAAAAAAGTGTATAAATCATTTGACGAGAAGCATATTTTAAAAGGCTTTGACTATACTTTTAACAAGGGGGAGCGATTGGGCATTATTGGTAAAAACGGTGCCGGAAAATCAACTTTTCTACAGATATTACAAGGGGAAGCAGAACCCGATAGCGGCAAAGTAAATATTGGCGACACCATCGTATTTGGCAACTTCTCTCAACAAGGTTTGGAAATAAAGGAAGATATGCGTGTCATAGAATACGTCAAAAATATTGCAGAAAATTTTCCCTTGGCAAAAGGGGGAACCATCAGTGCAGCTCAATTTTTAGAGCTTTTCCTTTTCAGCCCCGACCAACAATATACTTACCTCTCGAAGCTGAGTGGAGGTGAGAAAAAAAGATTGCAATTGTTGGCTGTGCTTTTTCGCAATCCCAACTTCTTAATATTAGATGAACCCACCAACGATTTGGATCTGCCTACATTGGGAGTATTAGAACGATTCTTGAGCGATTTTGGCGGTTGTCTTTTAATTGTATCGCACGATAGGTACTTTATGGATAGGCTAGTAGATCACCTTTTTGTGTTTGAAGGTGAAGGAAAAATTACCGATTTCCCAGGCAATTACAGCGATTATCGTATCTGGGAAAAAACGCGCGAGCGTAATGATACCACCGTTAAAGGTACTCAGTTGTCAACAGAAGAAAAAGCAGAAGTGATGGCTGCCCCAGAAGTAAAAATCAAGAGAAAGCTATCCTTCAAAGAGCAAAAAGAATTAGAACAACTGGAGCAAGATATGCCGACACTGGAACGAGAAAAAGTAGAAATTGCTCAAAAAATGACCGAAAATAATTCATTCGAAGAATTGCAAAAACTCAGCAATAGAGCTATTGAAATTACACAATTGCTCGAATCGAAAGAATTGCGCTGGTTGGAACTTAGCGAATAAATACTATTTTGAGGAAAGAAACGTCTAAATTTGTATTAGACAATTTTTTATTTACCCTTTTACAAAATAGCTGTCACATGGAAACAATCAAATTTTCCCACATCTTATTGCTGGCTACGGTGATACTCTTTTCTTGCAATCGAAGAGATGATAACCAGACTGCCGGAAAAGGAGGGGCTGCCGTATTGCGTATTGTACCCAAACATCATGGCATCTATACCAACATCATCAATGCCAAAATGTACATTAAGTATAATGCTCAAGACCTTCCTTCGAGCTACGACGACTCTGCCAATTGCAACAACGTTTCGGGGCAGCCCACTGCAATCTTTAGTGGATTAAAAACAGGTAATTATTATCTGTATTGTCAAGGTTTCGATACCTCTATTAAGCAAAATGTAAAAGGCGGTATGCCTTATTCTATTGCCAACGAAGTCGCTATAGACCTTTCCCTGAACGTAGCCGAAGCGCATTAAAATTTGTGTATAACCTGTGGAATTTTTTATAGGCAGATAAAGATTAAATAATCTCTTCCAATTGGTCTTTTTGATAATTTTGAATAAAACGCAGGAGCTATGTACGACGACGATAACATGGACGATGACTATAGCCCAATAGAATCAATTCTTGAGCGATACGAAAACGTAAAAAATGGAAATAGTGTTGGATTGCTTGATGAAGAAGATTTTGAAAGAGTAGTGGAATATTATTTTCAACACAACAATGATGCAGAAGCATTACTTGCCTGCGACATTGCTAAAACCTACTATCCTTTTTCAAGCAGTATTTTGTTGCTGAAAGCCGAAATATTGACCCAAACCCAAAAATACGGTCAGGCACTTAAATCCCTTGACGAGTTGGAGCAATACGATCAAGCCAACCTTGGTGCCGTGCTTCTGCGTGCGGATGTCTATCTTAGCCAATCGAAACACGAATATGCTGCCCACTTTTTGTTGAAAAGCAGCGATAATTTTCAGGGTAGCGAAAAAATCGAAATATTGTTAGAGTTGGCGGATGTGTATGACGAATGTGAAGAATATGAGGATGTCTATCAAACACTCAAAAAAGTATTGGCATTGGATACACGCAACGAAGAAGCCCTACAAAAAGTGAGTTTTTGGGCAGAGTTCACCAATCAATTAGCCGATAGTGTCACACTCCATTTGCAAATCACCAACGACGACCCTTATAGCACACTCGCTTGGTTTAATTTGGGTGCCGCATATCAAGGTCTGAAACAATACGACAGCGCTATTGACAGTTATCAGTACTGTGTGGCTATTGATGAAAAGTTTGAATTTGCCTACCGCAATATGGCGGATGCCTATATGCGTAAAAAAGAATATGATCATGCATTAGAAGTATTGCAAAAGCACCTCGAAATAGGAAAAGCGGAAGACGTAATTTTCGAAGCGATGGGCTATTGCTGGGAAAAGCAAAAAAATTTTTCTTTGGCACGACATTATTATCGCCAAGCCTCCAAGTTGAGTCCCGAGGATGATGTGATTTTTTACAAAATAGGAGAAACCTATGCCCGAGAGCATGACTGGGAGAAGGCTATGAAAGCTTATTCCGTAGCACTCAATATAGATAAAGAAAATGCTACCTATTGTCTTGCCATAGGCAATTGCCTTATGGAGATGAACGTGACCAACGAAGCCTTGCTCTGCTTTTTGAATGCCGTAAGATTAAAACCATCCGTTAAAACCACTTGGTTGGCACTGATACGTGGTTTGTTTTTTGTTGGTCATTTTGACGAAGCACTCACCCAAATAGAAGTAGCAAGAGGCAATTGCGGCGACAAAGCCGATTTTGATTACCTACAAGCTGCGGTATTATTTGAGATGGGTAAAACGAAAGAAGCCCTTATTGTACTCGAAAACGGATTGCAAGAAAGTGTTTCAAAAATCAAAATATTTACCCAGCTCAATCCCGACTATATTAAACGAAATGCAGTCGCAGAGCTGATTGCCAAATACAGGAAAAAATAATAAAAAACTACATTGAGTAGCTTTTTTGGTTCTACACTAATTCCTATGGGTTATATATCCTAGCTTAAAAAAAGAGGACACCAGAAGAGTTGTATAAAATCATTTTGAGGTATCTCTGTTTAATGCAAAAATGTCATAAAACACAAAGCTAGTGATGGTTTTCTAAATTTTTATTTTTGAGTGTTGTTTGAATTTGTAAAAGTGCAATAAGACAAAAAGAGGGTGAGCGTAATGCTTACCCTCTTTTATTTTACAGCTAAAATCAACCTTAAAATATGTTCTTCCTAAGCCCGTGTGATACTGTTCAAAAAATAAGCGTTTTAGTGTAAAAAATGCTTTAAAAATAATGGTATTTTGTTTGTTTATTTTAGAATAGAATTGTAACTTAGCGTAGTAAAAAAGAAAGCGGTGTCACCCGTCCTTTTTATTATTTGCTCACGCTAAAAAAATATCCTAAATAAAAATAAAAAAAGAGACAAGGGACAGACGGCAAACGCACAGGGCTTCCGTACATAGCATCGGCGTACAACGCTACGATAGCAGCACCACCGCCAATGTACTCCACCCCATCACAGGCAGCCCTTACCTCAACCTCAACAAGCGCATACCTTGGTACTCC
>JASGCQ010000034.1 GCA_030054025.1 Phycisphaerales bacterium | reverse complement strand
GGGCAGCGCAAAAGTGATGAAGGAGTGATGAAAGAGCATCAACGAGCTTGTGAAATGGGAGACGTAACAATATAAAGTATCAACAATAGATCTTCAAAAAGGAGGGTGTTTTGGGGCAGATTATTCAAAAATACGGCTACTGCAAAATCTGGGGTTAACGAATACCTCTTGCATTCAGGGCATCGTGGTATTTGCGTGCATTGACAGTATGCTCTTGCAGATTGGCGGCAAAGCTGTGGTAGCCGCTAAAATCTTTTTTGGCACAGAAGTACAAATAATTGGTATGAGGAGATTTGAGTACCGCATCTATACTCTTTTCGGAAGGGGTACAAATAGGACCTGGAGGCAAGCCTCGTACCCAATAAGTATTATACGGCGATTCGAAATTGGTTTGTACAGATGTAATGCGTTTGATATTAAAATCGCCATAGGCAAAGCGTGCAGTAGGGTCGGCTTGCAATTTCATGCCTATTTTTAAGCGATTGATATACACACTGGCGATGTTGGGCTTTTCGTCGTTTTTATTGCTTTCTTCTTCTACGATAGAAGCTATGATGATGACCTGCTGCGGTGTCAATCCCAAATTTTGCGCCTGATTCTTTCTGTCGTTATTCCAAAAATTGACGTATCGTTGGGCTATTTTCTTAAAAACTTTTTCTGCACTGCTGTTCCAATAAAACTCGTAGGTATTGGGCATGACGGCACAGAGAGCCGTATTGCTGACTAAGCCATATTGACTGAGATAATTGGGGTCTGTGAGGATATGCTGGAGTACAGCGGAATCGGCTTCGAGATTGCGGCTGACGAGCCGGATAAAGTCTTGCCGAGTGCGCAATTTGGTAATGACTAATTTCACCGGACTTTGTTTGCCCGATTGTAATAATCTCAGAATGGAAAAATTGCTCATCCCTTTTTTGATGAGGTATTTACCGGGGTGTACTTTTTGGGGATAGCCGCTTTTTTGTGCCAACACATCGAAACTATTGATGCGCGACACAAAGCCGCCCTCTTCTAATGTTTTTTTCACCTCTTGGTAGTCGGCTCCTGTATGAATATAGACATAATCGCCTTGGGTAAAGGAGCCTGTATTAGGTGCAAAAAGAAAATACAAAGCGAGCAACAAGACTACAAGTGCTAGATATCCGACTATGCGCCAGCCTTTGTGCGAAGCCGATGTAGTTTTTTTCGTTTTTTTCTTCTGTGCAGACATTCTTAATAATCTATCAATGCAATATAAGCTTTTTCTTTTGCAAAATGATTCATAAAAAAACCGACCCTTGGGTCGGTTTTAAACGAATTATAATACGAGATTATTTTCCAGCAGGAGTTTTTACTGGGCTATTTTGACTACGCTGAGGTTTTAAAACGTCCATTGATTTTTTTGGTTTGTCGAAAAACATAACCGATACGATACACAAAGCTGCGATAACACCCATCGTAGTCCATGTTCCTTTTTCCATCACATCTCCAGTTTGTTTTACGCCCATGATTTGAGAACTCATGCTACCGAAACTACCAGTTAGTCCGCCACCTTTTGGGTTTTGGATGAGTACAAAAAAAGCGAGTACGGCACAAGCAAGCAATATAAGTATCGTGATTAGGGTAATCATAGTAATTTTTCCTTGTTTAAATGATTAATTTTGGCGGCAAAGTACGTCTTTTTTTCAGGATTCTGCAAACTTAATTTTTTGTAAACCTCAATTGCTTTATCAAAACGACCTTGTTTGACAAGAATTTCGGCAAGCGGCTCGCTCACCATGATTTCTTGCTTGTTAATTGAGTTAATCGCCATTTCGAATACGGCCTCGGGGATATTATCGTCTTCTTCGCCCATGGCTGCCGCCAATTTTTCGCGTTGCCATATTGAGCGCACGATTGCTTTATCTTCTTCTTCGCTTAATTTGGCTTCATTTTTTCTTTTCAAAAAGCGCAGCCATTCGTCAAAGCCCATCACCACCATCAAGGATTTCGTATCCTCTTCTTCTTTTTCGGTAGGCATTGCTTTGTCTAGGTCTAAGGGTATAGTGTCGGGTACTTCAATACCCTGATGCAAAAAATAGTTTTCGGCAAATACGGGAGCAAGTTCTAAGGCTTCTATTTCTGTGTCTTGATGGGCAATTGTTTCTTTATCGTCTAATGTATCGTCGAGCATGATTGTTTCTTCTTGGTCTAGTATTATTTCTGCTGCATCGTCTAATGAGACGTTCATATCCATAACAAGAGCCTCGCTTGCTGCCCCTGTTTGTGTGTCGTTCAAGAGTTCTTGATGTGTTGTACCTGTATGTTGTTCTTTTAATTCTTCGGCTGGAATCGCTATTTCTATTGACTGAGGCTTTTCGCTTTTCAAACTATCTTGCATTGCCAAATAAAACTGCATCCAATTACCTGCAAATAGCTGGCTGTCGTGGAGTACATCTTTTGAAAAACCTTCGTGAGCAAAAGAAGCCGAGGCTTGCATCCATCTTGCGGGTACCAGATAAGGGTAAAGATGAAGCAAATCGGCAACTTGCTGCTGCTCCGTTACCGACAAGAGGTAGGGTTTGCGCAACCAGTCTGTAATCATATTTTTTTCTACCACCATCTTATTATTTTACAAAAATAAAATAATTTTATACCAAAGCATAAAATTATTCTCCTACCAATTTACAAATGCTTTATTAAATATATCGTCTGCCAATTGTGTGCCGATTTCTTCTATCAATTTATTTTCCACAGTTTGCAAGGCTTGATTGGCTGCAAAATCTGAGAATCTGGAGAAGGATTGACTAAAACTGGCTTTAGTGTTCTTCTGATTTTTAAACTCTATTTGCACCGAAATCGTCAAGCGGTTGAGGCTTGCCGTTTGGGTATTTTGTACGCCAGTAACCGATACATCATAAGCGGTGATGTAGCCCGAGATGTCGTAATCGGCATCGTCGGTATTCACCGGCGAAAGTCCTGTTTGCGACAAAATCCTATTCCTGATTTTAGTGGTCAATGTAGCACTGAGGGCGGGCATCACATTGCGTGCCTTATTGTCGAGTATATGAAAATTAATGGTTTTGCCCTCTACACTGGCACCCGTAAAGCTATATACTCCGCAGGCAGAGCATAGTATAGACAGTAAAAGTGCGCAAAAGGCAAGATATTTGGTCATAAGGATTGGCTATGGGTCTAATCTTTGATGTCGTATTCTTTAATTTTTCGGTATAGGGTGCGCTCCGAAATGCCCAATTCGTTGGCGGCATCTCTTCGTCGGTTCTTATGCTTTTTCAAGGCTTTGACAATAAACTCTTTTTCTCTATCGCTCAGAGCCAAAGTTTCTTCTACCTCTTCGTGATGATCCACCAGTTGGTCGGCCTGCGGGTAGTACAAAGGATTGCCGGGCAGATAAGTGGTCGCAACAATTGGATTGACGGTTTCGTTGGCTGGGGCAAAATTAGTATTGGGTACTAAATGTTCTATGTTTTGCCCCGAGATATTCACCGACTGACCGCGTGCTATGTCAAATACCAATTGCTTGAGGTCGTTCAAATCCTTTTTCATGTCGAAAAAGAGCTTATAGAAAATATCCCTTTCTGTATCCGTAAGGGTATCGCTATGATAATGTTGCCCCGACCTGGAAGGCATCAAAGCCATGCTGGCGGATTTGTCGTTGGCTTGGGGCAAAAAACGTTGCAGCACATCGGCAGAAATGCTACTATCATTTGCTAGTACGGATATTTGCTCTGCAATATTCTTCAATTCGCGGATATTACCAGGCCATTTGTAACTCAATAATAGGTTGGTCGCATTATGGTCGAGCTGTATCGGCTTGGTGCGGTATTTTTCCGAAAAGTCTATGGCAAACTTGCGAAATAGAATAGCGATATCCTCTTGCCTGTCGCGCAAAGCGGGTACACGGATGGGTACGGTGCTTAAACGATAATATAAATCTTGGCGAAAACGACCTTGATAGGTCAATTCCAACAAATCTTTATTGGTGGCGGCAATGACCCGAACATTGGCTTTTTGCACTTTCGACGAACCCACACGGATATACTCGCCTGTTTCGAGCATGCGCAGCAACCGGGCTTGTGTGCCTAATGGCATTTCGCCAATCTCGTCCAAGAAGATGGTACCACCATTCACCGTTTCGAAATAGCCCTTGCGGCTATCTACGGCGCCAGTGAAAGCTCCTTTTTCATGTCCAAAAAGCTCCGAATCAATAGTCCCTTCTGGGATGGCACCACAGTTGACGGCAATAAATGGGTTGTGTTTGCGGACCGAAAGGGAATGGATAATTTGAGAAAAAATTTCTTTACCTACCCCACTCTCTCCCACGATTAAAACCGTCAAATCGGTATTGGCTACTTGCTCTGCCACATTGAGGGCATGATTGAGTCCAGCAGAATTTCCGATGATGCCGAATCTATTTTTGATGCTTTGTAATTCCATTGATTTAAAACTTCTTTAAACTGAAACAATCTCTCCCAATAGCGTACCCGAGGTAGCACTAGTAATCTTTACCATCACATAATTGGCTTTATCCAAATCGTAGCTTCCCTTAGGGAAAACGACCACTTTGTTCTGGCTATTACGTCCACTCCAATGCGCCTCGCTTCTTTTGCTCGTTGCTTCTATCAGCACTTCGAATGTTTGCCCCACAGAGGCTTGGTAATTGAGCAAAGAGTGACGACGATACATGGCGATAATTTCTTCCAATCTTCTTTGCTTCACCGTTTCGGGTACGTCATCGGTATAGCGGCGTTCGGCTAAGGTGCCGGGGCGTTCGCTATAATTGTACATATACGCCAAAGAAAATTTGCAGACATCCATTAGGCTCAAGGTGTCTTGGTGTTCTTCTTCTGTTTCGCCACAAAACCCCACAATGATATCGGTACTGATATCGGCTTCGGGCATAATTTCTTTGATGCGTTTTACTTTATTCAAATACCATTCGCGCGTATAAGTGCGGTTCATCCGTTGCAACACAGCCGTATTGCCGCTTTGTACGGGCAAGTGGATGTATTTGCAAATATTGGGGTACTTCGCCATCGTAAACAGCACTTCGTCGGTAATATCTTTGGGATGCGAGGTGCTAAAGCGTACTCGCAATTGAGGACTGATTTGTGCCACCATCTCCAGTAGTAGCGCAAAGGTAACCGAATTGTGTTGGTCTTGTTCGTGCTGTGGGGTAAAATGGTAAGAATCTACATTTTGACCGAGCAAAGTAATTTCTTTGTATCCTTCATTAAATAAGGTGCGGCATTCTTGCAAGATGCTTTCGGCATCCCTGCTACGCTCTCTACCTCGTGTAAAAGGCACTACGCAAAAGGTACACATATTATTGCAGCCCCGCATGATGCTTACAAAAGCACTCACGCCATTATTATCTAATCTGACGGGCGAAATGTCGGCATAAGTTTCTTCTCGGCTCAGGAGTACATTCACCCCTTTTTGTCCGCCTTCGGCTTCTTTGATGAGCGAGGGCAGGCTGCGGTAGGCATCGGGGCCAATGACTATGTCCACCAGCTTCTCTTCTTCGAGTAATTTGGCTTTCAAACGCTCTGCCATACAGCCCAATACGCCAATAAGCGCACCTGCTTTTTTCTTTTTCTCTCTTCTGAAAATGTGTAAGCGATTGCGCACGGTTTGTTCGGCTTTCTCCCGAATAGAGCACGTATTGATGAGGAACAAATCGGCTTCTTCCATAATGGTGGTTGCAGCATAGCCTTCTTCTTTCAAGATGGAAGCTACGATTTCGCTATCGCTAAAATTCATGGCGCAACCATAACTTTCTATATAAAACTTCTTCGTCAGCAAGCCTTCATCATCGGTAGAGGGAGCCAATGCTGTTCCTTGAATCGCCTCATCAATAGTTTTATTTAACACTTCTGCCATATTTGCAGTCCTTCTATTTTGCACAAAGATAGTATTTTGCAGTACATTTAACCCCTAAAACTGACAAAAGTATATGCGCCGCTTCTTCCGCTTTCTGAGCCTCGGCTTTATGGTTTTCTTGTGTTCGCCCCAGCTTTGGGCACAAGGGATGAAAGACCCTTGCACTTGGACTTATGAAGCCAAAAAAATTGCCGCAAACGAATACCAACTCAGCTTTAAGCTCGAAATGGGCGATGGTTGGCATATTTGGTCTATTCATGCGGGCGGAGACGGTACTTTGATTGCCCCTTCCTTTAGTTTCGAAGCCCATAAAGCAGCGCAGATGATAGGCTCTATCAAAGAAGAGGGCAAGCTTATCAACTCTGCGATAGAAGGCGTAGAGGGCAAAGTGAATTATTACAACAATACGGTTATTTATACACAAGTGGTGAAAGCCAAGGCAGGCAGCATCGTCAAAGGCACACACCAATACCAAGTATGCAACGATATGATGTGCCTACCACCAAGAGATAGGAATTTCAGCTTTACTTTACCATAATATATTTCAGTACCAAAATTGACGCTCATGAATCGTTTTAAGAAATTACCACTCATCCTTGCTTTGCTCTTTTTGGGCAGCACTTTTGTACAAGCGCAGATAGAAGCCGACCCTACCACTTGGAGCTACGACATCAAAAAGGTAGAAGGGGACAATTATCTCATTCGTTTTCATCTGAAAATAAAAGAAGGCTGGCATATTTATTCTTTAAGCCCCGGGGGCGACGGATCGCTCATTGCCCCAAGTTTCGCCATCAAATCGCCCAAAACTGCTACCATAAAGGGTAAAATTAAAGAGCAAGGAAAAGTAACGACCAAAACGGAAGAGTTTATTGGCACCTATCGCTACTTGACCGACAAAGTAGAATATACCGTACCTGTTATCGTAAAAGAAAATGGAAAAGTGGCAGGTACTTACAGGTATCAAGTTTGTGATGAATCTCATTGCTTACCGCCCTTTACCAAACAATTTAGTTTCAATATTACGGATGCACAAGCAAATGCGGGCATCAATAGCATAGATAGCACTACTACGGCAATGGCTGTACCTGCCGACACACAAACTAAGGAAGCTGCCGCCCCTGTTGTAGCAGCAGCCAAAGTGAACAATAATCAAGCTTCAGGCAATGACAAGCCCAAAGAGCATAGAAGCAATCTGATGCTCATCATCGAGGGTATATTGGGTGGTTTATTCTCCATCATTACACCTTGTGTATTTGCCATGCTGCCCATGACAGTGAGCTTTTTCTTAAAACGCTCTAAAGACAAAAAATCGGGTATCAAAGTTGCCCTACAATATTCCTTTGCCATTATCATCATCTTTGCTTTATTGGGTGGTCTGCTCACTTTGGTGAACAACAAAAACATCCTCTACGAATTTTCTACGCATTGGATTACCAATATCGTATTCTTTGTGATGTTCTTAATCTTCTCCTTCTCCTTTTTGGGTGCCTTCGAATTGTCTTTACCCTCCAAATGGAGTACACTATCGGATAGCAAAGCCAATATGAACAGCTTTAGCGGTATCTTCTTCATGGCACTCACTTTGGCTATTGTTTCCTTCTCTTGCACCGCTCCTTTCTTGGGTGGTTTGATTTCCGAGATTTCGAAAGGAGCTCGCGTAGGCCCTTTATTTGGTTTCTTGGGCTATGGCATCGGATTGGCATTACCCTTTACCCTTTTTGCTATTTTCCCGCAATTGCTCAATGCACTCAACAAGCAAGGCGGTTGGCTCAACGCCGTGAAAGTGACTTTTGGTTTTATCGAATTAGCACTCGCCTTCAAATTCTTATCTAATGCCGATTTGCAAAAAGGATGGCGATTGCTCGACAGAGAAATTTTTATTGCCATTTGGGTGGTCATAGCCATTGTATTGGCACTGTACTTATTGGGCAAAATTCGTTTCTCGCACGATAGCGAAATGCCCAAAAACGATTGGGGCTTACCCTACCTCACCGTTACGCGTACGATGTTTGCCTTAGCCTCTATGATATTTGCCATCTACCTGCTGCCCGGTATGTGGGGCGCACCACTCAATGGCATGGGGGCTTTTGTGCCTCCTATGGGTACACAAGACTTTGTCATCGGTTCGGGAAGCTCGGGTACCAATGAAGGCAACAGCAAAGGCAATACCCATCACTATGCCGACAAAATGAAAATTTATGAGCCAGAAGCGGTGAAAAAATTTGGCTTAGAAACCTATTTCGATTACAAAGAAGCCTTAGCTGCCTCCAAGAAAGAGAAAAAGCCCTTGATGTTGGATTTTACAGGAATCACCTGTGTCAATTGTCGCAAGATGGAAACACAAGTGTGGAGCAATGCCGAAGTACTCAAACGATTCAAAGAAGATTTCATTATTGTATCGTTGTATTGCGATGCCATTCAAGTAGATATTCCTGTCAGCGAGCAATTCGAATCTCAATTTTTAGGCACCAAAGTCACTACACTAGGACAATTCAACTCGGACCTGCAAGCCAGCAAATACAATTCGAATACCCAGCCCTACTATTTCTTTGTTGATGGCAACGAAAAGCTATTGGCAGACAATGGCTATAGCTACGACCCCGATGCGAGCAAGTTTATCAAACATCTCGATGCGGTGAAAGCCAAGTACAAAGAGTTGAACCCTTAGTCCACGTTGTACCCGCATTTTAGGATAAAAACCTAAAGCACTTCAATCCCTAACATAGAAAGCAGCATAAATGGAAAATTCAACAAAAAAAGAAATTACGAGAGATCACTATATGGAATTCTTTCGAGACAACAATAAACTGAACACATTAAGTGTTGAAGATAGAATAGAAGTTTTCTCAACAATACTTCTTGGCAGCTCGGATTTTAAGAAAAAACTTTTTGATGATATTTTTTCAGATTATGGTGTAACTAATTTGAAAGTAATTGAAGTGAGAAATGGCTAAGCAAAATCTATGGACTAAAGAACAAACTATTGTTGCGCTAAATCTTTATTGCAAAATTCCTTTTAATCGGGTAAGTTCAAATCATCCTGATATTATAAGAATAGCAAACATAATTGGAAGAACTCCGAATTCAGTTAAAATGAAAATTGGGAATTTTGGAAGTTTTGACCCTGAATTAAAAAAAAGAGGAATTGTAGGTTTAGGTAATACCAGTAAGATGGATGAAACTGTTTGGAATGAATTTAATTCTGATTGGAATAATCTTGCGTATGAAAGCGAATTGCTAATTTCAAAATTCACAAATCAACCAATTGAAAAAGTTTCAGAAATAAACCTTGAAGACATTCCTTTAGGCAAAGAAAGAGAAGCAATCATAAAACAAAGAGTAAATCAAAAATTTTTTCGTTCTACAATACTTTCTTCTTACAATTTGAAATGTTGTATTACAGGATTATCAATTTCTGATTTTTTAGTTGCAAGTCATATAGTGCCTTGGGCTAAAGACGAAAAAAACAGATTAAATCCACATAATGGTTTATGCTTAAATTCTATTCACGACAAGGCATTTGATAGAGGGTTTATCACTATCACAACTGATTTTAAAATCAAAATTTCAAGTCAGCTTCTTGATTTAAAAAAAGATGATGCCGTTAGAGATTTGTTTTTAAAATATCAAAACCAACCCATTATCTTACCTGATAAATTTCTTCCGTCAAAAGAGTTTTTAGATTATCACGCTAAAACTATTTTCAAATGGTAGCTGAAATTTGCGTGAGAGATAATAGTTGAAAGCCCGCAGCAAAGCTATGACTTTCGTTCATCGCATTTTAGGATAAAAACCTAACGCAAAACATGATACAACAAATCAATCTCTTACTCTTGCCCGAAGAGGCGAGCCAAGACCACGTCATTCGCCAACAGATGATAGCCCGATTGGGCATCAAAGCCGACAGACTGAATGGTTTTCGGATAGAGCGACAATCCATAGATGCGCGCGGACGAAGCGTCAAAATACAGCTACAAATAACGGCTTATATAGACGAGCCGATGCCCGACCAAGAGGCTTTCGACCCACAATTGCAACAAGTCGGCAACAAACCTTCGGTAGTCATCGTAGGGGCAGGGCCGGCAGGCTTATTTGCCGCTTTGCGCCTCATCAGCTTGGGCTACAAACCCATTGTACTGGAGCGGGGAAAGGATGTGCGCAGCCGCCGCAGAGATTTGGCAGCAATGAACAAAACGGGCATCGTGAACCCCGAATCCAATTATTGTTTCGGCGAAGGCGGTGCAGGTACTTATAGCGATGGCAAACTCTATACCCGATCTACCAAACGGGGCGATGTAAAACGTATTCTCCAACTCTTTGTACATTTTGGTGCCGAAGAAAACATCTTGGTAGAAGCGCATCCGCATATCGGCACCAACAAATTGCCACAAATCATTACCGCCATGCGGGAGGCGATTATAGATTGCGGCGGCGAGGTCTTGTTCGAACGCACAGTCACAGACATCCTGATCCAAAACAATGCGGTGAAAGGCATTGTCTGCGCCGATGACACTACCATAGATTGTAGCCGACTGATATTGGCAACAGGGCATTCGGCACGGGATATTTTTGAATTGTTGGAACGAAAACACATCCTCATCGAAGCCAAACCCTTTGCTTTGGGGGTTCGCATCGAGCATCCTCAAGCACTCATAGACAGTATTCAATATTCTTGCCCCATGCGTGGCGATTATTTACCTCCGGCATCTTACTCCTTGGTGAGCCAAGAAAAGGGCAGAGGTGTATTTAGCTTTTGTATGTGTCCCGGGGGCATTATAGCCCCTGCGGCTACTGCCCCTGGCGAGTTGGTGGTAAATGGTTGGAGTCCTTCGAAACGCAATAACCCTTTTGCCAATTCGGGAACCGTTGTGGCAGTGGACCAAAGAGATTTTCGGCAATATGGCTTTAGCGGCAATCTTGCAGGCATGTATTTGCAGCAGATGATAGAGCGTAGTTGCTTTGCCGCAGGCGGTGGCAATCTGGTAGCTCCGGCACAGCGGATGGTAGATTTTGTACAAGGCAAAGCCTCCTCTACCCTGCCCGACTGTTCCTATATTCCAGGTATCTCCTCCGTGCCGATGCGCGATATATTGCCCAAAGCCATCAGCGATGCTTTGAGGAGTGGGGTGCAAACTTTTGGCAAAAAAATGAAGGGTTATTATACCAACGAAGCCCTGCTCATAGCCACCGAATCGCGCACCAGCAGCCCAGTTCGTATCCCACGCCATAAAGAAACATTAGAACATCCTCAAATCAAAGGGCTGTACCCTTGCGCCGAAGGGGCGGGCTATGCAGGAGGCATTGTGAGTGCCGCCATAGATGGCGAACGCTGTGCCGAGATGGCGGTGCGCTAGTGGAGGGATATTTTCTTCGGCGACAGATTGTTCCATCAATACATATTTCGAGACTGCTTTGATGTATTGAGATAGTGAACAATTTTTGAACACAAATAAAAATGGTGACAATTGTTTTATTTGAAAGTATGAGCTTTCTTTTTTGGGCTTATCGCCCCCCCTGTAAAATATCGGCACCTCATAAAAAAAAGCATATCATACCCCTACAGATAATATCCTCATAAAGTATAGATATGCCGCCACACATCAACAATACAAAAATGCACTAAACGAAAAATGCGAATCCAAAAAAAGTTTGGATTCGCATTTTGAATAAAGGCAAATGAAAGTCGTTTATTTTACACCATGCATCATTTTCTTCAACACGGGCGTTAGTAAAAATAAAATGACGGCTGCAATACCGGTAAATACTACGAACACCATAAAGAACTCATACAAATTATGAATTTCGAAACCTGCAAATACAGGATTGCTGGCACTAATCTGATTTTTATCCAACAATTGCAATTGCTCTGGTGTAGGCGTTATAGTCTTATTCAACACGCCTTGCAAATCAATACCCAATTCTTGGGCTTTTTTAAATTTGTCTCCGGTAGCAGGAATCAAAGCTCCTAAAGAACCCGCTAAGGCATATCCCGCAGCGTTTGACAAAAAGAATACGCCGAACAATAAAGAGGCAAAACGTTTGGGTGATAATTTACCAACCAAAGACAAGCCGATAGGCGACAAACACAATTCGGCAAAAGTTTGTATCAAATACAGCAATATCAACCATTTGATAGCCAACAAACCACTATTACCCAAATCTTTTACATTGTGTGCGATAATAAAATAACTTACGGCAATCAAAGCCAAACCAATGGCTTGCTTCATGGTAGATAGAGGCTCTTTCCCCTTTGCTCTCAACTTGTCCCAAAGCATACTAAAAGGAAAGGCAAAAGCGAATACGAATGCACCATTAAATATTTGCACCATGCTCGGAGGCATGTTCCAACCAAAAATATGCCTATCTGTTTGGTTATCTGCAATAAAAGTCAATGATGAACCCGCTTGCTCAAATGCCGCCCAGAAAAATATGATGAAGAAGCCTACGATATAGATGACCAAAATTCTTTGCAATTCTACTTTGGTAAGCGACTTATCAGAGATAATCAATCCTGCCAAAGTCAATCCTAAAGAATAGATAATAGGATAGATAATTGTTTTTACAGGATTGGTTCCGTCCAATAAATATCTGAATAAGAAAAATAAGGCAACAAAAGCAATAGCGGCAATCACGAGCGACTGAACCGAAAATACCGCTTTTTGTGCTTCTCCCTCTTCGTAATGCGAGGCATCGTTGTGCTTAGGCAAGCCACCCAAAGGTTTTCCTTCGGGAGTCACAACATATTTATTTTTCAAGAAGTAGAACACCAAAGTTCCTAAAACCATAGCGATAGAGGCGGCTAAAAAACCCCATTTAAACGCATGGATATCTCTGATACCTGCCGCATCTTTTACATCACCTACAATAGGGCAAATCAATTGACCTAAGAAAGCCCCAAGGTTGATGCCCATATAGAATATGGTAAAAGCGGTATCCAATTTGCTCTTTTCTTGCTTAGGATACAAACTGCCCACCATGCTCGATATATTAGGTTTGAAAAAACCATTACCGAAAATAATAATCGCCAAAGCCGTCCAAAGCAAAGTATTAGCCATACCCATGTTCGAACTGAATACGCTGGCACTGGTAAAGAGCAAGAACTGACCTACTGCCATCATCAAACCACCCAGCATGATACAATTCCTATTACCGAAAAAACGGTCTGCAATAAAACCACCCAACATGGGCGTAAGGTAGCAGAGACCTAAGAATCCACCATAAATCAAAGAAGCATCGGCTTCTTTCATCAGCAATGAATTTACCATAAATAAAGTAAGAATCGCACGCATTCCATAAAAGTTGAAACGCTCCCACATTTCTGTACCGAATAAGACCCATAGTCCTTTAGGATGTCCTTTTTGTGGTGTTGGTGTTACAATGTCCGTCGCCATAGATAAATATGTTTTTTATAAAATTTAGTTTGAACGCTCAAGATACTGTAAAAAAGCAAATGGCAAAGAGGGATTTTTTAGTTTCTTTGCATACAATCATTTAATTGAAGATGAACATACTTTTATTAGGCTCTGGAGGTCGCGAATGTGCATTGAGTTGGAAACTGACCCAAAGCCCCTTGTGTACACAATTGTACATTGCTTCAGGCAATGCAGGCACAGCCACATACGGTACAAATGTAAGCATGGGTATCAATGATTTTGAAGCCCTCAAAAAATTTTGCCTCAAACATAAAATTGACATCCTCTTCCCTGGTTCAGAAGAGCCCTTGGTGCATGGCGTTTATGATTTTTTCAAAAACGATGCCATGCTCAAACACATTATTGTACCTGGTCCCAGCAAAGCAGGGGCACAATTAGAAGGCAGTAAAGTATTCTCCAAAAAATTTATGGCACGCCATCAGATACCCACTGCCGCCTACGCCGAGTTCGACGAAAGTACTTTTGAAGCAGGACTGGAATACCTCAATAAACACACGACTCCGATTGTATTAAAGGCAGACGGTTTGGCTGCAGGGAAGGGCGTTGTTATCACATCCGATATCGCCGAAGCCAAAGTAGTATTTACCGATATGATTCGCCATGCCCAATTTGGCGATGCGAGTAAAAAAGTAGTGGTTGAAGAATTTCTCACAGGCATCGAATTGTCGGTATTTGCCTTTACCGATGGCAAACACTATGTATTGCTGCCCGAAGCCAAAGATTACAAACGGGTGGGCGAAGGCGATACAGGCCCCAATACGGGCGGCATGGGTGCCATCTCTCCGGTACCTTTCGCACAAGGCGAGTTTATGCAAAAAGTAATCACGCGTGTCGTAGAGCCTACCATCAATGGACTGAGAGCAGAACAGATTACCTATCATGGTTTTGTCTTTTTTGGTTTGATCAATGTAGCCGGCGACCCTTATGTCATCGAATACAATTGCCGTATGGGCGACCCCGAAACAGAGGTAGTGATGCCTAGACTCGAAAACGACCTTGTAGCAATGGTACTCAAAATGAATGAGCAAAAACTAAACGAAGTTGCTATAAAACATAGCGCAAACGCAGCGGCTACAGTCATGTTGGTCAGTGGTGGCTATCCAGGCGATTATGCAAAAGGCAAAGCGATAAGCGGCTTGGAGTTGGCAAAAAATAGTGTACTATTTCATGCAGGCACAAAAGAGAGCAAGGGCAGTATCGAAACATCGGGCGGCAGAGTACTCGCCATCACTTCATTGGCAGCCGATTTGAAAAGCGCATTATCCCAAAGCTATCAAAATGCAGAACTGATAGAGTTTGAAGGGAAACATTACAGAAGGGATATTGGTTTCGAGTTTTAAAACATTAACAATTCTGAAAAAGATATTCAAGTAGAATACCTTAGTATTACAAAATATAATTTACATTATGAAAAAGTTATTCTTTGCAATTGCATTCTTGAGTAGTCAAATATCTTTCGGGCAACTCAATATGGGCAATTATGTTGTGAAAGTACAAACTGCACAGGCTTATACGCCCCTAATATCTGGAACAAACCTTACCAGTGGTTTGGTATGGGACGATGAAGGCTTTAAAATACCGCTTGGCTTCACATTAAACATTGACGGAAAATCAACCTCAAGTTTTTCAATATTGTATGGTGTTCAAGTAGGAGCTGCGTCAGATACCAGCGGCACTATTAATGATTCTATTGTTTCACAGCCTCGGACCTGATAGACCGTGGTGCGATATCCGGCATACCACAATCGCCACAACGATACCTAACAACGGGTATCGCCCCCAATCGTATCTTTAAATACGAGGTTTTTAACGCAGGTTTTTTTGACGAAGGATACATTTATGGCACCCAAAATGATTCGGTTAATTTCCAAATATGGGTTTACGAAACCACAAATATTGTAGAGCTACGTTATGGCAGTTCAAAAATCACCTACCCGTCCGACTATTTTTATGCGGGAAGTTCCCCATTAGTGGGTATGTTCAAAGATTATAACCTCAATACTAACACTTTTACAAAATCCTATTCCCTAACGGGCAGCAGTGCCGCACCCAATGTTGACAGCTTCACCGACTTTAAAGGCGCTACTCCGGTAATGAGTTCTTACCCAGCCAACGGTACGGTTTATCGCTTTATCCCTGTGGCTACCTCTATTGGCGAAACTACTATCGCAGAGCAGTTTAATGTTTATCCTACTGTTACCAATCAAAGCATTCATGTAGATTATACTCAAAGTACCCGCACAATAGTGGACATTTACACTACTTCAGGACAATTGGCAAAATCAATATCTATTGAAAAGGGAGAAAACACCATTGACATTTCAGCTTTAGCAAACGGCAATTATCTGTTGAATGTTTCGAATGCAGAAGGCAAAGCCAGCTTCAAATTTATAAAATATTAGTCGTAGAATAAAATCTAAAAACGTCGCTCGAAAAATGACATTCGAGCGACTTTTTTATTTTCGTACACCGGCTTTGATACAGATACAAAAACTACCTTTGCCCTGCAATGCAATCTACCCAATTACGTGCCGACGCCTTAAACGCTGTTCAACATTTGTTGGGCGAAAACGTATTGGTTGTAGCCAATGAAAAACGCATACTGAACAAAAGCATCAGCATACAAAGCAGTACGGTCAATTTTCCAGAAGAGCGATTACCTGGTCAGTTTGGTCAGATTATCTGCCCGAAGACTGAAAATGCACAACAATCCATCCAATTATTGTATTTAAAACACCACCTCACAGCGCATAGCACAGCAGTAGTTGTTTCGGTTTTTTTCGAACCAGACTTTTTGAACCAGTGGGATGACTTCGATATTCTCTCCGAAGAGGTATTTAGTGAAAACAATGCCGGATTACAAATTAATTATTGCAAAGAAACGGCTTCTTTTATCCATGAATTATTAAACAACCCCGCTCAGTCCGAATTTGCAGAGAAACTACAGCACATAGCATTGAGCCTGCAATTGCTTCGGAAAGCCATCAGCCAAATCGGTAGTATTAATGACACCTACTCTGTTCCTGCTTGTAGCTTTTTGAGCAATAATAAAGAACGCGAAAAAGTATTACAGACTAGGGATATTCTTGAAAAAGAATACGACCAAGTGCTGTCAATCAAAGAACTGTCCCGCCGAGTAGCCATCAACGAATGCTATCTCAAAAAGGGTTTCAAAACTATGTTTGGCAAAACCATCAACGAATACCAACAACATTTGCGCATCAGCAAAGCCAAGGAATTGCTGCAAACTGAAGGCTATACCGTTAGTGAAGTAGCTCTAAGTTTAGGCTATAGCAGCATTTCGCATTTCAGCACAGCCTTCAAAAAAGCGACTAATATGAAGCCTTGCGAATTGTTGAAATAAACTCTTGGCGTATCTTGCTACCCAAATCATAACACTTGCTACACTTCCCCAACGCCAAAATCAATATTGGATTGTACGTAACCGAGAAACGTTCCGATGGCTATCACAATCTTGAAACTATATTCTACCCTTTGCCCATGCTCAAAGATGCCTTGGAGGTACTGCCTACAAGCGAAGAGAGCACACTGCGCATCTCAGGGAAAACCATAAAAGGCAACCCGCATCAAAATCTTGTTTGGAAAGCATTTGAGCTCATACAACAACAATACCCCGAACAAGTTGCTCCCATCCAGATTCATTTACTCAAAGCCATACCGATGGGTGCTGGCTTGGGCGGAGGTTCGGCAGATGGAGCATTTATGCTGCGCCTGCTCAACAAATATTTTGCACTTGAGCTTTCCGATGCGCAATTAGCCGATTTGGCTTTTCAACTAGGCAGCGACTGTCCCTTTTTTATTTACAACACAGCCCAATTGGCCAAAGGAAGGGGAGAGCTATTAAGCCCAATAGCCTTAGAGCTAAGCCCTTATAGCATACAAGTCATTTGCCCGAAACTGCATGTATCAACAGCAGCAGCATTCAGCAAATTAACACCTAAGCCCGCCCCATTTCATCTCGAACAGATAAACACTCTGCCCATCAGCCAATGGAAAGATTCTATTCGCAACGATTTTGAACCCGCCATTTTTGCAAGCCATCCCTCATTAGCCACTATTAAAGAAAACCTATACAAAGCAGGAGCCATTTATGCCTCTATGAGTGGCAGTGGCAGTGCTTTATACGGCATATTCGAAGAAGGCAAACGTATGGATATTGCATCAGATGAACATGCAGAGGTTTTTTATTTTGAGTAAAGATGAATAAGCATAAATTAGCTTTGGCTCATTGTTGAAGACTATTCATCAACAAAAAAAAGGATTGGCATGAGAGCACTTGTTATTTTACTGCTATGTACAATTTCCCTTAGTATAAATTCTATAGCTCAAACTGTCTTTGCGTCGCAAGGCGCAGTTTTGGAATTATTATCATCATGGAGACCCATCAGTATATAATAATAAATTCATGGTCGAAAAAGACACTTTTTACGAAGGGCATTCTTGTTCTAAAGTAATCAGCATAAGCTCTTTATTAGACGGATCAAAAGAGATTTTAAAATCGCATTATTTCTACACATCCGGAGATACTATATTGTATTTCCACGACTCTCTAAAATCGTTTACTCCACTCTATATTTTTGATGTAAAGGCTGGTGACACCTTGACCTATGCAGCTCCAATTCAGTTTTATAAATCATTCAAAACATTTAAGGTTCTAGCATCTAAAGTTGATACATCTATTATTGATGGCATTCCCTTGAGGACCATTGATACCAAAGCAATTTATCCTCTGACCAATCTAAAGTACACAGAACGATTAGGAAGATTTTATAGCGCAAACATTATTTCGATTCCTCTGTTAACAGTCGTAGCAGATTTCACAGAAGATCTTCGTTGTTATCATGATAAAGAAATTGATGAAAAGTTTGTTGCCGACAAATGGGATTGCGATTATGTTCCCACCAATATCGAAGAAAAAACAAACGAAAACAACTTCCAAATCTACCCCAACCCTGCAAGCAATTTACTAAATATACGCTTCAACAACATTCAGGTTCATGGTCATATAAAGATATTGGGCTTAGATGACAGACATTTCGCCCAAAAAGAAATTAGCAACTCTGACAATCAAATGGATATTAGCTATTTGACGAACGGAATCTATTTACTACAAATAAGGAATGAAAAAGAAACTATATTGAAGTTAATCACGGTGATTAACTAGGCAATATAATTATCTGGTTACCTTTGCACAGATGACCAAACTATCTGTCAATATCAACAAAATAGCTACCCTACGCAATAGTAGAGGCGGCAATAATCCCAATGTTTTGCAAGCAGCCATAGACTGCTTGCAATTTGGTGCCGACGGTATCACCGTACACCCCCGCCCTGATGAACGCCATATCCGCTATGCTGATGTACGCGAAATCATGCCTTACATCACTACCGAGTTTAATATCGAGGGAAACCCTACCGAAGATAAATTTGTCCAATTGGTACTTGAGGTAAAACCGCATCAAGTAACCCTTGTGCCTGACGCTTTAGGACAACTGACCAGCAATCATGGTTGGGACACCATTAAAGAAGCAAAATATCTGCGAGATATAGTAGCCGTGTTCAAAAAAGAGGGTATACGTGTTTCTATTTTTGTTGCCCCTATGGTATCGCTCGCCGAAGCTGCTTTTGATACCGGCACCGACCGTATTGAGTTATACACCGAGCATTATGCCAGCCATTTTCAGTCCAACAAAGCGGAAGCCATAAAGGAGTATATTTCGGCGGCAAATGCTGCGACGGCTAAAGGCTTGGGCATCAATGCAGGACATGATTTAGACCGTTACAACCTTGCTTATTTTGCACAAAATATCCCACAACTTGCAGAAGTGTCCATCGGTCATGCTTTGATAGCAGACGCTTTGTATTATGGCTTAGAAAACACCATACAGATGTATCAACGCTGTTTGAAAACTTTGTAAGGATGGCAAAGAAAAAACAACTCACTTTTGAAGAATTGCTAGACCGTGAATTGGGCTTGGAGGGCAGCGAAAACAGAAATGCTTTCGAAACCCAAGCCAAATTTTATGCCTTGAGCGAGATGATTAAAGCAGCACGTATAGAAGCAGGGATGACCCAACAACAATTAGCCGATAAAATAGGCACTCAAAAAAGCTATATTTCTAAAATAGAAAATGGCAATTGCGACTTACGCTACTCTACCCTTTTGCGCATTTTTGAAGATGCTTTTGGAAAAACTTTGAATATATTCGCCGAGTAAATGGGCTATTCGCAACTAAATTTCCACAAAATCGTGAATGGTTATTCACATTAAAGGTTTGCTCTTTTGAACAGGCATTTTTTAATAGGAAATACCCTTCTTTTTCGTTACTTTTGTAAGGCTTTTCAAAAAGGTTGTTTCTCCTATTTTAAAGCATCTATTTTACCATAAAGATCAAATCTTTTTTATAAAAAATAATGAGTAAAGAAAACGAAGCGTTAAAGATGCCCTCAGATTATGGTGCCAATAGTATTCAAGTATTAGAAGGTCTCGAGGCAGTACGTAAACGTCCTGCAATGTATATCGGCGACATTGGTGTCAAAGGATTGCATCACTTGGTGTACGAAGTTGTTGACAACTCTATAGATGAAGCTCTTGCTGGACATTGCACACATATCGAAGTCATTATCCATCCGGATAATTCTATCAGTGTGCAAGATGACGGACGTGGTATTCCTACGGGTATGCACGAGAAAGAAGGTCGCTCGGCACTAGAAGTGGTCATGACCGTATTGCATGCCGGCGGTAAATTTGATAAAGATTCTTACAAGGTATCGGGCGGTTTGCATGGTGTGGGTGTGAGTTGCGTAAACGCCTTGAGTAGTATGCTGCATGTAACTGTAGAGCGCGAAGGCAAAAAATTTGAACAAGAATACTCTTGTGGTATTCCTAAATATCCTGTTCGAGAGATTGGTGCTGCGAGCAAAAGGGGGACGCACGTTCACTTCTTACCGGACACTACAATTTTCAAGGAAAATGTTTATGTACGCGAAATTTTAGCGGCTCGTTTACGCGAATTATCTTTCCTAAACAAAGGCATTCGCATTACCTTGACGGATGAGCGTGAACAAGACGATAATGGAGCTGCTATCGTAGAGCACTTCTTTAGCGAAGGCGGCATTGTAGAATTTGTACAAATGCTCGACCGAAATGGCAAACGCGACCCCTTATTGCCTTTCCCCATTTATGTAGAAACTCATGATGCCGAAACGAATGTAGCGGTAGATGTAGCCCTAAGCTACAATACTTCATATAGTGAGCACATCTTTTCTTATGTCAATAATATCAACACAATTGAGGGAGGAACGCACGTTGCTGGTTTTCGTAGAGCCATTACTCGTGTCTTCAAATCTTATGGCGACAAGAATAAATTGTTCGAACGTGCAAAAGTAGAAATTACTGGAGACGATTTTCGTGAAGGTTTGAGTGCCATTATATCGGTAAAAGTCCCCGAACCCCAATTTGAAGGACAAACCAAAACAAAATTGGGAAACAATGATGTGATGGGTGTTGTGGACGTATCGGTAAGCCGTGTATTGGAGGCTTATTTAGAAGAACATCCCAAAGAAGCCAAAATCATTATTGACAAAGTAATTATTGCCGCTCAAGCTCGTGCAGCAGCCCGTAAGGCGCGCGAGATGGTGCAACGCAAAAACGTACTGAGCGGTGGCGGTATGCCTGGCAAATTGGCGGATTGCTCCGACAAAGACCCTGAGCGTTGTGAATTGTATCTTGTGGAAGGAGATTCGGCAGGTGGTACCGCCAAGCAAGGTCGTGACCGACACTTCCAAGCCATATTACCTTTGCGTGGTAAAATTCTCAACGTAGAAAAAGCACAAGAACACAAGATATACGAAAACGAGGAGATTAAGAATATGTTCACCGCTTTAGGAGTAAGCATTGGCACTCCCGAAGACCCGAAAGCTTTGAACTTGTCGAAATTGCGCTATCACAAAATCATCATCATGACCGATGCCGATGTGGATGGTTCGCATATCGCTACCTTGATTTTGACGTTCTTCTTCCGCTATATGAACGACCTAGTACAGCAAGGTTATGTTTATCTGGCACAACCTCCACTTTATTTGGTGAAAAAAGGTAAAGATGAGGAATATGCATGGACAGAAGATGACCGTAAACGTGCAGTAGCCCGGATGGCTAATGGCAAAGAGGACAGTGTAGGCATTCAGCGTTATAAAGGCCTTGGAGAGATGAATGCAGAACAATTGTGGAGTACCACCATGAATCCGGAAACGCGCTCTTTAAAACAAATTTCAATTGACAGTGCCGCAGAAGCCGACAGGATTTTTGCAATGCTGATGGGCGATGAAGTACCGCCTCGTCGTGAATTCATCGAAAGCCATGCAAAGTATGCCAAGATTGATGTGTAATACTTAAATGTAATTTTCATAATTAAAAACGCCAACACGATTATTTCTTGTTGGCGTTTTTAGTACAACAGTCATTTTTGTTACAAACATAAAAAAGAGGCAGTAAAAAATCCCTACTGCCTCCTCTATTAAATGAACATTTCAAAAGATTAATGTGCGTGATGATGATGTGCCGCATGAGGGTCTTGCAATTTGAAGAAAGCCTCTTCATCAATTGAAGTTTCACTAATACTCAATTGACTGTGCAAGAATTGAAACAAACGATCAAACATCAAACGCTGATAAGTTTCGTTCAAGGTTTTTTCGTCTTTTACAATCTTCTGCATATAGCCTTCCATCCAAGGAACTTCTTCTCCTGCCTGCATTCCAAAATAAGACAATAGCCTTGCTTTGATATCTTCATTTACCTCCTCCAAAGAAACAGCAATTTTATTGTCGTTAATCATTTTGTCTGAAATCAAAGTCCAACGCAACTGATGTTCGAATGCAGGAAATTCTTGTTCTACCTCTGCTTCAGTTTTGGGTTCATCTTTACCTTCTTTCAACCAACGTTTCAAGAAAGACACTGGAATTTCAAATGGTGTATTGTGCACCAGCAACTCGTAAATCTCATCGTTCAAACGCTTCAATGTAATATTCTCGTATTCTCTACCCAATTCGGCACGAATCATATTACGGAAGGTAGCCTCGTCTGTCGCATCTGCACCTTTAAACATTTTTTTGTATAGAGTTTCGTCTATAGCAGCAGGTGTAATTTTTGCAACTTTGGTCAAAGTCAATTTGAAATTAGTTTCCGCAGCCAATTCATTCTTTAAGGTATTCGTCAAGAACAAAGGCAACTCTTCTGGCGTACAAATTTCTGAAGGACGAATCACTAAAGTATCGTCAGCTTTTTTGCCTTGCAATAAGCTTTGTAATTGATCCGGATAACGTTCCAAAATAGCAGTATCTTCTACTTTTTCAGCAGCATCATTGTCGGCTATTTGGAAAGTTACATAAACAATATCCTCTTTAGAGTCAACAACATCTTTATCTTCGGGCTTACCATAACGGCGAGCAATGCGCTCTACCTCATCGTTCACCATAGTATCACTTACCTCAATTTTATATTTGGTCAATGCTGTTTTATTGTCAATAGCAGGAATGCTAAATTCGGGCTTGATACCAATTTCGAATGCAAAATCAACATCCGTTGGCGCATTCATATCCATTACCTGTCGAGGAGAATCAGGTATCAACATCGGTTGGGCAAAAATGGCTAACTTTTCGTTCTTCAAATAATCTTCTAATTGCTGACTTGCCGTACGAATGATTTCTTCATGAAACACAGATTGTCCGTACATTTTTTTGACCATTCCAATAGGAACCATTCCTTTTCGAAAACCCGGTACATTCGCGATTTTCGTATAATTTTTCAAAGATTTTTCGAAAGAAGGCATAAAATCTTCTTTCGACAATTTCACAGTTATTTTATCTTGTAGCTTTGCAATGTTTTCTCTCGTTACAGATGCCATATTCTTAATTTATTTTTTGTTACCAAAAGTCTTTTATGAAATGCTTTAATTTTAAATTTGAGGCGCAAAGGTATTGAAATGAAAAGTTTTTACCGAAAAAAAAATAAAAGCTTTTTAGAATTACTTCACAAATCTAAAAGTATAACTATTTTATGAAAAATAGACCTTGTCGAAGCTAATGATGGCGCCGTCGGGTAGTTCTTTAATACATTCGTAAAACCACTGATCGTGTAGGGCTGCGGCGGTATATTTTATAAAACTGGGCATGGTGCTGCTTGTAGGCAGCTTGTATTAAACAGGTCATCTATCACAAAAAACACTTGGGTAAATATCGGCTGTCTGGACATAATCGCTACTTTTGTCCATATATCAATGTTGTTTGTTTAGTTGCAGCAAAATTGAAAAAGAGTGACCCAATAGCCACCCTTATTGTGAAATTTATCTCGGACAACAGTACTTATAAACAATTCTTTTTTGTGCGAAATAAAATTATTGCCGAGGCGCAAAAATTGATTTGTCAAAGAATGAGTTCAACTATTTTACTTTAGTAATCTTTATCGTATTTGTGGGTAAATGTTCAGCAACTGGCGTGCTGCAAGTATTGACCACTACATCGCCTACTTGAAGTAAGCCTTTTCGCTTTAGAAAATCAATCTGATCCGAAATAATTTTATCAATACTCTCCTCCATTTCATAGTAAAATGCCTGCACCCCCCAGCTCAAGCTCAATTGATTCACCAATGACTGGGTTTTGGTAAACACAAATAATGGCGAACGTGGACGATAGCTAGAGAGCATAAAACCGGTATATCCAGATTGTGTCATCCCAATCAAAGCGTTTGCTTTTACATCGCGTGACATTTCACAAGCATTGTAACACAAGGCATCACTCATAAATGATGGCGAATGAGCTTGTGGAACCAAATTACGATTATACACGGTTTCTTCTTTTTCTACTTCGTTAATGATATTGACCATGGTACGAATGACTAATTCAGGATATTGCCCCATTGCCGTTTCTCCGCTCAACATTACAGCATCTGCTCCTTCGTACACTGCATTGGCAACATCCGTGATTTCGCTTCGATTGGGGCGGGTACGATCCATCATACTCTCCATCATTTGTGTAGCTATAATTACGGGCTTGGCACGATGAATACATTTGCGCACAATTTCTTTCTGTATCATCGGTATGCGTTCTAAGGGCAATTCTACACCTAAATCTCCTCTTGCTACCATTACCGCATCAGATGCGAGTATAATTTCTCTCAAATTTTCTAATGCCTCAGGTTTTTCAATCTTGGCTATTATCTTGGCATCATGTCCCTTTTGCTTCAAAATATCTCGAAGCGATTGAATGTCTTTTGCTGTACGCACAAAGGAAAGTGCCACCCAGTCTATACTGTTGTGGACGATAAAGTCAATATCTTCTAAATCCTTTTCGGTAAGCGAGGGTAAAGAAATTTTAGTGTCGGGAAGGTTAATCCCTTTTTTAGAAGTCAGGTCGCCGGGAGTTGTCACCTCTACTTTTACACGATTATCTGCGCCTATTTCCAATACTTTTACTTCAATTTTACCATCATCAATCATGATGGTCTCTCCTACTTTCACGTCATTATAAAAGTTGGGATAAGACAAATAAACGCCATCTAAGTTGCCTAGTCTTTTCTCGTTGGTAAAATGAAATACTTCTCCTTTATGTAAGGGCAATACGCCATTTTCAATCTCCCCTACTCTTAATTTAGGACCTTGCAAATCAGCTAGAATAGCAATGTTAAAAGGGAACGCAGCGTTAATCTTATTGATGTGTTGGATAACATCGTAGTGTTGTTCGTGAGTGCCATGACTAAAGTTGAGCCTGAAAACATTGACTCCTTCTTGTACTAATGCTAAAAGTTTTTCGTATGTATTACAAGCAGGGCCTACTGTAGCAACAATCTTTGTCTTGTGGAGCATAATTTGAATATCAAAAGTTTTTTTAAATACCTGCAACTATACTAGTTGGTTTTATATCTATCGGGAAATTGCAAGAGTTGGCAATGAAGCATTTTTTATGTGCGTCGGTATGTAATTCATTTGCTTTATCCAGCATCCATGCTTCTGCTACTCCCACTTCGGGATGTAAGGTAACTGAAGAAAAATGGCCTGGTTTGTCTGTAGATACTTCGAGTACACCTTCTGCCTTATCGTTATAAGTATGTACTACAATATTATTATCGGCACAAAGATGCAGATACCAAAGCATGTGGCAAGTGGCTAAGGACGAAACAAAAAAGTCTTCGGGATTATATTTTACCGCATCTCCTCGAAAAGGAGTGTCTGAAGAACATTCTATTAAGGGCTTATCCGATACCTGCACGGTATGGCTACGGTCATACACTTCGTAATTTTCAGTACCTAATCCCTTATTTCCTGTCCATTCTACGGCAACTGTGTAATGATGATTCTTGTTAATCATACCGATTTGTTTTGTCAGCAACAAAGATACCCTTGTCTGCCTAAGTTCTTCTATAAAAAATATTATTTTAACCCAAAAAGTTCAATAGGCTTTAATCTTCTAATGACCGTCAATAATTTTTTTGTTTCTAAGTGGTTGAATGTAAATGTAATACGTTTCATATTAAGGATT
>JASGCQ010000033.1:11672-26127 GCA_030054025.1 Phycisphaerales bacterium | reverse complement strand
AAAACCTATTGACGGTCATTAGAAGATTAAAGCCTATTGAACTTTTTGGGTTTATATACTGATAGTTGTTGGTGGGGACAGAATGATATGTTACCCCTAATTACTGGTTCTTATCTTAGAGGAACTTTGGATAGCTTTATACCTCCTACAAAAGCCACTCTTAGGTGGTGGTTAAATGATGGCCTTCCTATACCTCCAACATTAAGCACTTTTAAACTAGAAGCTTATTTCTTTATAGAAATTCCGGGAATTATTGATACCTTAACACTTCGTAGTATCAAAGGAAATTTCACTGCGTCAAAAGGCAACTTTGCCCCACTTTCATCCTGGATTGATACGGGAAATGTTGTGCGTTCTTTTTATACTGCACCGTCTATTTCAGACTCTATTGAAATCACAGCTTGGATAGATGCAGATACATTCCGAAGCGGAAAAATTGCTGTTAAAGGTAGTCTTTCAGTAAAAAATGTGGATGTATCAAGCAATGTAAAAATATACCCCAACCCTGCAAACGAGAATTTATATATTAGCCATGCACAGAAAGGTACGCAACTCATCTTATACAGTTCTGAAGGTCGAATCGTGTCGCAGCAAACAATGAACAACGAAATCGAAGACATCAACCTATCGAGCCTTGCTAAGGGTCTTTATATCCTTCAACTGACCGATGACAAGGGCAACAAAATTGCCCGACAAATACTAAAGCAATAATCTTTTTGCATTTATTCTGAATACAACCGCTACTCAACTGTAGCGGTTTTTTTATAAAATATAATCCTGCCACTTCATTCTTTGTCTTCAAAACCTTTACTTTTGACTCATGCCACTATTGAAGTTTAGAGTTTATTGGGAAGAAGATGACTTAATCTATAGAGATATTGATATTATTTCTTCTCAAACCTTTTTGGATTTTCACCTTGCTATTGTGAAATGCTACGAATTTGACGGAAAACACAGTGCTCAATTTTTTGAAAGCAACGACCGTTGGGAGCGATTCAGCATACTTTCTACGGAAGTATTAGTAAACAAAAAAGATGCGCCTGCCCTTTCTATGGTCAAAACACCAGTATCCGCCTTGGTAGGCGTTCCCGACCAAAAATTCATCTACGAATATGACCCACAAAAAAAATGGACTTTCTTGGTCGAATTGATTGGCATCAGCAATGAAATGAGTACCCAAAAAACCTACCCTTTGTGCACCCGAAAAGAAGGTATGGCTCCTAGTCAATACAAGCTGGGCGGCGGCACCGATTTGTTGATGGAAATCGAAGAAAAATATGATTTAGGTGCCGATGAAATGGCTGAAGGATATGGCAGTGACGGCAACGACGACGACTCGGTCAGTGATGCCATAATGGATACTGGTGGCGGAGAAGAAGATTACTAAAGCCTCTGAATCAATATCAAATTTCACAATGCTTTTATAGCAATTTAAACCTTTTACAAGACATTTTTTAACTACTTTTGCCATCCAAATAATATATCAAATAATGAAGATTTTAGTTTGTATTAGTCCGGTGCCGGATACAACTACCAAAATTGCTTTTAGCGACAACAATACCCAATTCAGCACACAAGGCGTAACAATGGTTATCAATCCATACGATGAATGGTATGCCTTGGTACGCGCATTGGAATTGAAAGAAAGTGGTGCAGCTACAGCCGTAAACCTTGTAACGGTGGGTCGTGCAGATGCAGAAGCTATAATCCGAAAAGCATTAGCTCTTGGTGGCGATGAAGCCATCCGTATTGATACTGACAGCAATGATCCTTATGTTATTTCGGCTCAAATAGCCGCTTATGCACAATCTGAAAATTATGACCTTATTCTTACGGGTAAAGAAACAACAGATTACAACAATGGAGCGGTAGGCGCAATGCTTGCTGACCAAATTGATGCTAATTATATTGGTTTTGCCAGCAAATTGGATGTTGCATCGGGTACAGCTTTGGTAACTCGCGAAATAGAAGGCGGAGAAGAAGTTGTCAATTGCCCTTTGCCTTTGGTGCTGAGTTGCCAAAAAGGTATGGCAGAAGCGCGTATTCCCAATATGCGTGGTATCATGGCAGCCCGCACCAAGCCTTTAAAAGTTGTTCCTGCTGCTGATATAGCTGAACTGAGTAAAATTGTTGCTTACGAAATGCCCCCTGCAAAAACAGGTGTAAAAATGTTTACCATTGATCAAATGGACGAACTTGTAGCAACATTACACAACGAAGCAAAAGTTATTTAATTCATTTTTAATAAAGATACAATGAGCGTTTTAGTCTTAGTAGAAAATATAGAAGGCAACTTCAAAAAAAAATCATTTGAATTGGTACAATACGCATCGACTGTAGCCAAAAACATGGGCAAAACTGCCACAGCACTCGTATTGGGTACTTGTAATAAGGAAGCAATGGCGAGCTTGGGTGCTTATGGAGCGACCAAAGTATTGCATGTTGCCGATACACAATTAAATCAATTATCTGCACGTGCTTACACTAAAGCTATTGTTGCTGCTTCCGAAAAAGAAGGCGCAAAAGTAATTGTTGCTCCCCATGATGTTGTAGGCAAAACAGTTGCCCCACAGGTAGCCTCTCGCCTCAAGGCCGGTTTGGCTGTAGGTGCCGTTTCTTACCCCGATATGAACAACGGATTTGTAGTAAAAAGAAACGTATTTGGTGGCAAAGCATTTGCCTTCGTTAATATTACTACCGAAATAAAAGTATTAACCTTATTAGCTAATAGCTTTCAAGTGCAAAAAGGAGAAGGTGCTGCTAGTGTAGAGGCCTTATCGGTATCATTTGATGCTAAAGACTTTGCTATCCAAGTGAAAGAAACCAACAAAGTAACGGGCACTGTACCATTGGGGGAAGCAGAATTGGTTGTGAGCGGAGGACGTGGATTGAAAGGACCTGAAAATTGGGGGGTTATCGAAGATTTAGCCGCTACAATGGGTGCCGCTACTGCTTGTTCCCGCCCCGTAGCCGATGCTCACTGGCGTCCGCATCATGAGCATGTAGGACAAACAGGAGGAACCATTCGTCCTAATTTGTACATTGCCATCGGCATTTCAGGTGCTATCCAACATCTTGCCGGTGTTAATGGCTCCAAAACAATTGTTGTAATTAATAAAGATCCCGAAGCACCTTTCTTTAAAGCTGCCGACTATGGTGTTATTGGAGACGCCTTAGAAGTTACTCCAAAATTGAATGAGGCATTTAAACGTTTTAAAGCAGCTCAACATTAATTGAAGTTTATAACATAATATCATAGAGGGTAACGTTTTTACGTTACCCCTTTTTATTGCCACAAAGACATTAAATTGCAGGATTGAAAAAAATAAGCACATTCATTAGAGCATTACTCAGCCATACCCTATTCTTGGTGAATATCGGCATGGCTTTCTGGTTATTACTCTGTTGGTATTCATCCAGCACTAATCCTGCCGATGTCAAATATATCGGCATACTGAGCCTTAGTACAGCATTCCCTCTATTGGCAAATTTTGCTTTCATTTTTATTTGGCTCTTTACTCGAAAAAAATGGCGCAGCTTATTGCCCGTAACAGTATTAGCCATTGCGTATAAAATGATATTACCTATTTGGGGACTTAATTTTTTCAGTACTAATAATATGGAGCCTCAACTCAACGGACTCAAGATTATGAGCTGGAATGTGCACGGGCTAGGGCTTTTCGATAAACCATTTTACAAAAAAAGACCTAAACAAATTTTTTCTTTAGTAGAAAAACAACAACCCGATGTGTTTTGTATGATTGAATTTTATACCAACACAGATGGGAGTAATAAAGAAGCCAGCAATTATTTTAAAAAAGCAGGTTACAAAGAATATCGCTTTATGTACGACAATGATTATGGTGCTAAAATCTATATTGGTAATGCTGTTTATTCAAAATACCCATTGTCTAATTTTGAAGAAATATCCATAGACCAATACATCAAAATGATGCGCTGCGATGTAACACTACCCAATGAGCAAAAGGTCCGCTTATTTGTAGTACATCTTCAATCATTCCTGCTCGCCGATAAAGAAAAAGCCTTAATCGAAGAAATTAAAAACAATACAGAGCAACTGGAAAAAAATAAAAAATATTCGAAAACCTTTCTCGAAAAAATGCACAATGCCTATGTAAAACGGGCACCTCAAGCCATTCTTGCTCGTGCCGAAATGGACAAAAGCCCCTACCCTTCTATACTTTGTGCCGACCTCAATGATGTACCTTGTTCTTATACCTACAATACCATCAAAGGCGAATTACAAGACGCTTTTGTGAAAAAAGGAAAAGGATTGGGCAGAACCTATAATCTAATTTCCCCCACTTTGCGCATTGACTATATTTTTTACGATGATAATGCAATTCAGTTATTAGGTTATAAAAGTATCTCCACACCTAATCTTTCAGATCACAATCCAGTGATTGCGAATTTTAATTTTAAAAAGTAAAGCTCTGTTTTACAATAGAGTTTTTATCGTTTCAATTACTTTGTCCAATTGGCTGGTGTCTTGACCACCAGCGGTTGCCATTGTTTTTTGACCACCTCCGCCACCTTTTATCAAAGGCGCAATTTGTTCTTTGATGAGTTTTGATGCGTCTAAATTTTTACTGGTTACCAAAGCCTCGTCTACCATTACCAATACTTGTGCCTTTTCTTCTACTACACTAGTCAAAACTACTAGAGCATTGTTGAGTAATGGTTTCAATTGAGCCGCTAATTTGCGTAGCGCATCAGTAGAAGAAATACTGATGGAAAGTCCGAGGAAATTAGTTCCATTGATTGATGTCGTTTTTGTCACTAATTCTTTAGCCATGACAGCCAATTCTTTGTTTTCTAAGGCTTCTAATTTCTTCTCTAACGCATTCTTGTCTTCAATGAGTTTTTCAACAGTCTTGAAAGGGTCTTTAGCTTTAAGCAATTCGGCAATTTGCTTGTGTTGACTCACTTTATCAACAAAGTAACGCATTGCCGCTGCGCCTGTCAGGGCTTCGATACGGCGAACACCTGCAGCTACTGCCGACTCTGCGGTGATGGTAAATACGCCTATCATACCCGTATGGCCTACATGCGTGCCACCACAAAGCTCTATCGAATAATTAGGGTCTATCGTTACTACACGGACGGTATCACCATATTTTTCGCCAAACAAAGCCATTGCACCCAATTTCACGGCCTCTTCTTTGGGCAATTCTTTGATGACAACAGGAATATTTTTCCGAATTTTTTCATTCACGATTTCCTCCACTTTACGGATTTCTTCATCCGTCATTTTACTAAAATGAGAGAAGTCGAAGCGCAAAATATCAGCATTCACTAACGAACCTTTTTGTGCCACATGCGTGCCGAGTACTTGACGCAATGCGGCGTGCATCAGATGCGTAGCCGTATGATTGTAGGTCGTTTCGATGCGTTTTTCCCAATTCACTTTTGCCGTTACAGGCAAACTCATATCCTCTAATAAGCTATCTGCAAAATGAATGATTAAGTCATTCTCTTTCTTAGTATCTGTGATGTTTAGTTTTTCACTGCCCATCATCAATTCGCCCACATCACCTACCTGCCCACCACTCTCGGCATAGAATGGCGTAGTTTCTAAAACGATTTGAAATTGCTCTTTGCCTTTGGCTTTTACCTTTCGGTAACGCGCAACCTTAGTCGCTACATTCAAATCATCATAACCCACGAAAATATTTTTCGCTACCTCATGCACCTCTATCCAATCTTCGGTATCTATTGCTGTAGCAGCACGAGAGCGTGTCTTTTGTTGGAGCATTTTAGCTTCGAAAGCTGCTTCGTCGACCTCTAACCCATTTTCTGAACCTATTAGCCGAGTAAGGTCAATGGGGAATCCATAGGTATCGTACAATTCAAAAACCTCTTTACCATTAATTACCGTTGAAGTTTGTTTGATAATTTCATCCATCTTCTTCAAGCCCTTTTCAAGCGTTCTTAAAAAGGCTTCTTCCTCTTCTTTAATCACACGGGCTACAAAATCTTCTTGCTTTTTCAATTCGGGAAAAACCGTGTCGAACTGCATTGCAATCACTGGCAACAATTGATGCAGCAAAGGTTGCTTATAATCAAGGTAGGAATAATAATAACGAACGGCGCGGCGCAAAATGCGGCGAATGACATACCCCGCTCCTGTATTGCTTGGCAATTGTCCATCGGCAATGGTGAAGGATATCGCACGGATATGGTCGCTCAAGACTCGAAAAGCAATGGCTTGTTTGCTATCGCTGTAATCGTATTTTTTGTTGGTAATGGTTTCGATAGCAGTAATCGTACTGGTAAATACATCCGTATCATAGTTGCTTTGTTTGCCTTGCAATACACGAACCAAACGCTCAAATCCCATACCCGTGTCCACATGACGATCAGGTAAGGGCTGCAAACTACCGTCTTTCATACGGCTAAATTGCATAAACACATTGTTCCAAATCTCTATCACTTGCGGGTGGTCGGCATTAATCAATGTAGCACCTGCTACATGAGCACGTTCTTCGGCAGAACGGCAGTCTGCATGGATTTCGGAGCAAGGTCCACAAGGTCCAGTATCGCCCATTTCCCAAAAATTATCTTTTTTATTACCACGGAGAATCCTGTCTTCGGCTATATATTTTTTCCACTCATCATAAGATTCTTGGTCAAAATCTAATCCCTCCTTCTCGTCTCCTTCAAAAACAGTGACATAAAGACGGTCTTTGTCTAATTTGTAAACTTCTGTCAGTAATTCCCAACTCCATTCGATAGCTTCCTTCTTAAAATAATCGCCAAAGCTCCAATTGCCCAACATTTCGAACATCGTGTGGTGATAGGTATCTACACCTACTTCTTCGAGGTCGTTGTGCTTACCACTCACGCGCAAGCATTTTTGCGTATCGGCTATGCGCTTATGTGGTGCAGGCTTATTGCCCAAAAAATAATCTTTAAAAGGTGCCATACCCGAATTGATGAACAAAAGGGTTGGGTCGTTTTTGACCACTATGGGTGCGGAAGGCATCACAGCGTGTTGCTTTGATTGAAAAAAATCAAGGAATTGTTGGCGAATTTCTGCTGCTGTCATTGTACTCAAAAAATAGTGTGCGAAGATACTTTAGGATTTTGGAACAGGCTAATATTTCACACGAATTAAAAGAAAGGTACATTCTATACAGCTTTAAGGTCACACAAAAAAAGCTATCCCTTTCGAGATAGCTTTTAATATAATATTCTTTTGTTCAACTACTTTAATGCTCTTAAAACATCCAAACCATTGGCATAGAGCATAAATGCGAGCAAGAGTACTAAACCAATAGTGGTAGCCACTTCCATTACTTTATCGTTTACTTTACGACCGGTGATAATTTCCCATAGCAAGAAGACAACATAACCCCCATCAAGACCCGGAATGGGCAATAAATTCATAAAAGCCAGAATTACTGAAATAAATGCAGTCAACATCCAAAAACCTTGCCAATCAAATTTTCCGGGGAAGATTTTGGCAAAACTGGCTATACCACCAAGGTTTTCATTAAGTTTCACGTCTTTTGAGGTAAATAGCAATTTGAAGTTAGAAACATAGAGGCTAAACCTTTCGCCAGTATATGAAACACCACGACCAATTGAAGCAAAAAAACCATATTTTATTTTTTTGGTTTCAAAATAATCCGCAGCATTTTTCAATCCAATTCCTATTTTTCTTGCACTAGGAATTACCGACTTTAATTCCCTTAAAGTGTGGTCTTTGCCTATAACCGTTAGTTGAAAAGGAGTACCCACTTTTGCATTGTCGAGCAACATTTTAAAATCACTAAAATAGGGTGCAGGTACATGATTAACTGCAATAATACTATCACCACTTTTTAAGCCCATTTTATCAGCTAAAGACTTGGGATTAACCTCTAAAATCACAAAGGGGTATTGAGCCATTAATATTTGGGGCTTCTTATTCTGTATCATTTTCCCTGAAGCAATTGTACCTGTTGGAATCACTACGTCTTGTCCATCTCTTGATACAGTAACAGACTTTGTTTCGTCTAGTAATATTAATTGATTAATCTCCTCTAAACTCAAGTCTGTCTTACCATCAACACTCTTGACTAGATCTCCATTTTTAAATCCTAACATCTGCGCTGTGCTATCTGCCGAAATTCCCAATTTAACATTTTGAGCAGGCAAATAAGATTCGCCCCAATAGGCAAACATTGAAGAATAAATGAGTACCGCTACCAATACATTGACAATAATACCACCCAACATGATAAACAAGCGTTGCCAAGGCTTCTTGGAGCGGTACTCCCAAGGTTGAGGAGGCAATGCCAATTGCTCTTTGTCCATACTCTCGTCCACCATGCCCGCTATTTTTACATAGCCACCCAACGGAAACCAGCCAATACCATAGGTAGTATCACCTTTCGTTTTTTTGAATAGTGAAAAAGGAAGCACATTACCGAAGGGGAAAAGAAAATCAAAGAATAGGTAAAATTTTTCGACTCTTGTTTTGAATAGTTTGGCAAAAAAGAAATGACCAAATTCGTGAAGGATGATGAGTAAGGATAAGGCTACGAAAACCTGCAAGCCTTTCACTTGCCATTCTGCCATCAATAAGATTGTATTCAGTTGCATTGAGATGTTTTCTGTTGGTTTGTATTTGTTAGTGTGTTGCCAAGGGGCTTTTCTTTACCCATTCTTCAGCGTATTTACGAGCTTCTGCATCGCTTTCTTCATAATCGACAAAACTAGGCTGTTCTATATAAGCCACCTTAGCCATTGTCTTTTCAATAATATCACTCATTTCCAAAAAGTCAACTCTGTTTTGTAAAAAAGCCTGTACGGTTACCTCGTTTGCTGCATTAAGTACGCAAGAGGTATTACCGCCTTTGTACATTGCCTCTTTAGCAAGTGCAAGATTACGGAAAGTTTTATAATCAGGTTCTTCAAAGGTCAGATTGGAGAATTCTTTAAATTCATAGCGCTTGAAATTATTGGTAATACGCTGCGGATAAGCCAATGCGTATTGTATGGGCAATTTCATATCGGGTACGCCTGCTTGTGCTTTGAGCGAACCATCTATGAATTGAACGAAAGAATGAACGGCACTTTGGGGATGTACGATTACATCAATTTGCTCGTTTCTAAGACCAAACAACCATTTGGCTTCTATCATCTCCAAACCCTTATTCATCAAAGTAGCACTATCAATCGTAATTTTGGCGCCCATTGTCCAGTTGGGATGTTGCAAAGCGTGCGAAGCTTTCACATTCACCAAGTAATTGGGCTTTTTACCTCTGAATGGACCACCACTAGCAGTAAGGATAACTTTATCAATAAACTCGTGGTATTCTCCTACCAAACATTGAAATATAGCAGAATGTTCGCTATCAACAGGAATAATGGTAGCACCGGTTTCTGCTGCACGACGCATGACCAAATCACCAGCCACTACTAAAGTTTCTTTATTGGCTAAAGCTATACGCTTGCCCGCATCTACTGCTGCATAGATAGAATGAAGCCCTGCAAAACCAACTATTCCTCCCAATACAATATCTACACTATCCCATCGCACCACTTCTGACAGTGCGACCTGTCCAGCAAATACTTTTATGGGCGACGAATCCAATGCTTTTTTAACCAGTTCGTATTTTGCTTCGTTCGTTACCACAACCGCATTCGGCTTATATTGCAAAGCCTGTGCAATTAATAAATCGGTATTGCCATACGCAGATAATATCTCTACTTGAAATAAATCGGGATGATTAGATACGACATCCAATGCCTGAGTGCCTATGGAGCCGGTAGAACCTAAAATTGCTAAACGTTTCATCAAGAGTTATATTTTCTTCTTTACGGTATTATGTATTACTCGTTAGAGTAAACTAAAATCAAAATTTATTAGCTGCGAAGATAACCGATAAATTAACCTCTACCCATTTTAAAAACTATAAGAAAGTATAAATAATTTGTTTGACTATGAGCCTATGAGCCTTTTAACTTTTTACCTAATAGCCTAATTACCTATCTTTGCGCAAATTTTAAGCAAAAAGTATTGCTCGTCAATTAAGAACTAATCAAATGATAACAACAGACATCTGTATTGTAGGAGCTGGGCCAGTGGGCTTGTTTGCCGTATTCGAAGCAGGATTGCTCAAAATGCGCTGCCATTTGGTAGATGCTTTGCCACAAATAGGAGGACAACTTTCTGAAATTTATCCGCAAAAACCAATCTACGATATACCGGGTTATCCTACCATCAATGCTCAAGAATTAGTGGATAATCTTTTAAAACAAATCGAACCTTTTAACCCTGGTTTTACTTTAGGAGAAAGAGTAGAAAAGCTAGAGCGTCAAGAAGATAAATCTTTTATCGTAACAACTAGCGAAAATACTCAAATTCGGTGCAAAGCAGTGGTCATAGCTGGCGGCTTAGGTTGTTTCGAACCGCGCAAACCTGCGGTAGAGCGATTGGAAGAATTTGAAGGTAAGGGTGTAGCGTATATGGTGCGCAACCCCGAATTGTTTCGCGATAAAGAAATCGTATTGGCAGGTGGTGGTGATTCCGCTTTGGACTGGACTATCTTTCTTTCGGATGTAGCGAAAAGGGTAACTTTGGTGCATCGTGGCGAAACCTTTAGAGGAGCTCCTGACTCTGCCGAAAAAGTAGCCCATCTTGCAGAATCAGGGAAAATCAATTTGATTTTAAAGTCAAACATTACCAAAATTAATGGCAATGGTCATCTTAACGAAGTTACCATTGCGGGTGCCGACAATGCAGAGTATAATATTAATGCCGATTATTTAATTCCTCTTTTTGGACTCAGCCCCAAACTAGGTCCTATTGCCGATTGGAGTTTGAATGTTGAAAAATCAGCCATTCAAGTCAATACTTTTGACTATTCGACCAATATAGAAGGCATATACGCCATAGGCGATATCAACACCTATCCGGGCAAATTAAAATTGATATTGTGTGGTTTTCACGAAGCAGCATTGATGTGCCAAAGTGCATTTAAGTATGTATTCCCCGACCAACGATTGAGCTTTAAATACACAACCGTAAACGGGGTAAACGCTTTTTAAAACAACTTTTGACAAAATATTCATGACACTGATAAGATTTAATGTAGAAAATCGTGATGGTTCTGTTCAAGAATTAGAGATACCCGACGACATGAGTCTGAGCCTCATGGAGGCACTCAAAGCAAGCGATTACAATATATTAGCCACCTGCGGCGGTATGGCTTTATGCGCTACTTGTCATGTGCAAGTGAAAGAAGGTTTGAGTAAAATTCCAGAAATGGGCGATGATGAAATAGCTATGTTGGATACCCTACCCGATGCGCATCATGATAGCAGGTTGGCTTGCCAGATAAGAATCAATGAATTGATTGAAGGTGCTTATTTTAAAATATTAGGCATCGAACACGAATAAGATACGGGAATTGGTGTCTAAAAATACCCAAAATAGATGCCTGCATTTTTGGAATATTCAATACTGATTTCATCCCCTTCTTTCCAATGATTAAAATCTTGCTTGCGCACTTCGATGCTTAATTTTTGCAACGAGTTGAGATAAAAATGAAAGGTATTGTTGTGCGGCAGATAGATTTTGCGTTCAATCAATACTTTTTCAATAATCTTCGTTTTTTGGCGAATATCCTTTTTAATCTGGGTCAATTCAGAACTTTGCAATATTCGGATTGCAATAAGAAATATAATAGTGAGGCTTAGTAGTGTAATAAAATAATTTTCCCATGAAAATATGGTTACCACATTAAACATGTAACCTTGCGTGATATTTTTCCATGCCCCTCCAAAAGAAACAAGCATTGCTCCAATAAGCATGAATTTTAATATCCGAAAATGCAAGCGAGCATCTTTCTTCGCCTTTTGTTTCAAAAAATCTAATTCGGGCTTCTGCATCGCCTCTATATAAAATTCGTTGCGTATCTGCATCTGCCGAAATTTTATTGTTCACTGGTTTCTATTCGTTCTACCGTAATAATACCTTCTAAAAAAGCCAATTGTGTACACAAATGGTCAAATTCTTCTTTGTCGTGAACATAAACCATAATTGTTCCCTCAAACACGCCATCTTGCGAGTCTATACTGATAGAACGCATATTCATATTCAGCGAATCAGATATGATGTTCGTGATTTTTTTGATAACGCCCACATCATCCAAACCAGTGATACGAACACCTGTAAGAAATGATATTTCCTTGTTTTTTGCCCATTTTGTTTTCACTACCCTATGCCCATAATGCGACAATAAACGTGCGGCATTGGGACAATCAGAACGATGAATTTTCAGCCCTTCGCCGGCAGTAATAAAACCAAAAACATCATCTCCTGGTATTGGTTGGCAGCAATTGGCAAGTTTATACAAAATTTTATCCGAACTCTCTCCAAATATAATTAATTCAGTACCCTTTGCAGGCTTATGTTTTGCAGTGTTTTCTTCTTGGTGATTGTCGATAAGCTTGGGTTCAACCAATTTTACAGGAGCGATTAATTTATCGCCCATTACGGTAAAATCTTTTAATTCTTTTATATCAATATTACCGACAGCTACAGCGTAGTAAACATCTAGTGGCGATGCTTTCTTAAAATACAAAACAAGCTCATTAGCGTTATGCGCATTAAGGGGAACCCCCATATTGCCCAACTTGCTTTCCAGTAATTCTTTACCATCTTCAGCTATTTTTCTTTTCTGCTCTTTGAGATAGTATTTAATTCTGGATTTGGCTTTGGCTGTTACCACAAAATTCAGCCAATCATCTCCTGGCTTCTGTTTGCTTGATGAAATAACCTCTACCTGATCGCCGCTTTTAAGTGGATGGCTTAATGGCACTAATTTATAATTGACTTTAGCGCCGATACATCTAGCTCCCAGTTCGGAGTGAATATCAAACGCAAAATCCAATGCCGTAGCCCCTTTGGGCAATACACGCATATCCCCTTTGGGCGTATATACATATATCTCTTCGGTAAACAAATCCAGCTTGAAATCTTGCATGAAATCAAGTGAATCCGTATCTGAATTATTCAGTACATCCCTTAAATGTAGCAACCAAGAGTCCAACTTGTTTTCTTGAGGTCTTGGCGTTCCTTCCTTGTATTTCCAATGTGCTGCCAAACCTTTTTCGGCAATCGCATTCATGCGCTCCGTCTTGATTTGAACCTCCACCCATCGTCCACCCGGCCCCATCACTGTGGTGTGTAAAGCTTCATAACCATTGCCTTTAGGTACACTCACCCAATCGCGCAAACGATCGGGACTCGGGCGATAAAAATTAGTAATGATGGAATAAACCTTCCAACAATCCTCTTTTTCTTTTTCGTATTCCGAGTCTAAAATGATGCGAATGGCAAACAAATCGTAAACCTCTTCAAAGATTACATGCTTTGTCTTGATTTTATTCCATATCGAATTGATAGACTTTGGACGACCATAAATGTCGAATTTAAAACCTGCCTTTACCAACTCCTCTTTGATGGGTTTGATAAATTCATTGATATATTTTGTTCTTTCTCTTTTCGTTTCTTTGAGTCCATTGGCTATTGAGATATAAGTTTCCGTATGAGTATATTTCAGTGCCAAATCTTCGAGCTCCGATTTGATTTCGTATAAGCCCAAGCGGTGCGCCAAAGGGGCATAGATATAGGTTGTTTCGGAACAAATTTTCAATTGTTTGTCTCGCGCCATGCTACTCAAAGTGCGCATATTATGTAACCTATCTGCCAATTTGATGAGTATCACACGAGGGTCTTCAGCCAATGCCATCAATATCTTCCTGAAATTTTCAGCTTGCATCGAAGTCTCCGAGTTGCCATCCACCACTATGGCTATCTTGGTAAGACCATCAATAATCTTGGCAATCGTATTCCCAAATTCCTCTTGCATATCTTCAAGCGTATATTCGGTGTCTTCTACCACATCGTGTAATAAGGCACAAATAACAGAGGTAACACCCAAACTAATTTCTTCGACTACAATTCGAGCAACAGCCAAGGGGTGCAAAATATATGGCTCCCCCGATTTACGACGCATATCTTTATGCGCATCTACAGAGATCTCGAAAGCCCTTCTAATCAGAGCTTTATCCCCCTTTTTGATTCGCTGTTTCAGCGAGCGCAATAGAGATCGATATGCTCGGAGAATGGATTTTTTTTCTTCTTCTTCGTTGAGATTATATTCTTGCATAAATTTTTCGGCTAGGCGAACACTCAAAAATACGAATCTTTAACGGCGATAAACAATAAATTATTGAAAAATAAAAAAAACTATGGCATGATATTTGATGTACTATAAGTAGTTTCATTTTCTATACGCTTTATTGGCTAGTCGGTTCCTATTCTTAGGGACTGATTTTTTTTATAAAAATTATTCGTTTTTTAATTAAATTAATAGTTGTTGATTCAAATGGATTTATACAACATAATACGATTTTAATAACGTATTTTATTTGA
>JASGCQ010000033.1:0-11572 GCA_030054025.1 Phycisphaerales bacterium | reverse complement strand
ATAGTTTTTGATAGTATTATGTAGTTTCATTTTATATACGGTTTATTGGTTAGTCGGTCCCTATTCTTAGGGACTGACTTTTTTATAAACACTATTCGTTTTTTATTAAATTAATAGTTGCTGATTCAAATGGATTTATACAACATAATACGATTTTAATAACGTATTTTATTTGATAAAAAATATTTTTTGTTCCTTTTTGGGAAAAAACACTCACTTTGGCATAGTTTTTGATAGTATTATGTAGTTTCATTTTATATACGGTTTATTGGTTAGTCAGTCCCTATTCTTAGGGACTGACTTTTTTTTATAAACATTATTCGTTTTTTTATTAAATTAATAGTTGTTGATTCAAATGGATTTATATAACATAATACGATTTTAATAACGTATTTTATTTGATAAAAAATATTTTTTTCCTTTTTGGAACAAAACACCCACTTTGGCATAGTTTTTGATAGTATTATGTAGTTTCATTTTATATACGGTTTATTGGTTAGTCGGTCCCTATTCTTAGGGACTGACTTTTTTATGCGCATTTATGAAATTTTGGGTTTCCTGCATCTATCAGGATTTCTATTTTATGCTGATACTCCAAATACCGGATTCTTGCCACGAAAATTGGGAACAAATGCAGCCCGAAGAACGAGGATGTTTTTGTCTTAGTTGTCAAAAAATAGTGGTGGACTTTAGCACCAGGATTGATGAAGCTGTAAAAAATTACTTGTTGGATAAGCAACACCAAAAGATTTGTGGCCGCTTTTTGGCATCACAGATAGGGCGACCCTTAAAAAATGAGGAAATTCAAATTGATACTTTTGGGTATCGGCAATTACCTTATACCAAACAAGTATTTTATGCAAATCGCAGGTTCAAAAATCTAACGCAACGGTGTTTGTATTCGGCAGCATCCGTATTTTTATGGAGCTTGTCGGCTGCTTTCCAGAGTTTTTTCTTCAGTGGTTCTTCCTGTTCTTTCTTTGCTGTTTTAGCCATTATTGTCTTTTAATATTTTGCTCACTTTTAGGTCGTAAAGTTATTTTTTAATGCCTGATATTGTCAATAGGCAACTAGGAAATTATTGACTATAAGACCAATTGATCCCAGTAATAAATAAGATAGTTGTGTATAAAAAATAATCGTCTATAATTTTGTTTTCCATAAGCATTTAACCTTCTCATTTTTTGTCTCAAACTCAAACGCATGAAGTTTAAATGCTTTTTTTAGAAACCTACAACTAGCTTCTTGAATTATTTATTACTTTACACCACACAAATAAATACCTATGTTGAAAAACAGCTACCTCATCATTTTGTTTTGGGCATTCTCTATTGGTGGAGCATTTGCACAAAAAGACAGTACCATTGGGCTGAAAGCTCCAAAAAGTGTAAGGCGTGATTACAAAAAATTGGCTCATTTTCTCTGCGATGGTCTTCAAGGAGATGCCGTTAAAGTCAATGCCATTTATAATTGGGTAACTCATAATATTAAATATGACGTTGCTGCCATGCAAAAAGGTGATTTGAAAAGACCAACGGTAAAACAAGTTTTAAAACGAAAAAAAGCACTTTGCGATGGTTATTCAGACTTGTTTAGAGATTTATGCAATGAAGCAGGAATTAGATCCCTCAGCATAAGTGGCTATGCCCGCGATTGGATGTTTGACGACAGCGATAAGTTTTATACACCCCGACATGCTTGGAATGTTGTGGCAATTGGAGATCGTTGGTATCCGGTAGATGCTACTTGGGGAGCAGGAGTCATTGGGCAATTCCCTAACAAAATACAACGTACCCTCAAAAAAGCATCTAAAAATCCCTTTCAGCAAGCAGGCAAGTTGCGCTTTAAGTATCGTTATAATCCAAAATGGTTGATGACCGCTCCTGCAGAATTTCGTATCAAACATTTGCCGTACGATCCTCTTTGGCAGTTGACGGACTCGCTGATGCCGCTCTCTATTTTTGAGGCAGGGGAGCAGTCTATCGCCAAATTTAATGAAACCTATGGCAGACCCATGCTCGATCCTAAAGAAGTAAATCGTTTTAGTGACAAGCCAGAGCATCTCAGGGTAATCGAAGAGGCGGAAAGAGCCTATAGTTATAATCCCCGATTCCATGTAAGTATGGCTTTGAGACACCATGCCAATGCGATAGATAGTATCGCTACCTTGGATAAAAATGCCCCAGCTGCCATTCGAAATATAGTTGTTACTCAGGTAAAAAAAGAACTAAAAACGGCAGAAAAATATGTAGCACTCCAGAAAAAAAGTATTGTTACGGAATACAGCGAACTGAAGCGTAAGAATAAAAAAAAGAATACAGAGGCAAAGACTTATATCCGTAGTATTGACAATAATAACAAACAAGCCATTACTCGTTGTAAAGCCAAAATCAGTAGCAGCGATACGAAGTATAAAAATTTACAACAAAAAGCAGTATCAGCTATTGCAGCGCATAAAAAAATAAAACAACAAAATTTTCAATCCATCAAAACTGCTGTACCTGAAGATGATGCTTCGTCTGCCCGTTTATTGTCTATTGTAGATTCGATAAAAGGGAGAAATGCTCGATTAGGAGAATTGCAAGCTGCACTGAAAAAGGAACAAGAGCTTGTAGATAATTTGGAAACGGCGAACCGCAATCGCTTAGATACATTGGTATCTTATCTATCATTAGCCGATTCGGCATTGATTCAAGAAACGGTGAGCAGAATCAATCTTGAAGATAATTATGATGCGGATGTAAAAAAATGGTCGGGCATGTACAAGCAAGCTCGTATGCAGCAGGCAGACACCACGCAACGACATTATTTTGCCGCTTATGATAGTGTTTTGGTGCATTATGCAGCACTACGTAAAGCCCATTTTAATTATATACAACTTTTCCAAAAGAACTTTAAAGATTTGGAGCAATATAAACGCAGAAATAATAGCAATGTTCAGCTCTTGGCGCAATACAGCCAGCAAATGGATAATTATACGAATGCTTACAATGCTCAATTGGAAACGATGTCGCAACATGCTTCTTATATCAAGGGTAATAAAAATCTTTTTCAGCAATTAGTAAAGCATTACGAACACCAAGGCAAATTGGCTAATTACATGAAAGAATCTGAAGAACACAGACAAAAATTGGAAGAAACCAATTTGACTAAAAAGCAGGCTTTTGATGAGAAAGAGAGTAAGTACCAGAAAAAATTATTGGAAGAAGCTGTAGTAAAAGCAGAGCGTTACATCAATAAAAAAGAGAAACGCTAATATGACACTTATAAATTATTACACCTAGCATAAAGCTCCGCAATACACAATGTTTTGCGGAGCTTTATTGTTTAGCAGTTTGCTTGTCTGTAAATTGGTATCACATCATATTTTGTTGCCCAAAATAATAAGCAACAAAATGCCCTACTTTTTAGGGTAGAGCATTTTATAATCCATTCTTACTTTTCCGCTGCTAATGTCGTCCAGCTTCTTTTTGAGTAGTCTTTTTTTGAGCGGAGCTATGTAGTCTATAAATAATTTTCCTTCGATATGGTCGTACTCGTGCAGGATAACACGTGCAGTAATACCGTCAAATTCGGCTTCTTGAGGGGTGAAATTTTCGTCCATATAGCTGATGCGTACACGCTCGCCGCGCACTACATCCTCGCGCACCTTAGGAATGCTTAGGCAACCTTCGTTGTATGCCCATGGTTCACCGCTTTCCTCAATCTTGTGGGCATTAATAAAAACGGCTTTTGTGCCTTTTTCGTTCGGAAATTCTTTTTTGTCCTCTTCGTCAAATCCATCTACGATTTGTATGGTATCTATCACAAAAAGACGGACAGCTTTATTGATTTGAGGTGCAGCTATACCCACTCCATTACTCCTATACATGGTCTCCCACATATCAGCAATCAATTTTTGCAAGTCGGGGTATTGGTCATCTATATCGGGGCATAATACACGTAAAACAGGATGCCCGTATGCTACTATGGGTAAAATCATTGTGTGTTGTTCTCTATTTTTTCGACTACGAAGTTAAGTAATTAAGCATGCGTGGCAAGGTATTCTTGCAACATTATGGTGGCGCTCAACTCGTCTATGTTTCCTTTTTGTTGACGGTCTTTTTTCTTCATGCCCATTTCTATCATAGCTTCCACCGCCATTTTAGAGCTGAATTGTTCATCTACGGTCGCTATGGGCATCTCTAAAAACACCTTTTTGAAATTGCGGATAAATTTATCCACCAAAGGTGTAGCATCAGTTGCGGAATTATCTAGAGCGAGCGGATAACCAATCAATACGAATGCTACAGCCTCAGTTTTGAGATATTGTTTCAACCAATAAATGAGCGAATCGGAATCTACGGTGGTCAAGCCCGTGGCTATAATTTGTAGTGGGTCGCTCACTGCTATGCCCGAACGCTTTTTGCCATAATCTATACAGAGTATTCTTGCCAAAGTTTGAAAATTTAAGAGAACATTTAATTTACCATCACCCAATTAAAACCGAAACGCAACATGGCATTTTGTGCCGCATAGCCTTGGCTGATGATTTGATTTTTGCCAAAGATTTGCTGCATTTGGTCCAACATCACGTAGGAGCGGAAGCGTTTTATTTTAAAATTAAAAAAGAGCGATGTAGCAGGGGTATTGCTTACTCGATAGCTATTTTGATAATAAAATTGGTTGAAGAGGGCGGAATATCCATTGGCATAATAATCGCTATGATAGCGAACCTCTACCCCTGTCGCTATTTTTAATTGATGCTTGAATACAGAAGATTCTACAGACAATTGATGACGACCCATCCATTCTGGAATGTTGACCGGTGCTGAATGGGTGCTTTTCTGATACATCAGTTCGTTGTCTAGCAAAATAGGCCCCACTTGAAATGTTTTGTGAATCCATAATTGACTCACCGAAAATGTGCCTGAATATTGCTTGGGGTTTTGGCTAGCATCACCATACAAATAATTACTCAGTAGATAACTTCGGGCACCGATACCGCATTTGTATGTGGCATTGTCTATTTGTGCAAAGATTTGGGTGTTACTTTCTTTGTCAAAACTGTTATTGCGCAACCAGTATTGATTTTGGTAAATGGTGTAATTGTAAGGCGCATTGTTGAGTTGTTGTACCAATCCGATTATAAAAGATCCCCAATTTTTTCCTAAGTCTTTTCCTAAAGCAGTATGCAACAAAAGATTGCCTGCAGCTGCTCCTGTAAGGTACATTTGAAAATGAGCAGCAAAATTCCATTGTTTTGGCTGTAGTGCCTCTTTGCGCAAGTCGCCTATTAAATAATTGCTCAAAATGTTATCACCCTGTTTGCCAAGGATATACTGGGTTGAAAACTGATCAATACGATTGCCCAATCCTGCGCTAAAAGAAAAAGGGGAGGAGCTCTTGCCTATAAAACCATTGAGTAAAATTCTATTATCTATATAAACCCACTCTTGACGCATATAAACCGAATCGCCTGTAGCGAATTTTTTGCTAAAAAAATTGGCATAGCGCAATGAGTCTGGTTTTAAGTCTTTGTATTGGTAACGTTGGCTTCCTATTTCTAAGTGATGGCTGATGCCAAAGCGAGGGGTCAGCGAAGTGCTGTACTGAGTAGAGTCTTTGCTATAACTAGTATCTCTTTTTCCCCATGTATAAGCATGGTCTAGCAACAGGGTGAAATCTCTTTGCATATTTGAGACGGGAGAGCGAGTAGTGCTGTATCCTGCGTAGTAAAATTGGACAGGGATAGTTTTTCGGTCGGCATATTGAGCATTACTTAAAAAAGTATCCGAAAGGATGCCCCCATTTTCGTCGTGCTGTGCTTTGTTGTAAGTAATTGCCGCATTCAGTTTATAGTGTTGCGAAGGCGATGCGTAATTAGTGGTCAAGAAAAAATTGTCATGATTGTTGCGTTGGGTAAAATAATAACCCTGCGAATTGATTTTGCGGTAATTGAGGGCAACATTCCAATAGGGTTTGATATTTTGTGTATGAAATATTTGTGCAGTTTGCTCCAGCTTACTGCCTAGCTTGTAAGAAAAGTCGGTATAAGGTTTTGTGGTGTTGAAATAATTAATACTATCAATATTAATACGATACACGTCAAAGCTATGGTAGCCCAATGATAATCCTAAGCTGTTTTTTGGAGCGAATTGCAAATTGAGGCTTGGGCTGCCTAAATTGCCTAAATCCCTATGCCAAGGCTCGCTGAATGGCCTACGATGAATACGATGTATTGACGAGTCAGGAAAATGTTTTAATACACTATTGTTTTTACGAAAATAAATAAATGCATCTTCATTTTCCCATTCGTGGGTATTGGTTTTTTTGCCCAAAGAGTCGTTAGAGAAGTCATTCGTATTTGTACCCGAGCTGCCTAGGGGTATTTGTGCATGCGTTCCATTAGTGCTCAGGCAGAATGCCCAAAAGCCCAAGAATAAACGTGTGGCAAAGGATGAAGTGTAATATTTTAAATTCACAGAAGCGCAAAGTTATGCGATTGCAATTAATAACTTTTATCTGACAGATACTCCCAAATGCAAATTGTTTCTAATAATTCTTATCCTGAGTTTTATTCTGCCTTATCTTTGTACCTATAATTTCTTGATTTTAATTGATACAATAATGGAGACTACAATATCTGCACCCCTATCTTTTACCGAGGGGGCTGTAAAAGAGCTAAAACGATTAATGAATGAGTCGGAATTTGATACCACCCAGCATTTAAGAGTTGGTGTTAAAGGTGGCGGATGTTCTGGAATGTCTTATGTTTTGGGCTTTGATCAAAAAGAAACTGATGATGAGCAATATGAAATTGATGGTATTCCTGTGGTGATGAAACAAGCCCATGCTATTTACCTTTTGGGCATCAATATTCATTTTGAAGATGGACTCAATGCTCGTGGCTTTACCTTTAATAACCCTAATGCAAGCAGTACTTGTGGCTGCGGCACTTCATTCGCTGTATAAATCATAGTATGAGGTTAGCTTCATTTATTCTTTTTTATTTAATTTTCATATCCTACACTGCTGCTTTTGCACAAACCCATGCTGCTGCCAAGGATGTAAATCAATACGACGGGAATGGCAAAGCGCATGGCTTGTGGTACACTTTTACTGCTGCTAATAAGGGAGAGCCTGCCGAAGCCGTTTTGGGCACCTATGATCATGGTAATAAAACAGGCGTTTGGTATGTAAGCGATGGTATAGGTAATATGAATTCTATCGAAACATTTAAGCATAATGTTCGTGATGGAGAAGCTAAATATTTTGAAAACGGTCAACTCGCTTGTGTGGGGTATTACAGAGGTTTAAATCCTAAAGTGGCTTTTGATACCGTTTTGATTATGGATCCAATCACCAAAGATGAAAAATTGGTAAGTGTGCCTACCGAAAGAGGTAGTGTTCGGCACGGGCGTTGGCGTTTTTATGATGGATTATCGGGTCGCTTGATTCGAGAAGAAGAATACCAAATAGACGAATTAATTTATAAAGTTGATTTTCCTATCTCTACAGCCGATAGCAGCAATATTCAAAAAAGGTATAAACTTTTACCTCATAAGCAAAATAAATTACCAGCTACCAAATTCAAACAAAAAGAACCCACCCAAACCCTAATTGGAGGCTAATATCGGCGACTTGTCTTTTAACTCATTTTTAACCACGGAGCAGTAGCGCAAAGCCTTTACCCCGCTATTTTTGTGCGAAACTAAGTTCAAGTTTATTTTCTGTATTGCTATGAAGCGTATTGTATTTCTTTGTTTTAGTTTATTGTTCGTTCATGCTATTGCCTTTGCTCAAAATGTCGTTTTTTTGGCAGAAGCTAGTGCTACAACCATAGGTTTAGAAGATCAAGTACAAGTATCCTTTACGATTCAGAATGTACAAGATTTGCAAGACATTCAAAATCCAAGATTTTTGGGTTTTAAAGTGCTTGCTGGACCATATCAATCGCAAGGAACAAATTACTCTTTCAATGGTAATCAGCAGGTGCGCACTACCACCATCTCTCTTACCTACGTTTTACAGGCAAACAATGTTGGCACATTAAATATTCCCCCTATTTTAGCAAAGGATGCAGCTGGTAGAACTTACCAGACCAATGCGTTGAGTATAAAAGTGGTGAAGGGTAGTCTGGCTCAACAGCAAAGACAACAACAAACCAATGATCCATTTGCGGGATTTGACCCTTTTGATGACCCGTTTTTTGGAGGTAACGGCGGCGGTGGAGACCCTTTTGCTGCCATGCGTCAACAACAGGCCAGAATGCAACAACTGATGCAACAGTTGCAACAACAAGCACAAAGCGGTAATATGGGTATGGCTCAAAAATTACCCGAAGTATCGGAAAAAGATTTGAGCAAAAACATTTTTATAAGGGTAACGGTTGATAAAACACAAGTGAAAGTAGGGGAGCAAATTACAGCTACTTACAAAATGTATGCGCGCCTGGCGATGCAGGCACAATTATCCAAACTGCCCTCTCTTAACGGATTTTGGACACAAGATTTTGATTTGCCTCAAAATCAAAAGCCCCAAGTCGAAACATATGATGGGGTGCAGTATCAAACCTTTACTTTGAAAAAATCTGCTTTGTTTCCGCAACAAACAGGGACTTTGACGCTCGATGCCGCCGAGGCCAAGGGGGTTGCACGAATTGCTGATAGGGCTAATCCCTATGGCAAAGATGTTCAATTTAAATTGAGTAGTCCTCCTGTGCATATTCAGGTCAGTGCTTTGCCCCTGAAAGACCAACCTGCAAATTTTGGAGCAGCAGTAGGTAGCTTTACCATGACGAGCAAAATAGACAAGACAAATTTAACTACCGATGAGACTGCTAATCTTACTTTAAATATCGCAGGAAGCGGTAATCTGAAATTGATTCAAGCACCTATATTACAATTGCCTAATGGCCTAGACGCATTTGACCCCAGCATTGTAGATACCATTACGGGAAGGAGTACCATCATCAGCGGTAATAAAATTATTACCTATTCTATTGCCCCACGTATCCCAGGCGATTATCAAATACCCGCTATCCCTTTTTCATTCTACAATAGTAAGACCAATAGTTATACCACTTTATACACGAGTCCTTTCAAATTGCATGTTACAAAAGGGAAGAATGATAAAAATGAAATAGCGCAACATAAGTTGTTAAATGATATTCACTCCATTGATACTAAGACTTTGAAACCTTATGCTGCATCGAGTCCAATGTTGTTTTCTTGGTTGTATTGGTTGCTGTATTGGGTACCGCTATTATCATTGATATTATTCTTGTTGTGGAAACGAAAAAATGACTCAGAAGCTGGCAATATTGGTTTGTTTAAAAATAAATACGCTAATAAAATTGCTTTGAAAAGATTGAAAACCGCAAAGTCATTTTTAGATGTACGCCAGACTAATTTGTTTTACGAAGAAATTTCAAAAGCAATTTGGTTGTACCTATCCGATAAATTGAATATTCCACTGGCGCAACTTTCGAAAGAAACCGCTACTGAAGCGTTACAGCATAGAAACATATCCCAAGCATTGATGGATAAGATAAATGCCATTATTGACGATTGCGAAATGTCGCTCTATGCTCCAAGTGGCGCAGCGCATCAGATGAACAGCACTTATACAGAAACGGTACAACTCATTGGTCAATTAGAAGATACTTTGAAAAAATAATGAAACAGCAATTCAATATTTTACTCTTTTTATTATGCAGTAGCAGTTGTTTTGCTGCTACGCCAAGTGAGCTTTGGCTTCAAGCCAATCGGTCGTATCAACAAAAGCAGTACGATTCAGCTATATCTACTTATCAACAACTACTGGTGGTGCAACCCCAAAATGCGCTAGTGTATTACAATTTGGGTAATGCGTTTTATAAAAACAATAAGGTTGCGGATGCTGTATTGTCTTACGAGCGTGCTTTGTTTTATGACCCAAGATTGAGTAATGCAAAAGATAATAGGCTACTGGCAAAAAGTAGAATCCCTAATGCCATAAAAGAGATTTCTGAAATTTTCTTTATTCGTTGGTGGCAGCAATTGACCGCATCCCATACACTTACCCGATGGTGTATTTTGAGTTTGACGTTGTTCTTGTGGTTCTTAACAATGATTCTTTTGCGTGTACTGCGGAAAAGCACATTCCCTATTCAATTGTATTTTATCGTGCCATTGTTTAATTCGATGGTGTTGGTTTGTGCTTTTACTGCGGCACAGCGCGCCACACATTCAAAACTTGCAGTGGTGATGGCTAATAATGCAACAATGACAATTATGCCAAATAGCTATAAGGGTCAAAGCTTAATTCCCGAAGCCACCACCGTAGAAACTGGGGAGCAAAGAATGAATTGGATAGCTATAACTTTGCCAGATAATAGGGTGGGTTGGATGCAAATATCTGATCTCGGCTTTGTTCAAAATTCAAAAAGATAAACCATAGCCTATGTACTTTGTGAAAGCTCCAAATATGCTCAAATGCTTATATCCCAAAGAGTTTATTTGGCAGCAATTAGCAAATGATACCGTTTACCTTAGTTTCGACGATGGCCCTCATCCTATAGCCACTCCGTTTGTATTAGATGAGCTGGCAAAGTATGGTGCACAAGCTACGTTCTTTTGTATTGGTAAAAATGTAGTGGAGTATCCCCAGATTTATCAGCGTATCCTAGATGAAGGCCACGCCGTGGGCAACCATACACACAATCATCTTAATGGCTGGAAAACAAGTATTCCCAAATATTTGGACAATATTAAAAGTGCAGAACAATTTATTGACAGTAAACTTTTTCGGCCTCCTTATGGCAGAATCAAACCCAAACAAGCCAAATTGATAGCGGAACAAGGATTTAAAGTCATTATGTGGGATGTACTTGCTGGCGATTTTGATACGGAACTGAGTCCTGAAAAATGTTGGGAACACATCACTCTAAATATTGAATCTGGTTCGATAGTCGTTTTTCACGACAGTAGTAAAGCATGGGAGCGAATGAAATATGCTTTGCCCTTAACCTTAGCTTTTTGTCATCAGAAAAAATGGAAAATGAAAGGATTGGGTTAATGAAAATATTGGGTTAATAGACAAAATAGTTGATAAAAACTACTGTAATCCTTTATGGTATTTGCTTTGAGGACACTCAAAGGTTATGAATAAAAAAACTGCTTTTTCTGTGGGAGCAAAATTGTCCTAAAATTTGGCTTTCAAAACAAGATTCAACGATATAAATGTGGTGTTTGCCATCGGGTTTTTCAAGGCGGACAAAGCATTGACAAAGAATTCTGACAATTCAATATCATAATGACGTAGTGCATAAATCCCATCCTGTTATAGAAGCTACGGTTTGGTCAGAGCTATTTTTATGCGACTACGTACCGTAGGCGAGCTGTGTTTCAAGTCGCGTCTTAATATTGATTCTGATTCTATTACTGTTATTGCTACTGGATTGGACATAATATCTTATATAGCAAAAATCATGCCAAAGTGTTGTCGAATTGGTATTATATTTATTTGAGGGGCAATATCCTGGCGAGGCTTATCATGCCCGTACAGCCCAAAAAGTATTTCAGAATGCCAAAGAGAAAGCAGGCATAAG
>JASGCQ010000115.1 GCA_030054025.1 Phycisphaerales bacterium | reverse complement strand
TTTTGCAAGGTGTACCTCCATTCGTGAAGTAGAGACTGGACTTGAGTGATGTCGGGGTAAGCTCAAGCAGATGAACCCTCAAAAAAAGCACCCCCTATTTTCAAATCGCTACCAACTTTTGAGTAATAGCAATGCTTTCAAGATAGCAAATGCCCTAATTTTGAATCATCTCGGACAAGAGTGATTCGTAATTATAACTATTTTTGATCAATACCCTACTCAGCATCAATATGATTGTTATCATAATTCATTACACGTCAACACACTCGAAATTATGTTACTAGTAGTTCGATAAATAAAGTGAGTTCGTTCAGCATAACCTCAGGGGTACTAACACAAAAGCCGACTATAATGAGTCGGCTTTTGTGTTCAAGGGCAATTAGGTTTCTATGATTCCTTTATCTTATCATTTTATTTTAAAAATAAATCCTTTCCAAAAAGTACCTTTACACCCACGAAGCAGCACATGGATTTTCAACTACAAGCCAAAGACCCTTATTCGCAAGCAAGAGCTGGAACTATCACTACCGCTCATGGAGAGATGCAGACCCCTATATTTATGCCCGTTGGCACAGTGGGTTCTGTAAAAGCTGTTCCCCAAATTCAGCTCAAAGAAGAGGTAAAAGCGCAAATTATTTTAGGCAATACTTATCATCTTTATCTGCGCCCCGGAACAGATATTTTAGAACAAGCAGGCGGTCTGCATCGTTTTATGAATTGGGACAAACCTATCCTTACGGATAGTGGCGGGTATCAGGTTTTTTCGCTTTCAGGCAATCGAAAACTGACAGAAGAAGGTGCTTTGTTTCAATCACATATTGATGGCTCTCGTCATTTATTTTCGTCAGAAACGGTGATGGACATCCAAAGAAAAATCGGTGCCGACATCATCATGGCATTCGATGAGTGCCCCCCCTACCCTTCGGATTATGCTTATGCCAAAAAATCAATGGAACTCACACATCGTTGGCTGGATCGTTGCGTCAAACGCTTGTCCGAAACAGAATGCCCTTACGGTTACGAGCAGTCTTTATTTCCTATTATACAAGGCAGTACCTATAAAGATTTACGACAAATTTCCTCCGAATTTATTGCTTCGATGGAATGTGGTGGCAATGCCATAGGGGGCTTATCGGTCGGCGAACCCGAAGATATGATGTACGAAATGTGTGGTCTATGTTGCGATGCCTTACCTCAAGACAAACCTCGATACCTGATGGGTGTAGGCACACCTTGGAATATTTTAGAGTGCATCTCCTTGGGGGTAGATATGTTTGACTGTGTGATGCCTACTCGAAATGGTAGAAACGGAATGCTCTTTACCACAAAGGGCATCATCAATATCAAAAACAAAAAATGGGAAAATGATTTTTCACCCATAGATGAAGGTTTGGATTGCCACAGCAGCAATTTTTACAGCAAAGCTTACTTACGTCATCTCTTTGTAGCCAATGAGTTGTTGGCACTCAACATTGCCAGCATACAAAATCTTAGTTTTTATCTACATTTGGTGACTCAAGCACGAGAGCATATTCAAGAAGGGGATTTTAGTACTTGGAAAGCTGCTATCATCCCTCAACTCAAACAACGTTTATAGCAAGAGAAGCAGCTCATGATTAAGAAGCTAGATTGGTATATCATCAAAAAATTTATCGGCACTTTTATCTACGCCATTATGATTATGGCCGTGATAGCAGGTGTGATAGACTATACCGAGAAGGTGAAATCTTTCGTGAGTCACAAAGCTCCTTTTTGGGCGATACTGGGTTATTTCAAAGATTTTGTGCCCTATATCATAGCCTTACTGTTTGCTCTTTTCATCTTTATTTCTACCATTTTTTTTACCTCAAAGCTGGCTTACAAATCAGAGATTATTGCCTTCATGGCTACAGGAGCTTCTTTCAATCGCTTTTTGCGCCCCTACTTTATCGGTGCAGCTTTTATCTGTATTTCATTCTTATTTATCAATCATTGGGTTGCCCCCTTAGCCAACAAAAGCAGGATTGACTTTGAGAGCAAATATGTAAACGATGCCATTAATTATTCAGATAGAAATGTGCATCTTCGCTTATCTCCTACGCAATACATCTATGTACAGAATTATGATTATATAGCCAATTCAGGTTATCGCTTCTCGGCAGAAAAAATAAATGGCACACTCCTTCTGGAGAAAATTACGGCAGATAGAATTTCTTATGATAGCATCAAAAAAAACTGGACATTGTATAATGTAGTCGTACGGAAAAACAATGGGCTCAAAGAAGAACTGAATCTATTTCCAGAGATGAAAATAAGCTATCCTTTTGTACCCAAAGACCTCTATCAAGATGAACAAAAACTGGTTACACTCACCACACCTCAACTCAACAAGCTAATTGCCCGAGAAGAACTGAGGGGTAAAGAAAGCCTGAATGCCTATTATATAGAAAAATATCGTCGTACGGCACAGCCTGTAGCAGGTTTCATTCTATGTATTATCGGGGTTTGTATCGCTTCCAGAAAAGTACGAGGTGGCAGTGGTTTACACTTGGCTCTGGGCATATTAATCAGTGCTATCTATATGCTGATGCTGCAATTGTCCACCACATTTTCTACCAAAGCCGACCTCAATCCGCTCATTGCTGTTTGGATTCCTAATTTTGTTTTCTCTATTGTAGCTTACGTTCTCTACCGCAAGCAGGTTCAATAATATTTTTCTAAAAATTTAAGCACAAAAAACAAGGAATTTAAAAATAGTAAATGCTTCATTTGAAGTAGTTTTGTATTATGGCAAAAGCAGTAGCTCCCTCTTCAAAAAAAATATCCTCTTCCAGCACAAAAAAACAAGAAGTCATCTTGATCAAAGGTGCCAGAATGCACAACCTTAAAAATATTGATGTCCGTATCCCTCGCAATAAATTTGTGGTGGTAACAGGGGTGAGTGGCAGCGGAAAATCATCCCTCACGATGGACACTCTTTTTGCCGAAGGACAGAGAAGATATGCAGAAAGTTTGAGCTCATACGCAAGACAGTTTTTGATGCGCATGGACAAACCCGATGTGGACTACATACAAGGTATATGCCCTGCTATCGCTATTGAACAAAAAGTAAGCACTCGAAGCCCACGCTCCAGTGTAGGAACCATGACGGAGATTGCCGACTATCTGCGTTTGCTTTTTGCCCGCATAGGGCGCACTTATTCTCCCATTTCGGGCAAAGAGGTGAAGAAAGATACGGTAAGTGATGTGGTTGATTTTATCCAGAAATTAGCCCCAAAGTCGAAAGTGCAAATCATAGTGCCGCTGACTACTCGATTTGGGCGCAGCATTAGCGAAGAGTTGGATGTCTTGATGCAAAAAGGCTTCTCGCGTGTGTACATCAAAGGCAAAAACGAAAACAAACCTATTCGTATCGAAGATTTACTTACCGAAAGCAACACTATCAAATTGGATATTAAAAATGTCTTTTTACTGATAGACCGTATTGTAGTCAAAGACTTTGACGACGATGACTTACACCGACTGGCAGATAGTATTCAAACAGCCTTTTACGAAAGTGAAGGAGACTGCTATTTGGAAGTGGATGACAGCAAAATTCACCATTTCAACAATCGTTTTGAGGCAGATGGATTGAAATTCGAAGAACCCAGTACCAACTTATTTTCATACAATAACCCCTATGGTGCATGTCCTGTATGCGAAGGCTATGGACAGGTACTGGGCATAGACCCCAGTTTGGTTTTGCCCAATAAAAAGCTGAGTGTATATGAGGGTGCAGTCGCTTGCTGGAAAGGAGATAAAATGATAGAATGGCAAAAGGAATTTATTCGCAATGCCGCCAAACTAGACTTTCCAATTCATAAGCCTATCAATAAATTAAGTACAGCAGAATATAAAATATTGTGGGACGGGGCAAAAGGAGTTGAAGGCATCAAAGACTTCTTTAAGATGGCAGAGCAAAACCTCTACAAAATTCAATACCGCATCATGCAAGCGCGTTATCGTGGGCGTACCACCTGCCATGAATGCAATGGTACCCGCTTGCGCAAAGATGCGCTCTATGTAAAAATAAATGGCAATAACATTGGCGATTTGCTCAATATGCCCGCCTCCGAAGTCCATAACTGGATTAACAATATAAAATTATCGAAGAGTGACGAGCAAGTAGCACAACGCATTCTTTTAGAACTCAAACAAAGGCTCAAAACCCTCATAGATGTAGGCTTGGTTTATCTCACCCTGAATAGACCTGCCAATACGCTCAGTGGTGGCGAGAGTCAAAGAATTCAACTGACACGTTTTTTGGGCAGTAATTTGAGCGATAGTTTATACATCCTCGATGAACCCAGTATTGGCTTGCATCCACGAGATACTGAACGACTAATTAGTGTATTGAAAAACCTGCGCGATTTGGATAATACGGTTATTGTGGTAGAGCATGATGATATGATGATGCGCCATGCCGACCATATTATTGACATGGGACCATTGGCGAGCCATCTGGGAGGGGAAGTAATAGCAGAGGGTAATTTTGACCAAATTATTAAAAATGAGAATAGCCTTACGGGTAAATATCTTTCGGGTAAACTCAAAATTGAAGTGCCGAAAATAAAGCGTAAGGCAAGTGGCTTTCTGGACTTGACAGGCTGCACACATAATAACCTAAAAGATATTGATGTTCGATTCCCGCTCGGATTGCTCTGCGTGGTAACAGGCGTGAGTGGTAGCGGCAAAACTACTTTGATAAAACAAATCCTCTACCCTTCTTTACTGCGTCAATTGGGCGAAAGCAGCGACAGACCGGGTAACCATGGAGACCTAAGCGGAGATTTCAACCTAATATCGGCAGTAGAATTGATAGACCAAAACCCTATTGGCAAATCATCGCGGAGCAACCCTGTTACCTATATCAAGGCATGGGATGAGGTGCGCAAATTACTAACCAATCAACCACTCGCCAAAATGCGTGGCTTTGCCGAAAAGCATTTTTCTTTCAATACCGATGGCGGGCGATGCGACACCTGCAAAGGCGATGGAGAGGTGCTAGTAGCCATGCAATTTTTGGCTGATGTACATTTAGTTTGCGACAGTTGCAAGGGCAAACGATTTAAAGACGAGGTACTCGAAGTTACTTATCAGACGAAGAATGTGAGCGACATCTTAGATATGAGTGTGGACGAAGCTCTTGATTTTTTCAAAGATGAAAAGAAGATTGCCACAGCCATAAAACCCTTATCAGACGTGGGTTTGGGCTATATCAAATTGGGACAAAGCAGCGATACCATTAGTGGAGGCGAAGCACAAAGAGTAAAACTAGCTTCTTTTTTAGGTAGAGGGGTCGGCAAAGAAAAAATGCTCTTTATCTTCGACGAACCCACTACAGGCTTGCACGCACACGACATTTCCAAACTCTTGATGTCGTTTAATGCTTTAATTGAAAAAGGGCATTCCATCATCATTATCGAACATAATACCGATGTAATCAAAAGTGCCGATTGGGTGATAGACCTTGGTCCAGAAGGAGGTTCGGCAGGTGGCACGCTACTCTATTCTGGTGTACCCGAAGGATTAAGCAAGGTAAAAGAAAGCTATACAGGGAGGTATTTGTAAGTAATCTAATTTTGTTGGCGATGCCTTGCGTAAATCAACTGCTACATCTAGCACTTTACCTTCTAATA
>JASGCQ010000114.1 GCA_030054025.1 Phycisphaerales bacterium | reverse complement strand
AAAAATTGAACGATCGGTTTACAACAAACGTAAAAGACTCCTTTTCGCTTACATCTTACAAAGTGTTTCAAAGAAGAATATTTCAAAATACTTAAAGAATATTTAAAAGTTTGTCAAGACAAAGGAATTGAACCAAATTTAAAATAAAGCCTACACCGTATCTACATCAAAAATGATCTGCACACCCGAAAAACCCTTCTTGTCGAGGCTTTGCATGCGACGAAAGAGTCTAGTCCAATTATCTTAGCTTGAAGCAAGTCCCTCCCCGCCCTTCATAGTCAGCCTCAGACTCTTCGCTGAATGGCGTGGTGCTACGCCCAAAATATGTTTATTGTTCTTTTGTTTCAGCACTTCTTCTACTACCCGCATACAATTCGTACTCAAACAAACGACAATCAATAGTGCTCGTAAAAAACTCAATCCGACGTTTGGGTTTCAATCCTATTTTTTTGGCAAGCTCCAAATTGCCCGTAAACACATAGCCATAATAGCCACCGCATTTTTGTTTCATAAAAGTACCGATACGACCATAAGTTCCCGCCAATTCTGTAACATCCCCAAGACGTTCGCCATATTCTGGATTGATAAAAAACACACCCGGTTTGCCTTCAGGCACTTGTGTTTCGGCAAAATCACATTCCGCAAAATCAATCAATCTTTCTACCCCCGCAGCACCTGCATTTTGACGGGCATTTGCTATCGCTTGGTTGCTATAATCACTGGCAATAATCCGCGCTTCTTGCGCAAGCGGTTTTATTTGTTGGCGCAGATGAGCCATTTCCTTATGATATACCTTAGCGTCGTAATCGCTCAAGTGCATAAAAGCATAATTGCTACGGAAGATACCGGGGCGCATATTGGTAGCGTACAAAGCGGCTTCAATAGCAAGCGTACCCGACCCACACATCGGATTCACAAATGGAGAAGCAGCATCCCATCGAGAAGCCATAATCGTGGCAGCAGCTAAGGCCTCAAGCATGGGTGCACGTCCGGGAATTTTACGATAACCATGCCTAGCCAAAGATTCGCCCGAAGTATCTACAAACACTTCAGCCTCTTCGTTTTTCCAATACAGATGAATAACAGCACCCACAGGATCTGCACCCGTATTGGGGCGGATGCCGCTTACCTCACGCATCCTATCCACAATAGCATCTTTTACCCTAAGGCTGGCAAACATACTGTTGTTGATACTGTCGTTTTGCACATTACTCGTTACCGAAAAATAGCCATCTTCGGGTATGATTTCTTCCCAGGGACAATTGCTCAGGTTATTATAAACATCATCCGCATTATTCGCCTCAAAAGATAGTAAACTATACAACACCTGACTGGCACAACGCAAACTCAAATTCAGCCGGATGCAATCATTTAAAGTACCTTCTAATTTTAATCCTGTGATAAAAGTCTCTATCACCTCAAAGCCAAGAGCCTTCACCTCCCTTTCCAAATAAGGTGCTAGCCTGTTGTGACAAGTAATCGTAATAGGAGCTACCGTAGTAAATAATGACATTTGGCGAAGGTAAATTGATAAACGCTCTTTTCAATAAAACAGCATGTATCAATTTCGAATGACTTACTTCGTATAGCTGATGGCAGCATAATATTCGTGACCATAACGGGTAATCAAATTTGCTTTATCCAAGCCATTAATGCTTTTTCGAGCTTTTACCCAATTTTCAGGAGTGGCATTAAAATAAGTTGAAAGTTTTACTCTAGTAAACCAACCCTCCATCATGCCCAAAAACATTATTTTATTAGCACTACTCAGCGTCAGAGCCAATTCAAGATGTTTCAATAAATCCTGACCAAGCTTAGCTCTGGCTTTCGCATAATTCTCGTACCAGGTCAATTATACAAAGCCCCTTCCATAATACAATTGGTCGGGCGTAGCATAGCTTGCCCATTCATATCTTATTACCATAAGAACGACCCTTGCCTTTGCCATATTCTTCAATAGGCTTTATTTGACTATCCGTTTCGTGATGCGCAGTAGCCAACATATAAGCCAAAAATCTGTCATCTTGATTTGCATATTTGCTTTCCCATTCATCTAAAATGGCGGAGAGACCATCTGCCCGAGATTGTAACAATTTGCCACCTAATAAGTGTGTTTTTACACGGTTGAAAAAGAAACTTCTGTTGATACTCATAATGATGAAAAAATTAAAACAACGCCTATTCTATTGCATCTTTATAACTACTATTTAAACTGCATTCGGTTTACACTTGCCCTATTTACACGGCTATGATTAAAAAACAAATTTCCCTACAAAAAATAGATAATACAAGAGGAAAAATACCCTTCCTTTTAGAATAAGCTATAAACATTTGGCATCATTTTTTTAAAAAGACACCTTTTTTATTATCACAAAAACTTTCCATTCTAAATCAATAATCCGAAAAGCAATTTACCTTTGCTCCATGCCAAAAATTGCTACACGCGGTGTGCTAATGCCACCCTCCCCCATTCGTAAATTAGTACCCTTTGCCGAAGCTGCAAAAAAACGCGGTACAAAAGTGTATCACCTTAATATCGGACAGCCCGACATCGAAACACCAAAAGCCGTAATGGATGCAGTGCGCCACACCGACATGAAAGTGTTAGAATATAGTCATAGTGCAGGCTTCGAGAGCTACCGAAAAAAATTAGTAGAATACTACAAGCGCAATAATATTGACATCAATCACAACCAAATCATAGTAACAACAGGCGGTTCCGAAGCCATCCTTTTTGGCGTGATGAGCTGCATGGACTCTGGAGATGAAATTATAATTCCAGAGCCATTCTATGCCAATTATAATGGATTTGCCATTAGCGCAGGCGTAAAAGTAGTACCCATACCTTCCAGTATCGAAACAGGTTTTGCTTTGCCCCCAATCGAGGCATTCGAGCAAGCCATAACAGCCCGCACCAAAGCCATCATGATTTGCAATCCGAATAACCCTACCGGTTATTTATACAGTATGGAAGAATTGGAAATCTTGCGCGATATCTGTATTAAGCACGATTTGTTCTTGTTCTCCGACGAGGCCTATCGTGAGTTTTGCTATGATGGTCGCAAGCATATTTCAGCACTCAGCATTCCGGGTTTAGAAAATCACGCGATTTTGATGGATACCATCAGCAAGCGCTATAGTGCCTGTGGTGGTCGTGTTGGTGCCTTTATCACGCGCAACCAAGCAGTATTAGATGCTGCCATGAAATTTGCCCAGGCTCGTTTGAGCCCACCCTCATTTGCACAGATATTAGGAGAAGCAGCAGTTGATTTACCCTTGAACTATTTCGATGAAGTACATGCAGAATATAATTCGCGCAGAGACCTCCTAGTAAAACGTCTCAATGCAATGGATGGTGTTTTTTGTCCCAATCCAGGTGGAGCTTTTTATGCAATGGCTAAGTTGCCTGTAGAGGATACCGAAGTGTTTTGTCAGTGGTTGCTTGAAGAGTTTGTACACGATGGAGCAACTGTTATGATGGCGCCAGCAGCAGGTTTTTATGCTACTAAAGGTCAAGGAAAAGATGAAGTGCGTTTGGCTTATGTGCTTAACTTAGAGGATATTAATCATGCTATGGATTGTCTTGAAGCGGCATTGAAAGTTTATCCGAATAAATAACAACCCGAAGTCTTTCTCCTAAACATGAAAGACCTAGGTTTATAAGATTAAACAAACAAAAAAATGTCTGTATTAACAGAAGACCAAAAACTATTCAAGCGCCGGAAAGCAGTCGCCTATTGGCTGCTAGCCGGCGTTGCCATTATATTAATACAAATATTGCTTGGTGGTATTACACGCCTCACTGGTTCTGGTTTGTCTATTGCAGAGTGGAAGCCAATATTGGGCGTTTTTCCTCCTATGAATGAGCAAGAATGGTATGCTGCATTTGAGCTTTATAAGGCAAAGGCCTCAGGGCAATTTATTACTCAGAACAGCAATTATACCCTTTCAGATTTTAAAGCAATTTATTTTTGGGAGTGGATGCACCGTGAATGGGCAAGAGTTGTACTTAGTGGAGTCTTTTTGTCAGGCTTTTTTTATTTTCTCTTCAAAAAGTATTTCGAAAAATGGATGATTAAACCACTAGTGCTGCTTTTTGTTTTGGGTGGCTTACAAGGAGCTGTGGGTTGGATAATGGTAATGAGTGGCTTGAATCCTGAAGATACGCACGTTAGCCATATAACACTAGCATTACATTTTATGTTTGCGCTTGTATTATTGTGCTATACCTTTTGGTTCGCACTTAAATTGTTGATACCTGATTCCAATCGTATCCTTAGTTTTAAACACTATCGATTCTCCATTATTTTGCTTATTTTGTTAGCATTGCAATTAGTGTATGGTGCTTTTATGGCTGGCCTTAAAGCGGCACCTGTTGCAGCTACATGGCCCGATGTCAATGGCACCTACCTACCACAAAACATTTACAGTTTTGGGGCTGAGCATTATAGTGGATTGAGGATAATAACATATCATCCTATTATGGTACATTATATCCATCGTTCACTAGCTTACCTTTTGTTTGTGATGGTGATTGTTTGGTTTGCAAAAAGCAGGCGCATTGCGAAAGCCAATGGTTCTTCATTATTAAATAAAGCTTCTATTACGACAATTATTCTGATTTCTTTGCAGATTTTGCTGGGTATAATTACCGTGCTCAACGGACACTTGATGACCCAAAACAAATTTCTCCAGTTTGAATGGTTTGCTGAGCTGCATCAGATAGTGGCCATTTGCTTGCTGATGAACGTGGTGTTGAATTACTATTTGGTAAAAAAAAGAGTCAAAACAGTTTAATTGTTTTGACTCCTTTAAGTTTGACACGCTGAAACTAATATTATTTTTTTCTTGTAGCCCAATTGAAATGGTACCCGACATTAAGATTCAAGTACAATTGCGCAGGCAGATTAGCGTAGACTCTTACTGCTTCTGACATGCCGACATTGATCCGATTGTGGCAAATAAAGTAGTTGTAACCAAGCTCTCCTACCAACCCTAAATGTTGGGATTTCTTAGTCTCATACTCTAATAACCAATCAAGATATCCCGGTTCGCTGTAGGCAGAAACTAACTCATTGTATTTTCCCCAAGTTAAGCTTATACCAATTGACCCATAAATACTATGCTTTTTATAGAATTTATTTTGATAGCATCCTGAAATCTCTATCATTTGATGGTCAAAAACACGCTCTCTTGCCCCAATTTTAGTAGAAAGATAGTCATCATAAAAGCCCGCTCTCTGAAGGATTGGTTTGAGTGAAGAAAAATTATGCCAATCATACCACATGTTGTATGTGGCGCGAATAGCAAATTTCGGGCAAATTTCATGAGAGTAGGATATTCCAAATTGTCGAAGAAGGGGTATTTCAAATACCTTCTTTTCATTTTTTGGGACTAAAAAATTGCCAAAATTGAATTGCACTCTTTCTTTTTGTGCGAAGGCGCTTCCATGAAGCGCTATGAACAATAAAACAACTAGATTTAGTTTCCTTTTCATAAAATTTGAACTTAGTGATTAATAGTGAAATGAATAGCTTGTTGGTGCTGTTTGGATGTGATTTTAAATATATAGAAGCCCAAACTCATATCGCTTACATTAATAGTATTCATTACCCGTTGTGCATTTAGAAAAAATCTCAAAAAAAGTGAAATAAAAAGTTGTTCAT
>JASGCQ010000113.1 GCA_030054025.1 Phycisphaerales bacterium | reverse complement strand
AGACTTTTTAAATCTTTAGACGAATTAAGCGACTTTATTGCAGAAGTATCTAAAAAGGAGGGTGTTTTTGGGGCAGGTTATTCAAAAATATCGCTACTACATAATCTAGGTTCAATATAGTACAATGCGTTTTTCTTAGCCTTGCAAAGCTGCGGCACCACTTACGATTTCGGTAAGCTCTGTTGTGATGGCTGCTTGGCGGGCGCGGTTGTAGCTGATTTTGAGGCTGCGCAATAGTTCATTGGCATTCTCGCTAGCTTTGTCCATCGCTGTCATACGGGCGCCATGTTCAGAGGCATTGGCATCCAAAATCGCTTTATACACTTGTGTGTTTAAGATTTTGGGCATCAATTCTTCTACCAACACTTCTTTAGAGGGTTCAAATATAAAATCAGCATTTTTCTCGCCTGCCCCTTTCGCTACTTTGGGTATGGGCAAGTAAGGTTCGCTCACAAAGAATTGAACGGCAGCGTTTCTGAACTGGCTATAGACAATCTCTACTCGGTCGTATTTTTTCTCCAAAAAGGCTTGCTGTGCATAGATTGCTGCTTGGCGTACATTGTCGAAAGATAGGTTTTGGAAAACGGTCCAGTAATTATCAACGACTTTAAAATTGTTTTTTACAAAATATTCATAGCCTTTTTTGCCTAAGGGCAAAATGGTCACTTCTGCTTTGGGGAATTTTTCGCTAATGGTGGTTCTAGTCAGTTTGATTACATTGGTATTGTAGGCACCACACAAGCCTCTATCACTGGTAATGGGAATAAGCAATACTTTTTCTGCTGGACGCTCTGCTGCCAAGGGTAAGGGCATATCGCTCGATGCGCTACTCACAATATTACTCAGCATTTCTTGCAATTTGTGCGAATAGGGTGCCATTTGGGTAATGGCATCTTGTGCGCGACGCAATTTTGCGGCGCTCACCATTTTCATGGCTTTGGTAATTTGCTGCGTAGATGTTACGGATTTAATACGATTACGAACCTCTTTAAGTTGTCCCGACATATAGAAATTAGAGTTGTGTGTTTAATGCTGCCGCAAAGGTAGTCTTTTCGGGATAAATAAAAGGTAAATTGCAGGATTAAAATTGAAAGAATTAGCCAAAATTCTATAAAAGTAAAAGCTCGGTATAGGAAATTGTACACCGAGCTTTTGGGGATTTGTAAAAAAGGTTAATTATTTTTTCATCGTTGTTTTGGCCTCGATGCTCAAAGTAGCATGTGGCACAGCACGCAAACGGGCTTTATCAATCAATTTACCGGTTACTCGGCATACTCCGTATGTTTTGTTTTCGATACGAACGAGTGCTTTTTCCAAATTAGAAATAAACTGAATTTGACGACTCGCCAATTGCGAAACAGTTTCGCGCTCCATTGCTCCACTGCCATCTTCTGCATTAAATCGGGTCTCGGAATCTTCTGTTCCAGCACCATCTTTATGCATGATAAGTCCTTGAAGGTAGGCTAGTTCTTTGCGAGCGTTTTCGAGGCGCAAGTTGATAATTTCACGAAATTCATTTAATTCTTCGTCGCTATATCGTTTGCCCAATGTTTGTACTATGGGTTGTTCATCTAGCAGGGAACGGTTAAATTCGTTAAATGATTGTTTGGGTTTTGGTCTGCTCACTTCGTTTTGCAAACGGCGGTGCGCTACAATCACTTGTGGCTTTTTATCATCACGCAATGAGCGACCTACGGGTGCAGGACTTGGCTTACTGGGATGCACCGGAGTTCCGCTGCTATTGTTTACGATAGATTTTAATATTTTATTGACGGTAGAAACAGATGGTGCTTTTTTAACGGGCACTTTTGCAACTTTTACTTTGGGTTGCTTTGCTTCTTTAACCAGTTTCTCTTTTATTGGTTTAGCAGGAGCTACTTTCTTAGCCGGTGCTACTTTCTTAGCTGGTGCTACTTTCTTAGCTGGTGCTACTTTTTTAGCTGGTGCTACTTTTTTAGCCAAAGCTACTTTCTTTGCTGGAGCTCCTTTTTTTGCCAGAGCTGCTTTTTTTGCAGGAGCTACTTTTTTAGCAGGAGCTCCTTTCTTTGCAGGAGCTACTTTTTTAGCGGGAGCTACTTTCTTAGCGGGAGCTACTTTTTTAGCGGGTGCTACTTTTTTAGCGGGTGCTACTTTTTTTGCAGAAGTCGCTACTTTCTTAGCCGAAGCCGCTTTTTTTGCCAGAGCTGCTACTTTTTTAGCGGGTGCTGCTTTCTTAGCCGGGGCTACATTTTTTGCAGGAGTTGCCTTTTTAGCCGAAGCCGCTTTTTTAGCTGGCGCAGCTTTCTTGGCGGGAGTCGCTTTTTTAGCAGGAGCTACTTTTTTGGCAGGTGCAACTTTTTTAGCTGGAGCCGCTTTTTTAGCTGCTACAGGCTTAGAAGCTGTTTTCTTTTTTGTTGCCATTGTTTTATTGTATATTTTTTAAAACTTGAACTTTTATAGGTGTTTCATTTACCTCAATTTCTATCCCTTCAGATACATTATCAATTAAATTTATTTTTTCTGCCAGAATTTCGGCGCAAATGTAGGTATAAAATTTAATAATACTCTCATTTAATTGTTCATTTTTTTCTATGAATACCGTGATTCTGTCAGTTAGTTCAAAATCAGCATCTTTGCGAATTTTTTGAATACGATTGACCAGCTCACGAGCATTGCCCTCGTGCCGCAATTCATCAGATATATAAACATCTAATGCAACTGTAAGGCTATCTTTGTTGGCAACAGACCAACCAGGTACGTCTTCGGCAATGATTTCCATATCTTCAAGAGTAAGTAGGATAGACTCATTGTCCACTATTATTTGTAGTGATTGGTTACGTTCTATTTCAGCTATTTCATGCTGCCCTAGGTTGTTAATAATAGCAGCTGCCGCTTTCATTTTGCTACCAAGTTTGGCTCCCAATGCTTTGAAGTTGGCTTTAGCTTTTTTCTTTATAACACCCTCTGTCTTAGTAATATATTCTATTTCTTTTACATTTACCTCGTTTTTGATGAGATCTTCTACAAGGAGTAATCTGTTTTCTACTTTAGGGTCAAGTACGGGTATCATCAATTTTTGCAAGGGTTGACGCACCTTTATATTTACTTTTTTACGAATAGATAATACTAAAGATGATGCAGCTTGTGCCAATTCCATTCGAGCTTCTAACTCTTTGTCAATATAAGCTTCATTTTCAGTAGAATATTTTGCTAAATGAACTGATTCTGAATTTATTCTGTTCGTTACCTTATTTAAGTTATTAAACATCCAATCGGCAAAAAATGGCGATATAGGTGCCATCATAAGGCTGAGTTGCTCTAAACATTCGTATAAGGTTTGGTAAGCACAAATCTTATCAAATTCATACGTTCCCTTCCAAAATCGGCGGCGACAAAGTCGGACATACCAATTGCTCAATTGCTCGTTAAGGAAGTTTTCCATAGCTCGGCCTGCTTGTGTTGGTTCGTAATCATCAAGCGAAGTAGTTACATTTTTAATTAATGTTTGTAAACTCGACAATATCCATCGGTCTATTTCTGGTCTTTCTGCAATCGGTATATAGGCTTCTTTGAAAGTGAAATTATCTACATTGGCATACAAAGCAAAAAACTGATAAGTGTTGTATAAGGTTCCAAAATACTTCCGTTGAGGCTCCTTAATGCCTTCTAAATCAAATTTTAAGCTATCCCAAGGCGATGCGTTGGTGATAAGGTACCAACGGGTAGCATCGGCACTCAGTTTCTCTATGGTTTCGAATGGGTCAACGACATTTCCAACTCGTTTACTCATCTTATTGCCGTTTTTGTCCAACACCAAGCCATTGGCAACAACCGTTTTATAAGCCACACTATCAAATAACATAACACCAAGTGCATGCAACGTATAAAACCAACCTCGTGTTTGATCTACACCCTCAGCGATAAAATCAGCAGGGAAGGCTTTGTTTTGGTCTATATTCTCTTTATTTTCAAAAGGATAGTGTCCTTGGGCGTAGGGCATGGCACCGCTGTCAAACCAAACATCAATAAGGTCTGGTTCTCTTTTCATCGGACGACCGTTGCTGTCAGCAAGTGTGATGCTATCAACAAAAGGTTTGTGTAAATCAAGGTTATTTTCGTTTACAAATTGTTGTAGATCAAGTTTTTCATTCGCATACTTAATTTCATTGTTTAGTTCTTCCACTGATCCAATACACTTCACTTCACTACCATCTTCATTCATCCAAACAGGTAGTGGTGTGCCCCAATAGCGACTACGGCTTAAATTCCAATCCACCATATTTTCCAACCAATTACCAAAACGACCTTCACCAGTTGCTTTGGGTTTCCAATTGATTGTTTTGTTTAATTCAATCATTCTATCCTTTACGGCAGTAGTGCGGATAAACCAAGCATCAAGCGGATAGTAAAGGATAGGCTTGTCGGTACGCCAGCAATGTGGATAAGTATGCGCGTATTTTTCTACTTTAAATGCTTGTCCTTTGGTTTTCAAGGTTATAGCAATATCTACATCAACTTCTTTGTAATCAATTTCATCTTTGTAATTTTTTACATATCTTCCCGATAATTCGTCCAAACCGTCAATAAATTTTCCTTCTTTATCCACCATTACCAAGAATCCGATATTGTTGGCTTTACCTACTTTGTAGTCATCGGCACCAAAGGCCGGGGCAGTGTGTACGATACCCGTTCCGTCTTCTGTAGTGACAAAATCACCAACAATTACCCGAAAAGGATCGCCACCAGCAATGGCAGCAGAATTGCCTTCATAGGGTAATAATTGCTTATATCGGCATCCTTCTAATTGGCTGCCTTTGAAAGTACCAATAATTTGATAAGGAATGTTTTTACCATCTTTTACATAGGCATCAAAGTCGACATTTTCATTTTCAACTTTAAAATATTTATTCAAAAGTTTGCTCGCCAATAACACATTACAAATATCGTGTGTATATGGATTAATCGTACGCACCAACACATAATCAATATTTGGTCCAACCGTCAAACCTAGGTTGCTTGGTAATGTCCATGGGGTAGTAGTCCAAGCCATAAAATGGATGGATTCTTCTTTGTTTTGGAGCAAATTGAACAAAAATTGGCTTTTTTCGTCCTTTTTGGCTTCAAACATAGCCACAATGGTCGTGTCTTTAACCTCTTTGTAAGTACCTGGTTGGTTTACTTCGTGGCTACTAAGGCCAGTACCTGCTGCAGGCGAGTAGGGCTGAATGCTCACGCTTTTGTACAAATAATCTTTTTTGTACAATTCTTTCAATGCCCACCACAATGTTTCGATGTATTTATTGTCAAAAGTGATGTAAGGGTTTTTCAAATCTACCCAATAACCCATTTTTTCGGTGATTTCGTCCCACTTGTCTTTGTAACGCATTACCGCTTCTCGACATTTTTGGTTGTATTCTTCAATGGTAATTTTTACGCCAATATCTTCTTTAGTAATACCCAATTCTTTTTCTACACCCAATTCTACAGGCAAACCGTGGGTATCCCAACCAGCTTTGCGTTTGACTTGAAAACCTTGCATGGTTTTATATCGGCACACCAAATCTTTGAGGGTACGTGAGATAACATGATGAATACCGGGCATCCCGTTGGCGCTTGGTGGTCCTTCATAAAATACAAAAGGTACTGCACCTTCACGCTCACTTACACTGCGTTCAAAAAATTTATGTTCGTTCCATATTTTTTGCATTTCTGCCTCAATAGCAGGCATACTCAGGTGTTTATATTCGGGAT
>JASGCQ010000032.1 GCA_030054025.1 Phycisphaerales bacterium | reverse complement strand
CATAATATCTTATATAGCAAAAATCGTGCCAAAGTGTTGTCGAATTGGTATTATTTGCTCACAAGTTGCTCCTCAGCAGAGCTTGTTACCCTTTCATTTGGTATTCCAAATTTCAATTCATTTTTTGACCCAAAAAGCATCATTTTTGACCACATTACCTCATTTTTTACTTGCTGGGTGCAAACTCAGTATTTCCCGTCCCAACAGAGGCAAGTATTCCGCATGAAAAACGGGTACAGCAATGGGCTTACGATTGCCTTAGAAGGGCATCCCTATTGCCACGTTGAGTACAATATTGTCTTTGCGCCAATTGCTATTGCCTAAGTCCACTTTGTTGAGTATCCAGCCCGATTTGGCAGGCAAGTAGGGATTTTTGATGGGAAAGGCTGCATCTAAGCGTACGGTAAAAAATCTGGCAACAATGACCCGAAGACCTGCGCCTATACTCATGGCTATATCATGCCCTAATCTGCTGATATCAAATTCGCCATTAGGGGTATTTTCTGATTGGCGTGCCAGCCAAGTATTACCCGCATCGGCAAATAAGGCTCCATTGAGGTTGAGCGTACCCGAAAAAAGCTGAATCATGTCGAAACGATACTCGGCACTCATTTCCAGTTTGACATCTCCTGTTCGGTCAATACTCAAATTGTTCGTATCCAGAATATTGACTGGGCCTAAGGTTCGTGGTCGCCACCCGCGGATACTGTAGGGACCTCCCACAAAATATTGCTTGATATAGGGCAGGGTCTTGGAGCTGCCGTATGGATTGCCGATGCCTGCCAAAAAACGTAATGCTAAGATTGAGTGACGTGCATTGAAGTAGCGGCGAGCATCCAAATCCAGCTTTAGATATTGGTCGAAAATAAAACCTTGAGTGTTGCTGAATTTTTTATCTAGCGCATTAATGCCTGCCATAATAATACCTGCATCTTCTAGTCCTATTCTGAGGTAGTTATAATTTCGGTTTTGTTTTTTTTCTTGGTCGCTAAACGTGAAGGCTATATTTTCTCCCTCAATAAAAGTTCTGCGATAAGAATTGCTCAAAAATTCGTTAGAATCCAATTTACTTTGAAAGGCAGGGCGTATTACAGGCAATACAATATTGGCAAAAGCGGGAGATAGATTCCATGTTTGCGTATTTGTCTGTCGCCAATTGTAAGAGAAAGAAGATGAAATATTAGATAAGCGAAACTGCCCGATTCTGTCCAATACGTTGACACCAATAGAAAATTGGGTGCGCGGCATATTCCTATTGTTCATCCATTTGGGCTTGAATGGCGAGAGGAATTTGGGTAAAGTAAGCGTAGAATTGACACCAATATTGGTGCTTTGCAGTTTCAGATGTTCGGTAAAATAAGTACCTACCTTCTCGTCATAGCCAAGCTCCAAGCCTCCCGTAGCCGATATGCTGAATAAATTTGCCCCTTTTAGGAAATTCTTATCCCGATATACCGCACCGATAGAGTTGCCCAATATATAAGTCGTAGCATTCGCTATTTCTAAAGAAGCAGTAGCATCCGATTTTTTAGAAGGATTGAGGATAATGTAGCAATCCAATAAATGCTGTTCCCTATGGGCAGTGTCTTCCACAAAAAAGACATTCACCATCTGGAAAACCCCCAACTCATTGAGCTTATTAATCGTGAGTTCGTGATTGCTGCGCGAGTACAAGTCGCCAGGGCGCATGAAAATCTGACGATGCAAGATTTGCTCACGGATATAGCGTTTGTTGAAACGGTATTGAACCTGCTCTATTTCCTTGATCTCCATGCCCGAATCAAAATCTATTGGGCGGTCTATAAAGTCGGGGAAGACAAGCATTTTGCCGATACGGTATTGTTGGTAAACCGTGGTGTCGTTGTTGGCTCTAATGCTCGTTTTGATATTGAGCGAGTGTTTTTTTTGTCGCTTTTGTAGGGTGATAAAATTAATTGCACTCTCAAAAAGATTTTCTGCATTACGGAATTTTTCCTTGTTCACCGTGTCCAATTCAAAGCTTACATTCTCTTGCGAAAACTTGTAATAACCATTGTTTTGCATTTGGTTGATGATTCTGCTCCGCTCCTCATCGGCAAGGGTTTTCGTATAAGGCTTCTCTTTGCTAAACAAAGTATTGCCCATTTCTTTTTGAATAATACCCACCACTAGCTTGTTCAAACCCAGAGCAATACTACTGTCGTCCGTATCTAAAAAAACCTTGTCAATCAGATTATTGAGCCCCGTATTGATATAGTAAGTGGTAAAAGCCTTTTTCTTCCGAAATATGACCGTATCCTTAACGATGGCGTTGAAATAACCTTGGTTGAACAAAAAATTTTTGAAATTTAATGCCGTTTTCTTTTGCAAAAGGCTGTCATACAATATTGGTTTTTCGATAGTTTTGGGTAGTTCGAGATTGGGCGTATGGGTATATTTTTCGTACCTCAAATTGAATTTCCACAATTTGAAAGGGAAAAGACTACTCCAATAAGTATTCGTTTTTTGCGCTACCAAAATGTTCAATTGGTCTTTGAACAGACCATTATTGGTAATCGTTTTGTCCGATTTTATTTTGAGCGTATTGGAACGCAGTAAATGTTCGCCTTCTTTAATGTGTTTTGTGCTGCTACACGCTAAAAATAGAACCGACATCAACCACAAAAGGCTGAATAGTTTTAGCGGGGTATTTCGAATTCCTTGTTCAATCATTATTAAGGCTGTCAGCAATTAACTAGCTTTGCAACTTATGCTATCCAAAACGCAAAGTAAATACATTCGTTCATTAGCGTTGCAAAAATTTCGCAAAGAACACCAATCCTTTATTGCCGAAGGCGAAAAAATAGCTTCGGAGTGGCTACGATCTTCCGAAAAAATACAATTCATCGTGGCATTGGATACTTGGCTACAGGAGCATCAACAACTGATACAAATGCACCCCGAGGCTCATAGTATCGCAGTGAACGAAGCCGAATTGCAACAAATATCAAGCTTGCAAACTCCCAATAAAATACTTTTGGTTATCCATGCCAAAGCCAAGCCAAATGTACAACAAATTGACGATTGGTGCATCGCTTTAGATGGCATCCGCAACCCTGGCAATATGGGTACCATCCTGCGTATTGCCGATTGGTTTGGCATCAATCATATAGTATGCTCTGCCGATTGTGTAGATGCCTTTAGCCCCAAAGTAGTACAAGCAGCTATGGGTGCCCATTTAAGGGTCGGTATTTACGAAGCCGACTTATTGGGCTTTGTACAGAATAGCCCCTTGCCTTCTATAGCTGCTGCATTGGGCGGTATCAATGCCTTCCAATTTGCGCATCAAGAAAAAGGTATCTTGATTATCGGTAATGAAGCTAATGGCATCAACGAAACATTGCTTCATGCTGCTCGTTATCAATTGATGATTCCCCGATATGGTGGGGCAGAATCATTAAATGCAGGCGTATCTGCTGGTATTTTATGCGCTATCCTTTTGGGTAAATAATGACACTACAAAAAGAAGCCCTTACCGCTAAAGTGCTAAGGGCTTCTTTTTGTGTTTTAAGAATGTTTAATGGCTCAATGAGCGCACACTGCGCAGCAATCGCTTCCAACGAAGATTGAAGATATTGTCTTGGTAGCTCAACCAAACAAAAGAAGCTTTGCCTACAATATGGTCTTCGGGTACAAAGCCAAAATAGCGAGAGTCTGCCGATTCGTGGCGATTGTCACCCATCATCCAATAATAATCCATTTGAAAGGTATAAGTATTCGCTTCCTTTCCATTGATGAAAAATTTCCCTTCCTTTTCTACCATTGTATTGCCTTCGTAATTGATAATGGCTCGGCGATACAAAGCAATGGTTTGAGGCGTTAGGTTCACCGTCATTCCCTTTTTGGGTAGGGTAAGCGGACCATAATTGTCTCTATTCCATTTGAAATTTTGAGGGTCTTTTGGGAAAGTCGTTAATTCAAATTCTTCGCGAGGGCGCATGTCTAATTTTACAGAAACTACGTTGGAATTGGTTTTGATGAGATTTAGCTTGTCGTTTGGTATCGTAAGATTATATAAATTGCCTCTAGCATCGTTGATAACGATTTTATTGTCGTCAAGAAAATCAGAAGATAGTCCAAAGTTTTTAGCCTCTACGATATAGTGCATCTGTGAGTGGGGAAATTCTTCGGCAGGCTTGTCGTTGATGAACAATATGCCATCAACCAATTGCAGTTTATCACCTGCAATGCCCACACATCTTTTAATGTAATTTTCTTTTTTATCTACCGGGCGTGTGATAATATGGTTTGCATTGTTATTGATTACGTTCTCTCTGCCTTCTCGAATACATACATCGTAATAGTCTTCATTTTGTCTTTCTAATATAACGGTATCTCCATCGGGGAAATTGAACACGACCACATCATTGCGTTGCACTTTGCCAAAGCCAGGCAAGCGGTGATAATTCCAATGTACGGCTTCGGTATAAGACTTGCCTCCCGTAAGGGGCATCGTGTTGTGTACCAATGGGAATGCAATGGGTGTATTGGGAATGCGAGAACCATAAGCTGTTTTGCTCACAAACAAGAAGTCGTTGATGAGCATACTGCCCTCCATAGATCCAGTGGGTATGGTATAGGCTTCGATAAAGAAAGTACGAATAATGGTGGCGGCTACTAAGGCAAAAACACCCGCATCGAGCCACTCGCGCCAAATAGGTTTCTTTTTTTTATTGTCCTCTTTTTTCTTTCTCCAAAAAGCTAATTGCATAGGGGTAAAATTTCTTGTTGTTCAAAAGTAGGAAAGAAACTTGTACTAAACCCTATATGAATGAGGGGGCTTCGGTGAAATTTCGGTAAAACGAATGTTTAGTGTAAATAAATATAGGCTGCCGCTTGTGCCAAAACGCCTATGAATAATCCCAACCAAAGCTCTTTGCTCGAATGGGCTCCTGTACTGTATCTTGCCCAAAAAATGAGTGCTGCCATAGCAAGGGCAATAGAGAAGGGTAACCATAAGAGGCTTTTAGATAGGAGCATCATAACCAGCACTAGGCCGAGCAATGCACCTACTCCCGAGCTGTGCATGCTGATTTTGAAAAAGATGGTGATGATGAACACCGCAACAATACCCCAAAAATTGCCCAACAATAAAATTCTTGCAGCTTCGGGAGCTTGTATATTTTTGACAACTAAATAAAGCCAAAAATAAAACACCATAGTGCCGATTAAAGGGATGACACGTTCTTTTACATCTTTCAGATAAATACTCTTGATAAAGCCCAAGCCCTTGAGCAATAATAAGAGTATCAAGGGAAACATAATGCTATTGATGATAATCATACCCAACCATCCGTGGAGCATCTTCGGTTTGATGCCTGCAAAAATTTCGGGTAGGGCAACATACAAGACCAAGCAACTGATTAAAGGCATGAAAACAGGATGCAGCACTACCGAAATAGCATTGGCTATAAATTGCAATCCTTTATTGGAGACAATTACTTTTTCTGCCATGCTGGTTTATTGTTCTTCAAGATTGGGTGATAACCATTTACTCATTGCCTCGATACTCATTTGCTTGCGTGCTGCATAATCTTCCAATTGGTCTTTAAGAATTTTACCAATACCGAAGTAGCCACTTTGAGGATGGCTGAAATACCAACCGCAAACTGATGCCGCAGGCGACATTGCCAAAGACTCCGTTAGTGTAATGCCGGCAGTGTTTTGCACATCCAATAAGTCGAATAATTTGATTTTTTCGGTATGGTCGGGGCAAGCTGGGTAGCCTGGAGCGGGGCGAATGCCTTGGTACTGTTCTTTGATTAAATCGGGTATGGAAATGTTTTCCTCCTTGGCATAGCCCCAAAATTCTTTGCGTGTACGCAAGTGGAGCAATTCTGCAAAAGCTTCTGCCAATCTATCGGCTAATGCTTGCATCATGATTTTATTATAATCGTCGTGTGCCTTATTGTAAGCATCTATATGCATTTCGATACCGTGAATAGATACGGCAAAGGCCCCCATATAGTCTTGTCCATATTGTTGGTTGGGGGCAATAAAGTCGGCAAGGCAAAATTGAGGTTGGCTTGCGGCTTTTTTAATCTGTTGGCGCAGCGACTCTAAGCGATAGGCTTTGCCATCTCCTTTAGGATTTGGGAGTAGAATGGTATCTGGGCTTGGCTTTTCGGCTTCCCATATTCCAATCACACCTTTTGCTGTCAGCCATTTTTTTGCAATTATTTTATCCAACATCACATTCGCATCATTGAATAATTTGCTGGCTTCTGCTCCTGAAAGAGGGTCGTGTAAAATCTGTGGGTAGCGACCTTTCATCTCCCAAGTGATGAAAAATGGCGTCCAATCTATATAAGGACGAATCTCGTTCAAATCATAATCATCGAAGGATAGGTTGCCGATAAGATTTGGTGTCGGGGGAGTATAGCCTTCCCAATTGATAGCAACAGGGTTCTTTTGAGCATCGGCAAAGCTGATGTATTCTTTGATTGTTTTTTTGTTGGCGTAATCGTTGCGGATACGCTCATATTCATCGTTTGTTTCTTGTAGAAATTCTTTTTTCTGTTCCTCACTCAAAAGACTGCCTGCTACGGGTACTGAGCGGCTGGCATCCAACACATAAATTACGCCGTTGTCATATTGTTCGGCAATCTTGACAGCGGTATGCGTACGCGAGGTGGTGGCTCCGCCAATCAATAAAGGTTGGGTCATCCCTCTGCGTTTCATCTCTTTGGCTACATGTACCATTTCATCGAGCGAAGGGGTAATTAATCCACTTAGTCCAATGATATCTGCCCCAATTTCTTGCGCTTTGTCCAATATTTTATCGGCAGGTACCATCACGCCCATGTCCACAATTTCGTATCCATTACATGCCAATACAACGCCTACAATGTTTTTGCCGATGTCGTGTACATCGCCTTTTACGGTAGCTAATAATATTTTTGCAGCGCCACTTTGCAGTGCTAATGGATTGTCTAATTTTTCTTGCTCTATGAAAGGGGTCAGCCAAGCTACGCTTTTTTTCATCACACGAGCACTTTTTACTACTTGCGGCAAAAACATTTTGCCACTGCCGAATAAATCTCCTACTACATTCATGCCATCCATCAAGGGGCCTTCTATGACGTGTAGGGGGCGAGGATATTTTAATCGTGCTTCTTCGGTGTCGGTATCAATATAATCGGTAATGCCATTGACCAAAGCGTGTTTCAAGCGTTCTTCTACAGAGTTGTTGCGCCAAGCTTCATCTTTCACCGTTTCTTTTCCGGTAGATTTCACTGTTTCTGCAAAAGCTACTAAACGCTCGGTGGCTTCGCTGCGGCGATTAAGCACTACGTCTTCGCACAGTTCTCTTAATTGTGGTTCGATTTGGTCGTATATCTGCAATTGCCCTGCATTGACAATGCCCATATCCATACCTGCCGCAATGGCGTGCAATAAAAAGACACTGTGTATGGCTTCGCGTACATGGTCATTACCTCGGAACGAGAAGGAAACATTACTCACCCCACCACTTACTTTGCAAAGGGGCATCTTTTGTTTTACGATGCGTGTTGCCTCAATAAAGTCAACCGCATAATTATTATGTTCTTCGATGCCGGTAGCAATGGCAAAAATGTTGAGGTCGAAAATGATGTCTTGAGGAGCAAATCCTACTTGCTCTACCAATATTTTATAGGCTCTTTCGCAAATACTCACTCTGCGCTCCAAAGTATCTGCTTGCCCCACTTCGTCGAAAGCCATTACGATAATTGCGGCACCAAATGTTTTACAAATCCTTGCCTGCTCGATGAATTTGGCTTCACCTTCTTTCATCGAGATGGAGTTTACGATACATTTACCCTGCACGCATTTCAATCCCGCTTTTATGATTTCAAATTTTGAAGAGTCAATCATGATAGGAATCCGAGCAATATCGGGTTCGCTTTGCATCAGATTGAGAAATGTCGTCATCGCTTGAACCCCTTCCAGCATTGCATCGTCCATGTTCACATCAATTACCTGTGCGCCACCTTCTACTTGTTGGCGTGCCACGGAGAGGGCTTCTTCGTATTTGTTTTCTTTGATAAGACGTGCAAACTTTTTAGAGCCGGTTACATTCGTTCGTTCACCAACGTTTACAAAGTTGGTTTCAGGGCGAAGTACTAAGGGTTCTAATCCACTTAGTCGTAAAAAAGGTTGGATATTGCTCATGTTGAATGGGGACTATGTATATACGGGCAAACAATCGTATAGGTGTATTTGCTAAAAAATGGAAATTTTGCTCAATCGTAATTTGCCCTGCTTTGCCTCTCGGTTACCTAGCAAATATTGTAGCGGATTAAAATTTATTCTTCCACATCATACTTTCTACGGGGCGTATGGTACGACCATTATATTTAGCGTTGGCTTTGGTATTGTATTTGTTGATAATCTCGCCATCTACAGGAAAATAAATCAATTGACCAATGGGCATACCTGCATATACACGAACGGGATGTACACAAGAAATTTCGAGTGTCCATGTATTACAAAATCCTACATCGCCTTTACCAGCAGTAGCATGTATGTCTATACCCAAGCGTCCTGTAGAAGATTTTCCTTCGAGAAAAGGCACATGAGCATGAGTTTCTGTATATTCTTCTGTAACGCCGAGATACAAGGTGCCGGGTTGTAATACAAAACCTTCTTCAGGAATGTCGAAATGGCTAATTGTGTTGTGTTTTTTTGCATCCAATTCTTTATCCACATAGGTCGCTAAGTGTTTGCCTAAATGAACGTCATAAGAATTGGTGCCTAAGCATTCGCGAAAAAAGGGTTCGATAACAATGGTGCCTTTTTTGATTTCTTCAAGAATGCGTGTGTCAGAAAGTATCATAAACAAAAATAAAATTGGGCAAATATACAATGCCCTGTTCTAATGTTGGAGGCTTTGTTGGAGAAAAATGCTTTGAACTACTTCAAGGTTTCGTCTAGCCATTTGAAGAATTCGCGTTGCCATACAATAGCATTTTGGGCATGAAGAATCCAATGGTTTTCGTTCGGGAAAAAGAGGAATTTGCTTTTCAATCCTTTGAGCTGTGCTGCCTGAAAGGCTTGTTGCCCTTGTTCGATAGGCACTCTGTAGTCTAGCCCGCCCTGAATCACCATAATCGGGGTATTCCATTTATCAACGAAATTGCTAGGGTTGAATTTGCTATAACTTGCAGGGGAGTTTTTGCTCCAATAATTGCCTCCGATATCCCAATTGGCAAACCAAAGTTCTTCGGTGGTGCCGTACCAACTCTTCAGGTCGAACAAGCCGCAATGGGAGATAAAGGTTTTGAAACGATTGTTGTGGATGCCTGCGAGCATAAATACGCTGTATCCGCCATAACTGGCACCTACACAACCCAAGCGACCTTTGTCCACATATTTTTCTTTGCTGATGTCGTCAATGGCTGATAAATAATCGTCCATTGGTTGCCCACCCCAATCTTTACTAATATCCGCATTCCATTTTACGCCCCAACCTGGCATCCCTCTACGGTTAGGTGCTATAACGATATATCCTTGTGCTGCCATCAATTGAAAGTTCCAACGGAAAGAATAGAATTGTGATAATGCTCCTTGTGGTCCTCCTTGGCAATAGAGTAGCGTAGGGTATTTTTTTGCAGGATTAAAATCTGGAGGATAAATCACCCAAGCAAACATTTCTTTGCCATCTGTGGTTTTGATATAGCGTTTAGCAATTTTACTTGTTTTAATCATGGAATAAAGTGCGTCATTTTCGTGCGTAATGGCACGCATGGCACCTCCCTCTTTGTTTGCGGCATATATTTCAGCGGCATGATTCCAGTCGGTGCGGGTGACAATCAATTCGTTTTTTGTTTCTCCTACAATACCGTTGATATCAAAATTTCCATCTGTGATTTGATTGATGAGGGGGGGTGTTTTTGCCATCAAATTATTAGGGATCATCACCGAAAATAACTGCTCTGTGCCTTTCCAAGGTGCTGTAAAGTAAATCTCATTGCTGTTACGCCCCCATAGAAAAGAACCAATCGTTTCGTCCCAATGAGCGGTGAAATTGCGTTTGTATTTTGTTGCCATATCCATCACCACAATGTCGTTTTTATCCGCTTCGAAGCCGTCTGTTTTCATACTGGTAAAGGCTAAGAATTTGCCGTCTTTGCTGTAGGCGGGATTCATGTCGTAGCCCATCATGCCTTCTGTTAGGTTTTGGGTACTGCCATCTTCTAGGGTATAGAGATAAAGGCCGGAATTGGTGCTTTGAGCATATTCTTTGCCAAATTTCTTTTTACATACATACACTAAGGCATCGCTATTGGGACTCCACACAAAATCTTCGCTGCCACCAGAGGGTTTTTGGGGACAGTCGTAGGGCATATCCTGCAATAGGTCTTTTGCAGTTCCTCCCTTAATAGGTTCAATAAATAGGTGCGAAAATTTACCATCGCTCCATTTGTCCCAATGACGATAATTGAGGTCGGTGTAGATTTGAGCTGTAGATTTGCTTAGGTCTTTGTAAATATCTTTCCCCAAAGTAGGACTCACCAATATTTCTTTGTTGTAGGCTATATATTTACCATCGGGCGATATTTTCATATTGTCAGCATCTTTGATAATTGACCGAACATTAGACCATGAAGTTCCTTCATCGGTACTGCGATAAATATAGTTATCGTCGTTGGCGTACCATTCTGTTTCGGATTGCTGAAAAACATTTTTGCCTGCTACGCTGATGAGTTTTATTTTTTTGCCGCTTGCGATATTCGCAATATATTGGGTGTTGTTTCCTTTTTCTGTTTTGATGTCATATTTCTTGCTGGAGAAGTAAACATTTTTGCCATCGGCACTCAATGTGTTGGCACTCAAACGGTTCAAGCTCCAAAGCATCTCGGGTGTCATTTTGTTTTGCGCCATACCTGCGCTACTTGCCATTATTGCCACTGTCAGTAATTGTTTTTTCATTGTTGAGAAAAGTTGACTATTGTATAGATGATATTGACTGAAAGTAAGGATTTTAATATAAAGGGTAATTTAATATTCGTTGCCTTGATAGTAAAATTTGAAAAAGTTGTTGCCAATTTGATACATGACTACATCGTAAGACAAAGACCAATTGCTTTGACTGGGACTGGTGGCACTGGTTACCTCATTTACCTCTCCATTGGAGTAGAGCTTGAGCACGTTGTTGCGGTCAAAATAAATAACCGAATGATATTGCGCTAAATATTTGTCTGGCATATAAGGTTCCAACGTAGTCGTAATACCATCTTGAAAAACCTTGCTATACCCACTCGGGTCTTGAAAAACGCATACAAAGTCAGAAACTTGGTAGTTGGGTTTGAAATAGCCCATTTTATATACTTTCCCTTTATGAAAAATATTAAAATTGCCATCTACGGTTATATAAGCAACCATATCGCAACCCACACTATAGGATATTGGCGGAAAACTTTCTAGTATTTGGGTATTCCCATCGTTGAATACTTTGAATTGATTGCCAGCATCTATATAGGCTACGGTATTACGGCCTGCCTTAAATGAACTAACTGGGTAATTTTCTTGATTAATGATTGTGCCATGATAAAAAAGGTGAAATTGATTGGCATAATTTACATAAGCTGCAATATTGCTTTTCAATTCAATTTTGTCAATACCTCCGTTGCGATCGGCAAGAAATGCTTCGATGGGCAAGATTGCTCCATTATAATAGGCATTAAATTGTTGGGTTCTTCCATCGAGGTATAATATTAGACTATCGCCGTAATAATATTTTGTACACAGCCGTGTCAGATTTTTTACCTCTCCTCTATCAAATACATTGAGCGAAGTAGCATTTAAGAAAGGAATAAGGCAGTCGCTCGACTGATATTCATTCGTAAAACCTACATTTACAGTTCGTATGCCTCCTTTGTAGTATATCTTGAAATTTCTTGAATTATCTATATATGGTATGGCTATTCTTCCGATTTTAAATTCTGTGGGTTGTAGATAATCTACTTTCCTAATCACGCCATTGTCCCAAACCATAATTTGGTTCTGAAGGTCGGTGTATAGCGATAACGGTTGAGCATCAGCATATTGGGCGATTAATAGCATAAGTATGACCCATACAATTTTTCTTTTCATACAGAAAATTTTAGCCAAGTTAAATGTTTTTTTTCAAAATAATACTTTCTGGCCGAACTTGTTGGGTGAATAAAATAATTATATATTTAAAATAAAATATGATGTCAATTTAGTAAAAATATTATAACATCGAAACCCCAAAATTTCTTTTTTTCTATGGCATAAGTCCTTACCTTTGTTCCAAGTTGTGAATTTAATGGGTTAGTAAGTGAGCCGTCCTAATATCTATTAGGATGGCTCTTTTCATTTAGAACAACTTCGTAAAGGTTATGAATTTTGTTCGTATAAAATGATGAGATATTACCAGATTGTTTTCAACTTATTGAATCAATCAATTCACTTGTCTGAATAATGAATTACTTTTGCCTTGGTGCCAAACCTCGAGGATACCGTGGACGAAAGTCTTTACTGTATCATTCAAAAAATAGTGAGCTGTTGTAGCAATACAATGGCTCATTTATTTTTTTGTACAGAGCAAAATATTTTCCCACAAGACATCGGCTGCTTTTTGCCAAGTGTATTTTGCTGAATGCAATTCACCTTGTTCTATTAGCTTGCTTCTTAGTAGTTCGTCTTTATAAATCAAAGTCATCTTGTCGGCAATGTCTTTATAATCTTGAGGGTTTACAATCAATGCTCCCGCTCCGGCTACCTCGGGCATACTAGATGTGTTGCTTACAATGGCGGGTACTTTGCATTGGTAGGCTTCGATAATCGGAATGCCAAAGCCTTCAAACAAGGAGGCATATACTAGTGCGTATGCTGCTCCGATTATTTGGGCTAATTCTTCAACATTAAGATAACCCAACCAAATCACATCTTCTTTAAAAGGCATTTCCTCTTTCATTTCTACTACTTCTTTGTAGTTCCATGCAAAGCGACCAACAATGACCAATTTCATATTGCTTTTATTCCGTTTTTTAAAACGTATAAATGCTTTGAGCAGGTTGACAACATTTTTTCGTGGATGCAGTGCCCCTGCAAAAACAAAATACTCGCATCCATCGGTGTATTGCGTTTTTATTTTTTCTTTATGTTCCCAATCCAAAGCTACATATTCTTTGTGTGCAGCGTTGTTGCTCACACCAATTTTCTCCAGCGGAACTGAGTAGCGTTCTGCAATATCTTTTTTAGAAAACTCAGAAACTGTAACAATACGTTTTGCTTTTCGCACAAATTTGGGCGTATAGCATTTGAGGTAGATGCGGTGACTTGTTTTGTTGTGTTGGGGGTAATGCTCGAAGGCTAAATCGTGAATGACTAAACAGGTCGGTACTTTTGTACTAAGGGAAGCAAAGCCATCGGGACTCAGAAAAACATCGGCTTTATATTTTTTAAGGATATGGGCAACACTCCAGTCTAGCCATAAATAAAAGAGAATAGGGTGGCGCGCAGGAGGACCAATCACTACTGGTGTGACATTTTTGTCAAAAACAAATGAATCATCATAAGGGCGGTCGAAGATAAAAACGAATTCGTGTTCGGGGTGATTTTCGACCAGCAACTTTAATGTTTGGTAACTATACCAGCCTATACCCTCCAATCTATCTTTGAGTAATAATCTTGTGTTGACCGCTATTTTCATATTATTGCTTGCAAAAGTATATTTTTACTTTTTGTTTTTCTACCCAAAATTTATCTAAATCAAATTCAGATTTATTTGTGCGCCAACAATTAGTCAAAAATCTATTGTTTATCCTGCTGGTTAATATTCTTGTAAAAACGGCATGGATATTTTTTATAGACAGAAATGTTCAAATTAAAGTAGGAAATGAGCAGTATGGTGCCTTTCAAGCCTTATTTAATTTGAGCATCATTTTTCAAATTCTACTCGACTTTGGGCTGACTCAATATAACAGTAAGGAGGTGGCCGCTGATGCCCATAAAATACAGACTTTATTTTCGTCTATGTTTTGGACTCGTTTGTTTTTAATCGCTGTCTATGTCATCATTGTGATGATTGTTGCTTTTCTGGTTGGATATACGATTGATATACTACCTCTTTTACTAGGAGTATTGTCTATCCAAGCTTTGAGTTCTATGCTTTTATTTTTGCGTAGCAATGTGGCAGCACTTCACTATTTTAAAATAGATGGTGTCTTGGCCATTATAGATCGTTTTTTGATGATTATTGTTTGCGGTGCGTTGTTGTTATTGCCTAGATGGTCTGGTTCTTTTAAGATAGAATGGTTTGTATGGAGTCAGCTCGTTTGTTATCTGGTAGCAGTATTCATTGCATTTGTTGTGTTGGTGAAAATTACTCCTGCCCCTATTCATTTTTCTTTTAATCCCAATAGGATTAAAAAAGTATTGGTTCAAAGTTTACCCTATGCGCTGCTGGTTTTTTTGATGGCCATCTACACAAGATCCGATGCTGTTATGATTGAAAGATTGTGTATAGATGCAGGGAAGCAACAGGCGGGCATTTATGCATCTGCTTTTAGAATGCTGGATATGGCTAATATTTTTGGTATTATGTTTGCCGGAATGCTGCTGCCAATGTTCGCAAAAATGATTGCAGAAAAGGCAGAAGTGAATGAAGTTGTGCGCATGAGTGTTAATACCATGATGCCGATTAGTTTTTTTGGGGCGATTATTGCGCTTTTATTCGGCTCTGAAATCATGCAAATGTTGTATCATAAAGTTGACAATGAAGAGGGGGGCTCTATATTGGGGATTTTGATGTGTAGCTTCCCTGCATATTGTCTTATGTATATTTATTCTACACTTTTAACCGCAAATGGAAGTATCACATTGTTAAATAAAATTTCATTTTTTATAGTTGTGACTAATCTCTCTTTGCATTTTCTGTTTATTCCCCAATTTAGGGCGATTGGGGCTGCGTATGTGGCATTGATTAGCGAGTGGTTGGTCGCCATATTGGTTATCATATTTGCCCACCGCACAGTTCGTTTGCCCCACAATTATCCTTGGCTTTTGACACACCTTAGTTTTATTGTATGTATGCTGCTACTGGCTGTTGCAAGTAAGTATCTATATATTGATTTGACATGGAAACTGTTTGGGCTTTCGATAATTGCTTTTTCTTTGTTTTTTGTTTTTCGCTTTTGGACGATACAATCCTTTAAAGATATTCTACAAAGAAAGTCGAACGACTAAGTCAATTGATTAGGAGGATAACAAGGTCGAATTGAAAGAGCGTTCTGTAATAAGATTTTTTGTAACGGTTTATTTACGCAAATTTGTTAGTAGAAAACTGTTCTTCCATTTTTAAATAAGTTTGATATATCGCTAAAGACCTAATCAAAGTCAATACAGAAAAGCAACACAGCAAAAAGAAATAAAGATCGGGATTCCCTAATTTATTGCCCAAAGAGATACCGACTATCACAGCTATCAGGGGGATTTTAGGAATACTCATAACTTGTTTTTGCCACAACAGATTTTTGTTAGTATTGAAATTGAATAGTTGAAAACCGTCTTTTGTTTTGAAAAAAATAACCGCTGAATATAACAGGGTAACTAATACCACCAAACCAAATCCAATCAATTCAGCATCAAACAGCCAATTGCCATGTAAATACTTGCTGCCGATCTGTAACAAAGGATACAGAGAAATGACGTATGCGATTAAAAACAGAATCTTTGGCGATAACACCACTTTTTTACATTCATTTTTAAAAATTTGCCACATCATTTTTTGGATGTGTTTTTCATAGTTGACAATCATTGGTCTAAAACCACTTTTGCCGAAAGATTGATGAGCTATTTGTATGGCTCTTTCGAAAGGTAAATGAATATTTGAGTTCATCAATTCCTCAACCTTACAAGCAAAATGGTCGAGTATTTCAATCACCACGTCTTCTTCTCTAATGCCTCGTTTTCGAATAAATTGTTTGAGTTCCAACAACTGATATTCGCAGAGCGTTATGTCATTCATAAGCGATTTTGTATTTTAGGATATTTTACAGCGAGCGTATAGCTTCTTTCACAATAGCTAATGGGTCAATAGAAGCCTTATTCCCTTGTTGTGTCAATTTGTAATACCTTCTTACCCTGCCATTTATTAATAGGCTTTCTGTTTCTATCCTTCCCTCCGATTCCAGTTTATGCAGCGTTGGGTAAAGATCCGCTTCGCTCAGTTGCATCTTACCTTTGTTAGCTTCTTTTACAGCCTTAGTAATTTCATAACCATACATCACCCTGTTGTTTTGAAGGAGTTGTAAGATGAGGACTGAGAGGCTTCCTTTGATGATTTTTTCTTTACCCATTTCGATACTTTGCCAAATTAAAAGCACTATTACTTAATTAAATTAGACATTTTTTCTTGCATATAATTTTAAATAAAAGATTAACTTCGTTGCAGGTTTTATTTTTTAAAATTATAAAATTTATTTCACCATGAGTGCTAAGAATTACAAATGTTACATTAAGCATGGGGTTTACAAAACTGCGATTACCATGCTACTGATATTGTCTGCTGCTACACAAACGAAAGCGCAAGTGAATAAATTGCGTGTGCTTTTTCTAGGTAATAGTTTTACTGCGGTCAACTTTTTGCCTGTAATCTTTACAGATGTCGCTAAATCTGCGGGCGACACAGTCATCTATGATTTTAATGCTCCGGGAGGTTTTACATTACAAAATCATTCGGACGATATTGCAAGCACGGCAAAAATAGCTGTTGGTAATTGGAATTATGTTGTGCTGCAAGAGCAAAGCCAAAAACCATCATTTTCTGATGCAGATGTTTTTAAAGATGTATATCCCTATGCCCAAAAATTAGACAGTATGGTGCATGATAAAAACAAATGCGGTCGTAGTGTTTTTTATCAAACTTGGGGTTACAGAGATGGAGATTCTGTTAATTGTTCGGTTTGGCCTCCGGTATGTGACTATGATGGCATGGACAGTATGCTTAATCTTCGTTATACCCAAATGGCTTTAGACAACAATGCGTTACGTTCGCCCGTGGGTCTGGTTTTCAAACAGCTCAGACGGACTCGACCTGGATTAGATTTGTATGCTGCTGATGGCAGGCATCCTTCCGAAGCAGGAACTTATGCGGCAGCAATTACATTCTATACCATCTTATTTGCCAAAGACCCTACAAAAATCACCTATGATTATACTATTCCCCCAGCAGAGGCTGATTTTATTCGTCAAACAGTATTAGTCAATGTTTATCATGCTTTGCCCAAGTTTAATGTCGGAGCATATAACCCAAGTGCCAGTTTTTCTAATACAATTGCCAGCAAGGTAGTTACGTTTAATAGCAGCTTGTCAAAAAATGCGGTCAATTACAATTGGGATTTTGGAGATGGTGCTACTTCTACTGTGGCCAATCCCGTGCATACTTATGCTGGTGTAGGTGGATATACTGTTCGATTGATTGTAGATAATTGCTTGCTAAAAGATACTTTTACCCAAATGGTAACCACCACTGGTTCTAGTATCAAAGAAGCGTTCCCAATATTGAATTCAATATCATTGTATCCCAATCCTGCAAGCGTGATGCTTTATTTTAAGTCCAATCTTTCATTGAAGAATTTGTCTATAGAAATATCTAGTCTTTTAGGACAAAAAATAATGAACATTAATCAATATAACGGTCAAGGTATCAATATCGAATCCCTGTCTTCGGGTATATATTTGGTTCAATTAAAAGATAATACTACAGGTGCTACACTTGTTCACAAATTGATTAAAGAGTAAGATAATTTACCTTTTGCTTTTTGCCCCCCCGCTTCAAAGTAGAGTACTTTGAAGCGGTTTTTGTTTTTCCAAAAAGCGAATACTTTTTTCACAATCAGTATTCGATTATTTTTGTTGTCTGGTTACTCAATTTTTTTTTTATTTTCTTATCAGAAAACATATTGCATACCCCTATCGAATACCTTAAAGGTGTTGGTCCTCAGCGTGCAGAATTGTTACGAAAGGAATTAGAAATAAGTACTTACGAAGATTTACTGAATCATTTTCCTTTTCGATATTTTGATCGAACTGTCTTTACAAGAATTGACACAATTAATGATACGACGGAATATGTTCAACTGTCGGGGAAGGTTGTGAATGTTACAGAAGAAGGTGAAGGTCGCAAAAAAAGAATCTCGGCAACTTTATATGATGAAACTGGACGTATCAACTTGGTATGGTTTCAAAGTCTTGCTTGGGTAAAGAAAAATATTGAAGAATATGGTCACTATGTTGTTTTTGGGAAAGTGAGTTCTTTTAATGGTTCATATAGTATTACGCATCCCGAGGTAGAATCTTTCGTAAGAGCCAATGCCATAGCTGGTATGCAACCGGTTTATTCTTCTACAGCCCGTCTCACCGCTATGGGGCTCAGTAATCGTTCCTTTGCGAAAATTACACAGGCATTATTTCAAAAAATAAAAGCCGCAGATATTACAGAGATATTACCTTTTGATATACTACAGCAAAATGCTTTGATGGATCGTTATCATGCGCTTGTTCAAATACATTTTCCGGAAAATGAGCAAAGGATGCAACAAGCTCGGTACAGACTCAAATGGGAAGAACTTTTCTTGATGCAGATGCAAATAGCAAACCTTCGCTTGCAGCACACTGTTCAGGCTGGATATACATTCGATAAAGTAGGCGATTTTTTCAACCGTTTTTATAACGAATGTTTACCCTTTGCCTTAACCAATGCTCAGAAAAGGGTATTGCGCGAAATCAGAATAGATACAGCTACAGGTAAGCAAATGAATCGTTTGTTACAGGGTGATGTAGGTAGCGGTAAAACAATTGTGGCCACCATGAGCATGTTGTTGGCATTGGATAATGGATTTCAGGCTTGCTTAATGGCTCCTACTGAGATTCTGGCACGTCAGCATTACCAAAGCATCACTGAGATACTCAATACCCTTCACATACCCGTAGCGATACTTACGGGCACTGTGAAGGGTAAAGAAAGGAAGGCTATACTTGCGGGATTGGCAGACGGCACTACCCCAATCGTAGTAGGTACTCATGCGATTATCGAAGATAGTGTTCGTTTTCGAAATCTTGGATTGGGGGTGATAGATGAACAACACAAATTTGGAGTGGGGCAGCGAGCAAGATTGTGGTCAAAGAATGATAAAGCACCACATGTTTTAGTAATGACGGCCACACCAATACCTCGTACACTGGCTATGACTTTATATGGCGACTTGGACATTTCTGTTATTGACGAACTACCTCCGAGAAGGCAAATTATTAAAACCTTACATCGCTCTGATAATCATCGGGCGCAGGTCATGGGCTTTTTAAAAAATGAGATTGAAAAGGGAAGGCAAGTTTATATCGTTTATCCTTTGATTGATGAGTCTGAAAAAATGGATTATGAAAGTTTGTTGGCAGGCTACGAACAAGTGAAATCATGGTTTCCCGAAGGAAAATATAAAATAGGAATGGTACATGGCAAACAAGACCCTGATGAGCGTAAGCGTAATATGGAGCGTTTTGTAAAAGGGGATGCCCATATTTTGGTAGCTACCACAGTGATTGAAGTGGGTGTGAACGTGCCGAATGCCTCTGTGATGCTGATAGAGAGTGCGGAACGTTTTGGTTTATCGCAATTGCATCAATTGCGCGGTAGGGTGGGGCGAGGTGCCGACCAATCTTATTGTGTTTTGCTTACTGGATCCGGTATATCGAAGGAGAGCTATGAGCGTATGCGTGTGATGGTCAGTACAGCCGATGGTTTTGTTATTGCTGAGAAAGATCTTGAAATGCGTGGTCCGGGGGATGTGTATGGTACTAAGCAAAGTGGGATTTTGAAATTAAAAATTGCCGACTTAATAAAGGATACCCCAATTTTAGAAGCATGTCGTCATGCCGCTTTACAGCTTATTGACCAAGATCCTCAATTGCTCTTGCCACAGCACCAGTTATTGAAATATACTCTGGAACAAAAAGGGGGTAAGGAGCAATGGAATAAAATCAGCTAGCCTTTTATGAATAGAATTCCTAGCCATGTAGCGACAAGACCAATAGCTATGCTACCCATGATATACAGCAGAGATATACCAATTTGATTGTTTTGTATTAACTCAATATTCTCTCCCGAGAAAGATGAAAATGTGGTAAAGCCTCCACAAAAACCTGTGATGAATAACAATTTCAAGGCATCATTACTGTTTTTTTGAAGATAGGCTATGAGTAGTCCAATCAAAAAACAACCAATCATATTGGTCATAAAAGTTCCTAAAGGGAAACTCATTTTCCAATACTTTTTAGTGAGCAAGCTGATTGCATAGCGAGCTATGCTGCCCAATGCGCCTCCAAAACCAATCAATAAGCAGTTTTTAAACATCAGCTGCAAGGTAAAAAACCTTTAAGAAAAAGGTAAAATAAATTTAGATGATATTAAAATAACAATTTATCAATTAAACATTTGTTTAAGTAGTTAAACAAATGTTTAATTTTGCCCTCGCAAATAAAATACAAATAAAATGTTACATCAGTATAATGAAAAGCAGGTTCAGATTATTATTGTAGCCGAACGTTTGTTTGCTGAACATGGATTTAATGGTGCTTCGGTGAGAGATATTGCACATGGAGCTTCTGTCAATATCGCTATGATATCCTATTATTTTGGTTCTAAAGAAAAGTTATTGGAAGCCATTTTTGCTTATCGAATTGGTACTACTACTATTCAATTAGAACATCTATTGGCACAAAAGGAAATAAGTACATTGAATAAGATTTATATCATGATTGACCACTATATAGAGAAAATGCAGAACAATACTCATTTTTTCAAAATCATGTTGAGCGAGCAAATTAAAGACCAAGAAAACAAAGGTCTGATTGAAATTATATTTAATAGCAAGAAGAAGAATTTTGATTTGATTAGTGCATTGATCGCAGAAGGTCAGAAAACCGGTCAGTTCAAGAAACATATTGATATTTCACTTTTAGTGAGTACGCTAGTAGGGGCTACTAATCAAATGTACATTGGGCAGCAATATTACAAACGATTGAATCAATTAGAAGATATGCCAGATGATAAATTTCAGGCATTATTTAAAAAGAGAATGAAGCTGTATCTCAAAAATATGTTTAACGCAATACTAACTTATGAATTATAAAATCAAAACCTCTGTTTTAATTTCCTTGCTGACCATAAACGGTACTATAGCAACATTTGCACAAAGCACTAAAAGCATTACGCTTACTGAAGCTGTTCAGTTGGGCATACGCAATAGTAAATTGTTACTGCAAAGTCAAGCAAAATCAGCAATTGCCGAAGCTACATTAAAGCAATTCAAAGAAAGAAGATTGCCTAATGCAAGTATTGCGGGTTCATATTTGAGAGTTACTAAACCTACATTGGCAGTGTTGTTTAATACAAACAGTTCAGACAGTTCGGGATCAGCAGCTCCGGATATAAGTCAAGCTACCTATGCATTGGCCAATGTGTCTTATACTTTATTTGATGGCTTTAAAAATTCTGCTGCTATTCAATCGGCACGGTATTTAAAACAAGCTACAGCCTTCGACGAGACTACTGACCGTCAGCAGGTAATGCAAAATATAATCGCTGCCTATGCTAATCTCTTCAAAGCAAATAATTCTATGGCATTAGTAAAAGACAATCTGAATCAAGCACATCAAAGAATGCTTGATTTTGAGCGTTTGGAGCAGAATGGTTTAATTGCTCGTAATGATTTGCTCAAAGTAAAATTGCAAGAGTCTAATATCCAACTTTCTCTGTTGGATGCAGAAAGCGATTTACACATTGCTAATCTCAATATGAATTTGCTTTTGGGCTTAGATGAAAAAACAGTTTTAGTATTGGATTCATCATCCTTTGTTCTTGCCAAAGAGTCCCAGTCACTATCATACTGGGAACAGCAGGCTGCTGACAATAGAGCAGATTATAAAGCCATCGGATTGCGCCTCAAAGCGGCAAATGAAAATATTAAATCGGCTAAAGGTGGGTATTACCCCAGTCTTAGCCTTATAGGTGGTTATGTAGCCTTAAATGTTCCCAACCTAATTAGAGTATCTGATGCTTGGAATGGAGGAATAGGGTTGAAGTACAATATTTCTTCGCTCTGGAAAACAGGTTCTGAAGTCAATTTGGCAAAAGCACAAATGATGCAAACCCAAGCTGCTCAAGATTTGTTGAGTGATCAAATTAAACTGCAATTATACCAATCTTATGAGGCTTATTTGTTGAGCATCAAAAAAATTGAGGTTTTTGATGTGGCGATCCAACAGGCGAATGAGAATTATAAAATAATGAACAATAAATATAAAAATAGCCTTGCCACGACTACTGATTTGTTGGATGCTGATGTGCAACAATTACAAGCACGTTTGAATTTAGCCTATGCTAATGCCGATGCAGTAGTAGCCTATCACAAACTTTTGCAAGCAGCGGGCATTTTACAACAATAACCAACAAATCAGAATTCAACCCTTTTAAAATTTATAAACAAAAATAAAATTTATGGAAGATAATAAACAAGATGTTGCTGCGTCAGTAAAAAAGACCAATAAAAAATTCATGATTATCCTTACTGCTCTTGTATTGGTAGGCGGTATATACGGTGTTATCAAATACAATCACTCTTTGCACAATGTGGATACAGATGATGCTCAATTGAGTGCTAATATTAGCCCCGTGATTCCCAGAATTCAAGGCTTTGTTGCCGAAGTGCGCGTAAAAGATAATCAGTTGGTAAAGAAGGGCGACACATTGGTAATACTGGACAGCAGAGAAATGTATAATAAAGTATTGCAATTGCAAGCCGCACTTGAAAATGCTAAAAGTGCACTGTTGGTTTCGCAATCTAACTCTACTGCGGCTATAGCCTCAGCCCAATCTTCTTTTGCCAACGTGCAAACAGCCGATGCCAGTATAGATGCTGCCAAGGTAAATGTATGGCGTGCTAACCAAGACTTTGATCGTTATGCCAATTTGATTAAAGATCATTCTATTACCCAACAGCAATATGATGAAGCTCTTGCTGCGAAGCAAAGAGCCGAACGACAATTAAAGGTTTTTCAAGAACAAAAAAATGCTGCCTCCAGCCAAGCTAATGCTGTTCGTGCTCAAAGCGTGGCTACAGGACAACAAAGATCTGTGGCTAATGCGACCATCAAGCAAAGAGAAGCTGATTTGGCTAACGCAGAATTGAATCTTTCTTATACTGTTATTCTGGCACAAGTTGATGGTAAAGTATCTACCGTGAATTTACAACCTGGGCAGACGGTGCAAGCCGGACAACAATTGTTCAGTCTTGTCGTGGATGAGCCGGTATGGGTGATTGCTAATTTTAAAGAAACACAATTGGCTAAGGTGAAAGAAGGAGACAAGGCGACAATTACCGTTGATGCGTTTTCTGGTCATCAATTTGAAGGAGCAGTTCAGTCTCTAGCTCCTGCTACGGGTTCGCACTTTGCGCTATTACCTCCAGATAATGCCAGCGGTAATTTTGTGAAAGTAGTACAAAGGATTCCTGTAAAAATAGTATTTGAACCTAAAACTGACACCTTACTCAAATTGTTGAAGCCTGGCATGAATGCTGTTGTTGAGGTGCATTTCAATTAATAAAATAGACTGAAAAAGTTTTTCAAACCTTATTTAATTAAGTTCATTTATGTCATTTGCTTCTTCGGAATCATTGGTCGAATACGGCAGCAGAAGGGTAATTATTACGATTACAGCGATTTTCTGTGCTCTGCTCGAAATTGTGGATACTACCATTGTCAATGTGGCACTCAAAAATATGAGTGGTAATTTAGGAGCCACGATTTCCGAAATTAGTTGGGTGATTACAGCCTATGCTATTGGTAACGTAATTGTTATGCCCATGACCTCATGGTTGTCGCAACAATTTGGTCGACGCAATTATTTTGCGGCATCCATTATTATCTTCACCGTATTTTCTTTTTTGTGTGGCAGTGCAACCAGCGTGGAGCAAATTATTATTTACCGATTGCTGCAAGGTATGGGCGGTGGTGCCTTATTGGTTACGTCACAAACTATCATTACCGAAAGTTATCCCCCGGAAGACCGTGCTAAAGCAACTGCAATTTATGGATTGGGTGTGATTGTTGGTCCTACTTTAGGTCCTCCATTGGGTGGTTATATCGTGGATAATTTTTCTTGGCCATTTATCTTTTACATTAACATACCGATTGGTATCATTGCGGCTATATTGACTATTCAATTTGTGCGTAGTCCCAAATATGCCGAAAAGACAAAAGCGGCTGATGTAGATTGGATTGGCATTTTCCTATTGACAATTAGTGTTGGCTCTTTGCAATATGTTTTGGAGCGTGGTCAAGAAGACGATTGGTTTAGCAATTCGACAATCCTTATCCTAAGCATTATTGCAGGTTTTGGTTTGTTCTTTTTTATCTGGAGAGAGTCCACTTTCAGAAACCCGATTGTGGTTTTCAAAGTACTGAAAAATAAAAATTTAAGAATAGGTGTTATACTCTCCTTTGTACTCGGATTTGGACTATATGGCTCTACTTATGTTATTCCGCTCTACACCCAGCAAATACTAGGATGGACGGCATTACAATCAGGTCAATTGATGATTCCCGCAGCTTTGGCTACTGCCTTTATGATGCCTTTGGTGGGCAACATGATTAAAAAAGGAATATCACAAAAATACCTCTTGGCTACGGGTATGATGTTGTTTTTCTGTTTCTGTTTTTCGGGTTACCTTATACTGACACCCGATACGGGAAGAGATGCGTTCTTTGGTATGCTGTTACTCAGAGGGGTAGGACTTGCGTTATTGTTTATTCCTATTACTGCTGTATCTCTTTCTACGCTCAAGGGGCAGGAAATAGGGCAGGGAGCATCGTTTACTGGTTTGATGCGTCAACTCGGAGGCTCTTTTGGTATTGCAATTATTAACACCTGCATGTCTATCAAAAACGCCGAACACCGCAGCAATTTGGTGTCGCATATCTCTACGGATAATTTGAATTCGATGCAACGCATCAAGCAAACGCAAAACGCATTTATTGTCAAAGGGATGAATCCAGATGTGGCTTTAAGGAGTAGCTATAAAATTCTCGATTTTAATGTGGCAAAACAATCTTCTGTGCTATCCTATATGGACGTGTTTTTACTCTTGGGTTTGATGTTCCTAATCTTTGTTCCTATTATTCTGATTTTCTTAAAGAGTAATAAGCAACAAGACCCTGTTGATCTGTCTTCAGCACATTAATTTTATTACAAGAATATTGTGTTTGTGGGTTTGGTTGTTTTTATTTATTCTATAGATAAAGACACCCATTCTTTTGTGAATCGCTCTTTCATACTATAATCTGTAAAGTCAAACTGTACTGGCACTACCGATGCATAGCCATGATGCAGCGCATATATATCGGTATCTGTACCCTCATCTTTGCAAATAAAATTACCCACCATCCAATAATAGTCTTTACCATGAGGGTCTATGCGATGCTCAAAGCTTTCACCCCATTTGGCATTGGCTTGACGACAAAATTGTATGCCTTTAAATTCTGCCTCGCTTACTTTTGGAATGTTGACATTGAGTAGTGTGTGTGGTGGCATTTGTTCAGCCAACATTTTGCGTACAATAGTTCTAGCCACTTTTTGGGCAACACTAAAATCGGCTTCAAAACTAAAATCTGCCAACGAAAAGCCCACAGAAGGTATCCCTTCAATTGCGGCTTCCATTGCAGCACTCATGGTACCCGAATAAATGACATTTATAGATGAATTGAGTCCATGATTAATACCGCTTACACAGATGTCGGGCTTGCGGTGCAAAATTTGGTTGGTAGCCAATTTGACACAATCTACTGGCGTGCCACTGCATTGGTAGGCATCAATGCCTTCAAACAAATTTAGCTTATTCATACGCAAAGGTTTGCCAATGGTAATAGCATGTCCCATGCCGCTTTGAGGGCTATCTGGAGCAACGACTACAATAGTTCCTAAACCCTCCATCGCTTCGATAAGGTTGCGAATGCCTGGAGCGGTAATACCATCGTCGTTGGTAACAAGTATAATAGGTTTTTGAGAATCGAATTGCATAGCGCAAATGTAGCCGTTTCGATGCTTTTACTCTTGTTAATTGTCCACATTTTGCGTATAAATTTTACTTTATTTATATCGTTGCTGTAGCTTTAAATGCTACATTTGACCTTTATGATTCGTATCGGTAAAATAGTGGCCACACATGGCTTGCAAGGCACCTTGATTTTGACGCATCTGGTGGGCAATAGCAATTGGCTGAAGAACGAGCAGGTTATTTTTGTTGCGGTACAAAAAGATAGCCGTATTCCTTACTACATTACAAAGTGCAAAGCCCTCAATGATGAAGAATATCATATTCAGCTAGATGATATTGATACTGTAGAATCGGCAAAAAAATTGATGGGCAAGCAAGTGTATGTACCTACAGAGATATTGGGCGAGGCCAAATCAGATAGTCCCTTGCTCTGGATTGGTTTTAATGTGGTAGACACCGAAAAAGGAAGTCTGGGAGCACTGATTGACATCGCACAAACCGGACATCAATGGGTTGGAACGATTAGATACAATGCTAAAGAAGTACTCTTGCCTATGGTAGAACCACTTTTGATCGAAGTCAATCTCCGCAACAAATACATCCGAATGAATTTACCCGAGGGGTTGTTGGATTTGTAGGCTATATTCTAATATTAACAGCATTTAGTTTAAACAGTAAAAACATTGCATAGAAATAGCCCGCTATTAGTTCAGTCATAACCCATTGTTTTAACCTAGATTTTGCAGTAGACACCTATTGACGGTTTTGGGGGAATTTTCAACTGCAAAGCAGTAGAAAATATACGACGCAAACATTAGATTATCAATCTAAAACATCAACAATAGTTCTTCAAAAAGGAGGGTGTTTTTGGGGCAGATTATTCAAAAATACCGCTACTGCACAATCCCGATTTAAAATACGCCCCAAATTATCAGCCGATTTTATCAAATGATGGGGATATTTCACTTGTTGTAATTGTGAATGGAATAAAAATCGGCATTGAAAGTCAAGGAGACCCCAATAGTAGAGTTTTTGTTTCCATTCCCATTTTCGTCAATTTAAATTGCGATCTTATTCTTTGTGCAACAAGAACAAGAGGCGCAACTGTTCAGATAATTGAAGGGCTAAAAAATGATTTTCAAATCAATTGGATTGAAAAAAAACAAGTTGATGATAGCAAACTCTACTTTGCTGAAAACAACAAAAGTACCATTTATTAATAAGAGCATAAATTAGTGATATTTTCGAAAATATTTTGTACTATTGTGCATGAAAAAAACACGAGGCACAAAAGACAGTCAGGAAACTAAACGTTTGTTGATTTCTTAAAAAAGAAGGTTCTACACTAATTCCTATGGGTTATATATCTTAGCTTAAAAAAAGAGGCACATGAACGGCATACTAAATGCCATAGCTTTGAATAAAAGCAACGCTATGG
>JASGCQ010000031.1 GCA_030054025.1 Phycisphaerales bacterium | reverse complement strand
CAATTGCCTTTAAAATTTCAGCATTAGATAAAGATCCGTGACACATTAATAGATTTAATTCGTCAAGTCCTGCTTCGATAATTTTTGCGCCGACAGTTTTAAAGCCAAATTTTTCTGCAGCATTACTAATTCCTAACAAAGAAACTCCTTCTTTATTAATATTTGATGCTTCTCTAAGTTTTAATATACTGACTTCCTTCCCATAATACTTTGCTACCATGCGGAGACATGTAGGACCACAATCCATAATATTGGGCTGTATGTCGTGGGGGAAACTGCGCAATGAAAAGTGAAAAGTGAAGAGTGAAAAATTAGCTTTTGAGAAAATTGCTTTTAGTTGTTTTGATACTAGTAACTAAAATTTTAATTAGTTCTTCACAGTCTTTTTTTATTGATTCGTATTCGATAAGATTAATGTATTCTGTTTCGGATAATAGCAATATCCAATATTTTGTTTCGTTTGCTTCTTTAAGTGCGATATGAAATTTACTAATAAAATCTGCTTTCGATTGTGCAAATTCTCCCTCGCTTAACAAAGCAGCTATTGCGGTGCCGCTTCGTAAAAGTTGTTTACTCAATACATACTCCTTTTTTTGTTCACAAAGAAATTTGTACAGTTTTATAATTCGTATCGAAAATGCAATGCTCTTATTTAATAAATTATTCTCTTTCATAAACATTCTATTTATAGTCCCTCTTCACTCTTCACTCTTCACTCTTCACTCTTCACTTTTCACTCTTCACTTTTCACTAATTCCTGCATTCCATAATACTCAATGGCTTTTTGCTTAAGTGGATTGGTACTCCATTCCTCCCATTCACAGGTATAAGGGTCATAGCCGCATTTGATTGGAGCAGAAAATTTGTCCTCAGGGTTTTCAATATATGCCCTACAATCGGTACAGATATGCCTAAACTCACAATCCTTACATTTAGTTATTTCGTCTTTTTTGATGTGCCATACTTTTTGAAAATCAGGATTGCTTACTACCTCAATTAGCTTGGTGTCTTTGATATTACCATAACTTTTTGCCATGCTAGGGCAATTTTTAATGTTACCTTCTGAATCTATAGAAATTTTGCGGTTAAGGCAAGTGTTATAGTGTTGTGATTCGGTGAAGGATTCGATATTTATGGAAAAATATGAGTGGTGGATGGCACCGCAATGACTTGTGTTTTGCACCACTTCTTTTACTTTTAAAATTGTACCAAATCCAAAGTTTTCGCCTTGGAGTTTTTCATTTTTTTCAGCTGAGTGTATTGTAAGGCAACGAATTTTTCTATTTTTATTTACTAGGTCAATTAACCATGCTTCAAAATTATCATTTTCATCGTCGGCTGCAATAATTAAATCAATTGCCTTAATTTGACTGGGCATCAAAAGCTGTAAAATGCGCTGTATTTCTACTTTTGTGGTTTTTTTGTAAAAACGAATTTGAAAATAGTTGCAGCACAAAATTTCTAATTGGTCCATTAATGATTGATTGAAAAAATGCAATTCATTTTCAGCGTCAAATATAGCATTGCTCACGTGCGATGGGAAATCCCATTCCATTGATAGTGTCGGAAAATGCTCTATCAATTCAGCTTCGCATTCAAATATTAGTTCTCGTTCCAAAAGGTACTCTATGTATTCATCGAAAAGGATTTTGTCTTCTTCGTCTAATTTTTTTAGGATTGTAGTAGAATCAATCATATCGCCCTGCATCAACCTTATGATGCTGTTGGGTATAAAATGAAACTTGTTGCGTTGAAGGTCGCATATTGTGCTGCGATTTGCGCCTTTCACCAATATGCAATTGGCATAAAATTTAAACATGGTTTTGGACATCTTTTTCTATTAGGGTAATGTCAAAAGTCTTACTATAGGGTTTGTAAAATGGGTAAGAATTTGATTTTTGGGCATTGTATTTGCCAAATACTAACGGGTTGGTTGATACGTCAATTTCTTCGCCATCTTCTTGGGCAGAAAATTCTGCAAACAAAAAGTTGAATTGTATCTTTTCGGGAGAATCTCCTTTGCGTAAATTTTCTAAATAATCTAATGCTTCTAGCTTGTTCATAAGCTTATTGAGTAAGGGTTTGGGCTATTAACCTATCTATAAAATAATTGCAATTATTCGTAAGCCATTGGTATTGTCCAATTGGGTTCACCTCAAGAAAAACATATTGATTATCGGTGCTATAAATCATATCTAATGAACCGCAATTCAGGTCGGCGGCGTGCATAAAAGCATTAATTTTTTGTTCGATTTCTTTGGGCAATTGGTATGGCACGCATCTATTTGGCCGTTCATAATCATAATTGCGAAAATCAATTTTTGTCTTTACATTGGATTGTGAAAATATAGCCATTGAATAGCATTGGCCATTAAGGTAAAAGATCCGCAATTCAAATTTCTTTTCAATGTAAACTTGAAATAAAGAAGGAGAAAAAGAACTATTTTCACATTTAGACTTTATTTCCATTAATTCACTATGATCTAATTTAATTACACCGCTTGATATGAAAATTTGTTCTGTTGAGCTATTAGGAAATTCAAATGAACCGAAGATAATCGGCTTGCTTATAATATTTCTATGAATTAAACAAAATTCTATTAGTTCCGACCAATCAGTACAAATAATGCTATCAGGTATGGATAATTTTACCTTTTTTGCTATACTAAGATTTTCTATTTTATTAGTATAATTGTCATTTTCTATATTGATTCCTTTTAATTTATTTTTGAGGCAATTCTCCAAAACTTTAGAAATAAACTTGAATTCTCTTTCGATATACTTATTTGCAAAAACACCAAGTCTTGGGTAAATGCTCTCATTTTTAATATTATTAAAGGAAATCCCACCTCTTCTATACCAATAACTTTTTATTACTTCTGTTGAAATTTGGTTAGATTCTGTGTTAAAATTAACCTCCTCATTTTGATTATTAATTTTATATGTAAATGAAGTGATTTGCTGAAAGTCGTTAGCCCTTATTATGTTTTGCTTACTTAAGAAATATATCCAATCTTGTACACAATCGGTACTATTATCGTTAAAAGAAGAGTTAATATATATCATATATTTAAAATTATGACCTACAGCCATTATAACCCCAGCCAAAATTCATTTTATTTTCAATCATAAATACCCATTTCGCCCTGTCTTGCTCAATTGGTGCTATATAAAGTTTTGTTCGACACTTATTTATAATTGAATCAGCTACAAACAATGAATTGGCTTTTAATTTGTTATAACTCATTCCAACTGAATAATAGCAAGTGTTTGATAATAATTTTTTCTCTGAATTATGCCCCCCCCAATTATACTGGAAAAAATTATCATTGAGAAAAGCAACATCTTTGGGGTGTATGTTGCCTAAACCAATTTGTTTAATTAATAAAGTACTATCATATTTTCTAAATAAATTCTGGTAATGAATTATGATTGGGAAAAAAAACGATGAGTATAAAAGTTCTTCCTGAATTATAAGCTGATTACGATTAATAGTAGATATGCTTTTGTTTTTATTTATTAAATATAAATCCATTAAGTCCGGAAAGTTTACTTTTAATTCTTTCATCAAGTCTTTTTGGGAAATACCAATAATCCTATCTAAAGGGACTCCATTGCTTGTGATGATTTCATTTATTTTATTCATTATCCTATTTAGAGCAGGCTTATATCTCATTTCGAATTCTTGATTATTTTCCTTAATGCCATTTTTTTTAATGCTATTTTTTTCTAACTGGTCATCCATAAATAAATAGTAAATTTGCTTTAAAATATTAGTATCTATTCTATTTAGGTAATGTGCTCTATTTTCACTGTAAATTTTTTCAAAAAAAATTGTGTCTTTTTGAAAAAAATTATGATTTTTTATGTACCAAACTTTCTTGAAATTTTTAAGGGAGAGCCCATTTTGAAATGCTTTTTTCGTAAAGTTCAAAAATGCTCTCTCATTATTTTTATAAAGTGCCATTTGCATTGCGATTAAACAATCACCCGTATATACAAAATCATATGAATTAAATATATTGTTATATATCTTGATTCCGAGGTCAATATCACCCTTGATAAACATGAACTCTTCTGCTTTGTTAATAGCCTTGTGATACTCCCTATAATCCTGAGCTATTGATTGTAGAGAAACAAAATAAATAGCAGTAAATAAAAGTAATCTGGTTGAATTTATTATCATTACACGATTTTAAGTTATGATTTTTAAAATACTGAATTATCATTAAATTAATGATAATTCAGTACCTCGTTTGTTAATTACCTACTGAATTGTAAGTAGCACCACTTTCTGTTGGAGTAGGGGATGGATCTCCGATTATTCCTTGACCTTCACTTGGACCAACTGTGCAAATTGTGTCGTAAAAATCACAACCATCAAATAGCGTTTTGCTGTTATTTGTTCCGCAATCAATACTATCAGATGGTAGATTTGCTGTTTTTGAGGCATAAGTATTTTGGCATGCGCCACCTTTAATGCTCATAGCATTTACAATTTCACTTCCTTTAAACGCTTCAAATTTTGAAGATTTCAATGATTCTAATTTCATTTTCCTTACCCTATCGGGATTTTGTTTTTAATTGTTTTAAAAAATAGTACTGCCGCACTTATATCCGCCCAATGCAGTTAGCGGTTTTGAGGCCTTTTCTTTTGGGGTAAACTTCCGTTTGCCCGCCACAAAACCATTTCATCAAGTAGAGTGTTTGTAGCTACACTAATGATGTATTTGCATTGTCCGCCCTATCATACTACCTTTACTGCCGTCACAGCGTAGCGGTGTATAATAGTAACAATGTTGTACATCCGGTTTGGCCATCCGGCCATTTCGCATCGAGTAGTATTAGTGAGTGAGGTGTATTTTGGTAGGCATTATCGTTTGCCATTTTATCACCTTGCTCCTGTGCTACTTCACTCTTTGCACCCGCTCGATTAACAATGTAAAATTATAATTCAAATTCATTCAAAAATTAACAGCAACAATATGATTAGTATTGTATAGTAGCAAATGCTACTACAATAATAACGATGAAATTAATAAATAAGCATTTACTCTATTGTTTATTATGCAATTCATTCCCTATTATCGGGATTTGTGATTATTTTTGCGAGAGCAAAACATTTTTTTATATGACCTTAAATGATAAAGCCGCAGTAAAAATCAAATAACTGCGGATAGCCAAAAATATCAACCAAGCAAAGTTTGCCAAACAAATAGACCTGAGTAGTAGCGCCTATAGCCGACTAGAAAATGGAGAAATACAAATTACACTTAATGTACTCAACAAAATAACCCAAGAATTAAATGTATCCCTTTTAGATATTCTTGATCTTAAAAATACGCAAGTGGATCATTATAACAATGGTTCATTTTTTCAAAGTGGTGAAGGCATACTCAACATTACATTATCGCCCGAGGAATTTCAGAAGATATACCACAAAATAAAAGAAGAAAAGGTAGGATAATCTTTTTCTCTTTGGTTACATATATACTACATATTTGATCAAAATGTCTAAAAACAAACATTCACGCCCCGACGGTTTAATCTACTCTACCAATAAGGGTTTTTTCAATGATTATCAAGCAGATAATGATGAACAAAAAACTTTGGCGAAAGACAAACAAAAATTAAGGGTGCAATTGGATAGCAAACAACGTGCGGGCAAAGTAGTAACGGCTGTCAGTGGCTTTGTGGGTACTGATGAAGACTGCGAAGCTTTGGGCAAACAACTCAAAACAAAATGTGGCACCGGAGGAAGTGTTAAAGAGGGTCTTATTCTAGTGCAAGGCGACTATAAAACAAAAATAATCGCTTGGCTAATGGACTGGGGTTATAAGAATACCAAATGATAAATGTACTTTTGCCCATCTTAAATAAAGAATCGCTAATTCAAAGAAATGTTACAAGATATTCAACTGCTTAATGAAAAAGAAACGCGTGCCGGTTTTGGCGATGGTATTGCTGAAGTAGCCCGTACTAACCCTAATGTAGTGGCACTTACTGCCGACCTTGCAGGCTCGCTCAAGCTGAACACTTTTATAAAAGAAAATCCGGATCGTTTTGTACAATGTGGCATTGCCGAAGCCAATATGATAGGCGTAGCGGCAGGATTGACCATTGGCGGTAAAATACCTTATGCCACTACTTTTGCCAATTTTGCCACCTCGCGTGTTTACGATCAAATTCGTCAATCAGTGGCCTATAGTGGGAAAAATGTAAAAATATGTGCTTCTCATGCTGGTCTTACGCTCGGCGAAGATGGTGCTACGCACCAAGTTTTAGAAGATATCGGCATGATGAAAATGTTGCCAGGAATGACGGTTATTGTTCCTTGTGATTATAACCAAACCAAGGCTGCTACTATAGCCATTGCTGCTTACGAAGGCCCTGTGTACCTTCGATTTGGTCGTCCAAAATGGGCAAATTTTACTACCGAAAATCAAGCTTTCGAAATTGGCAAAGCACAAGTTTTGGCGGAGGGTACAGACGTGAGCATTATAGCGTGCGGACACTTGGTGTGGTTAGCCGTTGACGCCGCCAAACAATTGGCAGAAAAAGGAATTAGTGTTGACTTGATTAATATGCACACCATTAAGCCTCTTGACGAATTTGCTATAACTAAATCATTATCTAAAACAGGCTGTGTAGTCACTGCCGAGGAACATCAAGCAAATGGTGGATTGGGCGATAGCGTGGCTAATGTAGCCGCTCGTAATTGTCCGGTGCCTCACGAATATGTAGCAGTAATGGATACTTTCGGAGAAAGCGGAAAACCTACTGATTTATTGGCAAAGTATGGATTAAGTACGAACAACATTATTGCTGCTGCTGAAAAAGCTATTGCGCGCAAAAAAGGATAAGTCCAGATTATATTAACGTTCTATTCAAGATTCATACTATTATCTTTGTGTTATGTCACATTGGATTATTTATTCTCTTTTGTTTTATATCATCTACAAAATGATAAGAGGTGTCATTTTCCCGGCGGTGCATATTACCAATACGATTAACAGCAAAATGCGCGAAATGCAAGACAAGATGAAAGATACGGAGCAACAACAAAATCAACAAAAAACTCGTCAATCTCAAAAAAAAGAAGGTGAGTATATTGATTATGAAGAAGTGAAATAATATAGATTGAACATAAAAAGAAAACCCGAGCATCAAAAAATGCTCGGGTTTTTGTTTGACTAATCATTCGGTAACTATCGTAACAAGGTTACATTCCCTGATTTAGAAATTCGTTTGCCAGAACTACAGAAGCCATCAACCTCCCATACATAGACACCGTAAGCACAGTCTATACCATCTGCTTTACCATTCCATTGCATAGAGATGTCGTTGGTACTAAATACAAGTTTACCCCAACGATCAAATATTTTAAAATAATTCAACTTGATAATAGTCTTGTTGAGTAGCCCAAAATAATCATTATTAGCTGAATGGTCTTCGGGGGTAAAGGCATTGGGCAAATAAATATCATTACAAGCTATTTTAATAACCACCGTATCTGTAGCAATACAACCGAAACTATTGGTCACTTTTAGCACATAAGATATATCATAAAAAGGGAGCGATTTCGGATTTGCGCTTAAAGGATTGTCAATAAAATTGACGGGCGACCATTGGTAGCTAAAAGTACTTCCTTCGGTTGACATTGGTCCACCTAAAATAGTACTTGCTCCATCAGCCAAGGTTCTATCTTGCCCAGCATCTGCTTGTACTTTATGAACAGTAACCACTATTGGAGAATCTACGATGCATCCGTTAGGATATACTGCGATAAAGTGGTAAGGACGTGTATAATCTGGAGCTACTTGGGTAAACAAGGCATCAACCGTAGTTTCTGTTTGGGTGATATGATAATTGGGAGTCCAGCGTAATGTATCCGTACCGAATGCAACACCGTAAAGATTAGCAGAATCGCCTTGACAGATGGTAATGTTGTCTACAATAGTTATAGAAGGAATAGGCAAAGCAGTAATAGTAAAGCACTCCATACTAGCCGTTGGTAATCCTTCATCTTTGCTCAAGAAAACATTATAATTGCCCGGTGTTGTATATTCATAGGAAGGGGGAAATTTGCTGGTAGAAGAACGTTCTGTACTGGTTGTGCAATTCGCATAAATAACTGCACCTAAGGAATTATCATTATTTACAGAGAAAGCATATAAATTATCATTTTCTCGGATAAAGTGCGAAAGGCCTAATGAAGATTTGAGCCCTGGCACAAACTCCCAACTTACATCGCTAAAAGAAAGTGTACTCAAATCCGAAAATGCCATACGAACTAGATTGTTGCGTGTAGCATTTGCGACAAAAACATAATCTACACCACATTCTTTGGCCAAAATAACAGAACTAGGGTTAGCCAAACTATCCGGATTGGGTGCCATAACTGTACCGACAGGGAAAGCTGCCAATGAACTGCCGAAACCAAGGTGTACAACCGTACTGGTCAAAAAGTTAGTTACAAAAATATGCCAATTACCAATTTTGTCACGCGTTGCAGCCATATCGCTTGGGGAATTAAAAGAAGCGGATGGATTACCCAAATCAATTGGATTAGGAGTGTTAGATAGGTTAGTCCCAAAATCAAAACGAATCAATTTGTTATCAAGGCTATTGGCGGCAAAACCATACCAATAGGGGCCTTCTTTAGCTGCGAAAAAACCTCTTGGCGCATTTAATAAACCTCCAAGATTTCCCATATTTACACAATTGGGGTTATTACTCAACGATAATCCAAAATCTAAACGAAGTAGTGATGAATTACCTACTGATGAGCCTCCTACTACAAACATTACATTGTTACCAGCAGCATCTTTCATCAAAAACAAGCTGTTAGCATCAGCAGCAATAGTACCACCTAAATTACCAAAACTAGTAACTGTAGGAATGTTTGACAAAGAGTTCCCAAAATCCAATCTAACGAATTCAGGAGTAGTTCGATTGATAAGAAATCCATAATAATTACCATCAGAATTTTTTCCAATTTCGATGTCACTAGAATTATTTATTCCAAAAGCACTACCTAATAATACACCGCTTGGGCGATTCATTAAAAAACCAGAACAAAAACTCCAATAATACGAAGAAGCACTTGTATCAATGGGTTTCATCGTAATAGGCTGTCTAATACACACGGTATCGGGTGCTATAAAGGTAGTTTGGGCGTGTAGTCCATTTAGTTGTGCTGCGATGAGCATAACTGTAAGGATAAAGCATCTTCTCATACTATGTAAGTAGTTTTTTTCTTGATTCTCGGCGGCTAATATTTCGCTAATGTAATAATTATGCCAAAATTTTCATAACAATCGAGTATTTTTATTTTCTTTAACCGAAATTAGTGATATGAATTCAATTTTTAACAAAAAATCTTTACGCCTCTTTGGGGGTCTTTTAAGCGGCTCCTTAGCTTGTGTCAACCCTTCTTTCGCAAAGGAAGGTATGAAAGTTCCGCCAACAGTGGTGCAATCTCAAAGAGACATTATTGCCGCAGGCTTAGAAATCCCTGTCGAAACGCTCTATAACACTGACGGTAGCGGTATCAACAACGCTGTAGTTATTTTTGGCAGAGGCTGTACGGGAGAAATTATCTCTGGTCAAGGACTCTTGCTTACGAACCATCACTGTGGGTATGGAACTGTACAAGGCTTGGCTACCACCCAAAATGATTATTTTGCCAATGGCTTTTGGGCAATGAACAATGTTCAAGAATTACCCTGTCCCGGTCTTACCGTAACTTTTATCAGGGTCATGGAAGATGTGACCAAAAGAATACTGACCGGACTTACGGATGAAATGCGTGACGGTGAACGCGACAGCATCATTTCGGTAAGAATCAAAAATCTTGAAAAAGGATTTCGCTTTTTATATAAAAAAGATGCGGCTATCAAATCTTTTGCCAACGGCAACCAATATTGGGCAATTATCAGCGATACTTATAAAGATATCCGTTTAGTCGGATTTCCACCCAATGGTATAGGTGCTTTTGGAGGTGATACGGATAATTGGAGCTGGCCTCGCCACACCGGCGATTTCAGTATGTTTAGAGTATATGCCGATGCCAAAAATAATCCTGCCGAATACAATCCGAACAATAAACCTTATCAGAGCAAAGAATTTTTGACCATTAACACCAATGGCTACAAAGAAGGCGATTTTACTTTAGTTTATGGCTTTCCCGGTGTCACTCAAGAATACGTTTCGTCTATGCAATTGGAACAAGTGGTGAACATTATTGACCCTATTCGTATCGAAGCGCGCACCAAGCGTTTGAATGTGTGGACGGACTATATGCACCAAGACCGCAACGTGTTTTTGAAATATACGTCCAAAAGAGCCGGCGTAGCCAATGGTTGGAAAAAATGGCAAGGTGAAGTAATGGGCTTGAAAAGAAATAATGCAGTAGAGAAAAAAATTATTGCCGAACATCAATTCCAAGATTGGGCAAACTCTAGCCCCGATGCGCCTTTATATGCTAAAGATTTGCTTGCCAAAATTCAGGTAAAAAGTGCCTCTCGCGATGCAATTATCGCTACAAATGAATACATCAGAGAAGCCGTTTTAGGAATTGAAATTATTGGACTGGGTGCAGAATTAGACAAAATATTGGATGTCATGGATGCCAATTTAAACCCTCAAATCAGCAAAGATTCGATTGCCAAGATTGTCAAAAACACAGCGAGCTTTTATAAGAATTATGATGCCAAAACAGACCAATCTATATTCTCGGCATTAATGCCCCTATTTATAGAAAAAGCAAAGAATTTTGTACCTGCTTATTACCGTAGCGAATTGGCACGCTTTGGCGGTTCTTATCAAGATTGGGCAGATTATGTCTATAGCAACTCTATAGCCACTAAAGCCGATAATTTGACTAGCCTTACACGCAGTCAAATTATCAATGACCCTGTTTGGAAATTGTATGATGCCATCAGCACTTTGCGCAACGAAAAAATCATTCCTGCATTATCCAGTTTCAATGATAGTCTTGCTCGTTTCAATCGTTTGTATATGAAATCGCAGATGCTCAAAAGCAAATATCAAGATTTATATCCTGATGCCAACAGTACATTAAGAATTGCTTATGGGAAAGTAAAAGGCATAGACCCCGAAGGCTCTTCTGGCTATGCTTTTCAAACCAATTTGGACGAAGCCGTTACGAAACACAATCCTGATGTTGCAGAATTTACCTTGCCTGCCAAACTATTGAATCTACATAAAGAAAAAGATTATGGAAGATGGGCTGTAAATGGCACAGTACCCATTGCCTTTATTGCCGACAATCATACTTCAGGAGGAAATTCGGGTAGCCCTGTTTTGAATGCAAAAGGCGAATTGATCGGCACTAATTTTGACCGTGTATGGGAAGGCACTATGAGCGACTACAATTTTGATGATCGTTGGTGCCGCAACATCTCCCTCGATGTACGTTATACTTTATTTATTATAGATAAATTGGGAGGTGCAGGATGGCTATTAAAAGAAATGAGATTTGCACCCGCAGCTTCTAAAAAATAAATACTGCTCGTAAGAAAATTTCAATCCCTCAATCTATAATATCAACATAGATTGAGGGCTTTTTTTAACCCCATTTCAATAAATGGAAAAGGCGCAACAAGTTTCAAAAACAAACTGATTTGGAGTCTTGTTACGCCTTAGTATTTTCAATAAAATTAGCAGCGACTATGGCACTTCTACCACATTCAATATTTCGTTGATGATGTTTTCGCTGGTGATATTTTCGGCTTCTGCTTCGTAGGTAAGACCAATACGATGGCGCAATACATCGTGACAAATAGCACGAATATCTTCGGGAATGACATAGCCACGACGCTTGATAAAGGCATAAGCCTTAGCAGCCAAAGCCAAACTGATGCTGGCTCTCGGCGATGCACCGTAACTGATGAGCGGTTTTAATTTGTTGAGTTTGTACTCTTCAGGGAAGCGTGTAGCAAAAACGATATCGAGAATATATTGTTCGATTTTTTCGTCCATATACACCTCTCGTACCAATTTGCGTGCTTTAAGGATATCCTCCGGCTGCACCACAGGATTAATTTTGATGTTGCCATTAGGGTTGAGGTTTTGGCGGATAACCATACGCTCTTCTTCCTTTTTGGGATAAGTAATCACCACTTTCAGCATAAAACGATCGACCTGTGCCTCGGGCAATTCGTAAGTACCTTCCTGCTCAATGGGGTTTTGTGTGGCCAATACGAGGAACGGTTCTGCAAGCGGATAGGTTTCGTTGCTGATGGTTACTTGTCGCTCCTGCATAGCCTCCAGCAAAGCGCTTTGTACTTTTGCAGGAGCACGGTTAATCTCATCGGCCAAAATAAAATTGGCGAAGATGGGACCTTTACGCACCACAAATTCGTGGTTCTGCGGGTTGTACACCATGGTACCCAAAATATCGGCCGGCAACAAGTCCGGGGTAAATTGGATACGCGCAAAATTACCATTGATGGCCGTTGCCAAAGATTTGATGGCCAATGTCTTTGCCAAGCCCGGCACACCTTCGAGCAATACGTGACCGTTTGCCAGCATACCAATGAGTAGGCGTTCAACCATATGCTTTTGACCTACTACGGATTTGTTGAGTTCCATCATCAGCAAGTCTATAAAAGCACTGGCTTGATGGATGCGTTCGTTAAGTTCGCGGATGTCTGTAGAAGAAGCTGTCTGCTCCATAGGGGGAATGAATTTTTTTTAGTGGCTCAAAAATAGTGGCTGACTCGTGAAAAAGAAGCTAAGGGATGATGTTTTAACTTTTTATAAAAAAATGGGGGGGAGAAGTTGACCTCATCCTCGGTCCTTCTCCCCCGAGGTTTCGGGGCACGGCAATAGAGAAGGAGGCCAAATCGCTAATGGTGGAAAGATTTTGGGGGTCGGCTTTTACTTTAATCTTTGAGCCTTGGGTTGTAGTTTATGCTGAGCGTAGTCGAAGCACACCTTCAGGGAAAGTGTTTTTCTTTAAGCTATTCTTTTCGCATGTTTCGACCTCATCCTCGGTCCTTCTCCGAGGGAGAAGGAGGCCAGCGATAGAAAAGGATCCCAAATCTCGAATGGTGGATGGATTTTTGAGGTCAGCTTTTGGTGCTTTCTTCAACTTCGTTGCGTCGCACACTTCGAGGTTTATCATTTCTTCAGCTTTGCTTTTCTCGCTAACGTCACTGCGAGATAAGTGAAGAGCATGCAAAGCTTGTGGTGAAACTTACGACCGAAGGGCAAAGCAGTCTATCATTTAGCCGAAACAGAACCGCAACCAAATCACATCGCTGCGTGCCCCGACACCTCGGGGGTCATCCTGGAAATCTATACATGCTGCACTACAAAACCGGAAAATCAACTTCATGCGTACGTCACTGCGAGGAACGAAGCAGTCTAATAACTGTTTTATTCTCGATAAAATAAAGATTGCTTTGTCGTCGTGCCTCCTTCGCGCAATGACGCATGTGGATTTGTTGATTCAGTCATTTGCAGACTGCTGGGTAGCCACGACGTAGTAGGATAGGCTGCAAAGCTATCGCCCCAGACTTCGCCGAGCGGGGGATTTGTAAATCTTATTAATTGTATGCTCTTACAATACCATCGTCACTTCCATAAAAGCAAGAAGGTGAATAATCGTTCCAACACCATTGCCATTCTCTACCATACCCATAATCAGATGGGTTGGCACTATCAGGGTTACCTCTTATATATGCTACCATTTTAATGTGCATTCCTATCCATATTTTGTTTTTAGCTATACGCTCACAGTCTTCCATAGACCATTCAGGATGTTTTTTTCGAATCCTTCCTGCTTTGGTTTTATCCAAATTTTGATATTCAGCAGCAACCTTTTCTTGATATTCCTTATTTGCTATTGAGTCCCTTCGTTTTATTTCTGTTTTAGAAAGGTTTTCTGCTTGGATTTCTTCTTCTGTCGGTGGTCTTGAAACTTGTTGAGTTTTAGAAGTTGTATAATTACAAACTTCATAAGCTCCCCAAATTACTAAACCAATAACTAATATGGCAATATACCCCCTTAATGAATCAGATTTATCCGACTTTAAATTAAATCTCCACCAATTACTTTTTGGTTGTTTTATAATCACAGGCGCTTTTATGTAATTTTTATGATAACATAAAACGCAATTGTGTTCCAAAAGTTTACTATCAACTTCATTTAGGAAATTACAGTTCCTACATTCATAAATCATTATTAAAATATTTTTTTCGTAATTGAAACTTGTTACCAATTGTCCTTCACAATTTCCTCCAACAAGCTGCAACGAAAATAATATCTTCTGCTCAAACATTCTAAAAATACTTATCCACTCAAACCCATCCACAATCCCACCACAACCCAACCGCGTGAGGGATAGAGGCGGCACGAAGTAGAGCCGAAAGCCCGACCCGAAAGGCGCTTGTCCAAGGCTTCTGGAGCTTCGCTCGTAAGCGTTGCTTAGGCTCAGCCTGACTAGTGCCTTTCGGGGGCACGCCCCAAAAATTAAAAAAACTCACAGCGCCTTACCTTATTTTTGAGGCCACGTCATGCTGAAAAAAATCGTCATCATCGGTCCGGAAAGCACAGGCAAAAGCACACTGAGCAAAGCTTTGGCCGAACAATTAAACACTGTTTGGGTGCCTGAGTATGCAAGAACTTATTTGGAACAAAAAAACCAAGCCTACCAATTTGAAGACCTGTCCTCAATCGCCAAAGGGCAAATTGAATTGGAAGATGTTGTAGCAAGAAAGGCTCACCAATATTTGATTTGCGATACCGACCTTTATGTTGTCAAGGTCTGGAGCGAGCATAAATACGGCAAAGTTGCTCCTTTTATCTTGGAGAGGATAGCCCAAAGACAATATGATGCCTATATCCTTTGTGATATTGATATGCCCTGGGACGAAGACCCTTTGCGGGAGCATCCTGAGCCCGAAATGCGCCAGTATTTCTACAATATTTACAAAGACATTGTGCTGCACTCGGGCAAGCCTTTTAGCATCGTCAGCGGCAGTGAAGAGGAACGATTGGCACAGGCTTTGGCGGCGCCTTGGTTTAAGCAAGGTTAAACGCAGAATTAATAATACCTTCGCAGGCGCAATGAATCTTGAAATTTTATACCAAGACGAAGACATAATCGTGGTGAATAAACCCGCTGGCATTACCGTCATACCCGAACGATTTAATACTGAAGCCCTCAGTGTCAATAAGGCACTGGAAGAAAAACTCGGGCAAAAGGTATGGGTAATACATCGTTTAGACCGCGACACCAGTGGTGTGCTTTGCTTTGCCAAAACAGAAGAGGCGCACAAAAGTTTGTCGAAACAATTTCAGGAGCATAGCGTGGGTAAATTTTATACCGGATTGGTACACGGACGTTTAGCGCAAGAACAGGGTCGTATCGAAAGTCCTATTGCCGAACACCCCACTATTAAAGGCAAAATGGTGGTGAACCGAAAAGGAAAAGCCTCTATTACAGATTACCGTGTAGTGGAGCGGTGGTCGATGCACAGCTTAGTGCAATTTCAAATTCATACCGGACGAACCCATCAAATAAGGGTACACTCCTCCAACATAGGACATCCGATAGTAGCAGACAATTTGTACGGAAAGGGCGAAGCATTTCTTTTGTCGAGCATCAAAAAGAAATACAAATTATCTACCAAAGAGGAAGATGAAAAGCCTTTATTGAATAGATTGGCTTTGCATGCCTATCGTCTTGTTTTCGAAAACATGAAGGGAGAAGCCGTCAGCGTTGAAGCCCCGCTAACAAAAGACATCAGTGCTTGCGTACAACAGCTCAACAAACAAATGAACAAACAACAAAAACAATTTTAATAAGCCTACAATGCACAAATCAAGAATCAATATCGAAATAGCCTTGGATGATGATAAAATGCCTGAGCAAATAGAATGGAATGCGCCCGATGGTGGTGTAGAAGGTTTACAAAAGGCAAAGGCTTTACTCTTTGGCGTATGGGATGGCGAAGAAAAATCAGCCTTGCGTATTGACCTTTGGACCCAAAAAATGATGGTGGATGAAATGAATGATTTTTATTTCCAAACGTTTTTCGGAATGGCAGACACCTTTGCCCGCGCTACCAACAATGCCGACCTCTCTAATGAAATCAAAGAATTTGCCAAGAAATTTCATAAACAAGTGGCAGACACTTTGAATAAAGAAGCTTAATTATTTTTGATCACAAATTTTTGATACCATGTCTTTAGAAATTAAAGTAAATGAACAAATAAAAGAGGCTATGAAAGCCAAGGAGGAGGCTACTTTGCGTACCCTTCGTGCCATAAAATCGGCCATCATTATCGAAAAAACTTCAGAAGGTTTTTCGGGAGCAATGACACCTGAAAGCGAGTTGAAAATGTTGCAAAAATTAGCCAAACAACGTCGTGATTCACTCAGCATTTTCGAACAACAAAATCGTGAGGATCTTGCAGCTAAAGAACGCGAAGAATTAGCTGTAATCGAAAAATTTCTGCCTGCACAAATGAGTGCCGATGATTTAAAAGCAGCTATAGAAGCTCTTGTCATGGAAGTAGGAGCCAACTCTCCTGCCGACATGGGTAAGGTAATGGGGGTAGCGAGTAAAAAATTATCCAGTCAGGCAGACGGCAAAGCGATTTCAGAAATGGTGAAAACAATTTTGACCAGCAAATAAATACTCGCTTCAAAAATGACGCTCGATTTTATAGCACTTACATTAGCCATTTTGCTGTTTATCAGAGGCTGCCGAAAAGGTATCATTGTAGCCTTATGCTCTGTATTGGCTGTACTTTTGGGCATTATTTGTGCATTATCGCTTTCGGCAAAGCTGTCGGTATTTCTTTTGGAGCGTGGTTTTGTATCCTCCTCTTGGGCACCGATGCTCAGTTATGCTATTTTATTTATCGGAGTTATTTGGTTGGTACGATTTTTAGCCAAGCTGATTGACAATGCGAGCAGTGCTCTATTATTAGGTTGGGTCAACAAATCTATAGGTGGTATTTTGTATGTCGGTATTGGCATGATTATTTATAGCTCCGTACTGTGGATGTGTAATAGTGCACATCTGATAGCTCCCGAAACCATTGTACAATCTCAGGTTTACAAATACCTTTCTCCTATTGCTCCTTGGGTGTTTGACCATATCGGCAATTTGATACCCTTTGCCAAAAACACCTTTGCCGATATGCGTCATTTTTTTGATGGTGTCAACCAAAAATTACCAGAACATGTGGGTACTCCTCGATAATTACGATTCGTTTTCCCACATTTTGCATCACCACTTATTGTTGAGTGGTCATGAATGCATCGTTTTTCGTAACGACGAATTAAGCATTCCTGTATTAGCCGCCATGAACCCCAAGAGGCTCATTATTTCGCCCGGCCCACAAACTCCTAAAGAAGCGGGTATTTCGCTTGCTGCAATTGAGTATTTCCATAACCGTATTCCCATATTGGGTATCTGTTTGGGGCATCAGGCATTGGGTGTTTTTTTTGAGGGGCAATTAAAACATAACCCTAAACCCATGCACGGCAAAACGAGTTTGATACAACATAATGGGCATCCACTTTTCCATTCAATACCCGATCAATTTGAGGTAATGCGCTACCACTCTTTGTGTATCGAAATTCCCGAATACAACCCTCATTTGCTTGCCCTTGCAAAGGCTACGGACGACAATGTACTTATGGCATTGACGCATAAAAATTTACCCTTAATGGGTCTGCAATTTCATCCCGAAAGCATTGGTACGGAATATGGTCAGGCAATAATTGACAATTGGGCGAAGATGAATTTATAATTCTACGCATTTTTAAAACTCAGGCAAGTATATTTGCCCTCCATTTTGGTCCCGTAGTTCAATGGATAGAATAGAAGTTTCCTAAACTTTAGATCCCAGTTCGATCCTGGGCGAGACCACTGCAATACAACTTACACACTTATTACAGCAAACGACACAGTTATTACTTCTGTGTAGTTTTTTTATGACACTGATTGTTCTTTTTGAATAAGCGATAGATAACGCTAAGAAGCAAAATAAGATATGAATAACAAATGAAATATGCTTGCTAAATTTATAAATTGACGGATTAAATTTCTTGTTTCGCAGGCTCATACTTATTTTTGATTTCTCTAAAGTCCGCAGCCGTAATTTTCTCATCAAGCACCATTTCTTGAGCATTGACAACCCTTAATTAATTTTTAACAAGGGCAGCAACTATTTCCTTGTTGCCTGTTGATTTTTCTACAATAGTTTGTTTGTGGTATGCCTTCATCATTTTCTCAAATAATCGAATACTCACCTCATTGGTACTCATCTTTGTCAACTTCTGGACAAACAAATCTTTGGCTATGGGCACTTTGATACGCTCTTTGCATTTGTGGTTGGTACAATGGTAATACAAATTAAGTACGCCATTCGTTTTTCCCGAACTACCCCTAACATGACCACCACACTTACTGCATTTCAACTAACCCCTTAATCGTAATTCATCTTTGGCTGAATGGGTAGATGCCATTTTTCTCTTTCTGCCATCCATAACATCTCGAACTGCATAAAACAATTTCGCTGATATGATAGGCTCATGGATACCTTGAATCAACAGGGCTTCCTCTTTTTTAGAAGCAAAAAATCTTACCCATATAAATAGCCTAAGTTTAAATGAGCTTATTGTACAAACTTAACTCTACTCTTAAACGAATAAACGAAACAAGCAGCATGCTTAAAAGAATCTGTAGCTAATAACATCTTGTTTACTGCTCTAAGATGGCTATTTCTGAGTTCTTGTGCACCACCCGTGAAAATGAAATAGGCTTTAGTGGTCTTTATGTTTGAGGCTACTTGTTCAAAATTGTCATCATTCCAATTAAATAAATAAGCATTCTTTAATGACGCATACTTTGCACGATGTGGATGGATTTGTGTGTAGTAAATATAGGTATCTTTACTAGAACAATCCACATACAACTCTTTGCCCGATCCATGATTGCTCAGTACATAATCAAAACCCTTAGTTAACTCGTGGAATTGAAAAGGACGGTATAATAAGGAACCAAAATTGTATAAAGAAATCATATAAAGCCCTCCTGCTATTATTGCTGCACGAACATATAAGTTGCTCCAAGCAATGATTTGAGCCAAACCGAAGCCTACAATAATCATTGTAAAAGGTAAGATGAAGATAATTACTCGGTCAATCAAAGAAAATTGATGTAGAGCAGCAGCAATCATGACCAAAATGATAGGGACAACGAATAGAGCAAATAGTGTTAATGATTTTCGTAATAGCGATGTTGCACCAACAGCCATTAACAAGGCGCAGAGGTATAATGATACTATATTGTACCCGCCGGTGTTGTAAATAATTTCTCGGAATCTTAACCAGTTATGCCGCCATTCTGCTGCTGAATGCGGTACAGCGAATAAAAAATATGGACCATGATAGCTTTGGAGATAAACAGAATTAATTTGGCTTTTCAGAATAAGCAAATAGTACAAAGCAAATTGAGTAAACCAAACTAGCCCAATCGGTATGAGTATGAATATGCCGTCCCGTTTTTTTTCTTGCACACATTGTATGAAATAATACAATCCTACAGAAAATAAAATAAATACAGAGGGTTGAGAAGCCCAGATGGATATACTCCCCAAAACAATCCAAACTGTAAGGAATCTAAATTTTGAATAGTTGTTGATATTGATTTTGAGAGCGAATAGCGCTAATGATATGGCTACAAGTGCATCGGGTATATATTGCTTTACTTCAGTGCTATATTTGACTAGTATAGGAGCAAAGCAAAACAAGCCTAAGGGTAGCCAAAGGCTGTTGATGGGTAATATTTTTTGAAGTAAGGAACGATAAATAAATAGGCTACTAATGCCGCAAATAAGTGGGAAAAATCGCATCGCAAATTCCGAATAGCCAAAAAGATGGCTCATCAATTTGAGCATCCACAAAAAGAGTGGTGGAGCAAATTGTTCGTAGCTCAGTGGTTTTAATAATGCCCAATAATCTCTTTCATAAATATTACGAACCACGTTGGCTTCGTCTATAATCAGATTGCGGTTTTGAAAAAATAGCAACAAGCGGAATCCAATACCAACAAGAATCAAGGCAATTGTAAAATATTGACATCTATTTGTTTTGATTTGTGCAATTAATTTAGAAAAGGGCATACAGGCTGTCTATTGCTTCAAAACTAAGATTATTTACACAATAGGAGAACTTTTCCACTTTCAGTTCAAGTTTTTCTATTCGCCTTAAATGAACGTATTTTGCACAAATTTTAATTTCCGAAAAAATGGCATTACAAGTAGGTATCGTTGGTTTGCCCAACGTTGGCAAATCAACCCTTTTCAACGCAGTAAGCAATAGCGCAAAAGCTCAAGCATCTAATTACAGATTCTGCACTATAGAACCGAATGTAGGTTTGGTAGATGTACCCGATGAGCGATTGACAAAACTGGAAGAATTGGTGCAGCCCCAACGTGTAGTGCCTACAACTATCGAATTTGTAGATATTGCAGGCCTTGTAAAAGGTGCTAGTAAAGGCGAAGGTTTGGGTAATAAATTTTTGGCAAACATCCGTGAGGTAGATGCTATTGTACACGTGATTCGTTGTTTTGAAGACGAAAATATCTTGCGCGAAGAAGGAGCCATTAACCCCGTAAGTGACAAAGAAATTATTGATACCGAATTACAATTAAAAGATTTAGAGAGTGTAGATAAGAAAATACAGCGCATGGAAAAAATGGTGAAAGCCGACCCAAAAGCTAAACCTGCTCTTGAAGTGTTGACCAAAGTAAAAGCGCATTTAGAACAAGGTAAAAATGTTCGTGGAATGGGCCTTGGAGGCGAAGAACTTGAAGCCATTGCCGATATTTTCTTGTTGACCCAAAAACCCGTATTATACGTTGCCAATGTGGACGAAAGTGCCATTCATACCGGTAACAAATATTCTGAAGCATTGATTGCCGCGGCTACTGCCGAAAATTCACAAGTGATTGTGATGAACAATTCTATCGAAGCGCAAATATCAGAAATGGAAAGTGATGAGGACAAAGCGATTTTTCTTGAAGAATATGGCTTGACCGAACCGGGCTTAAACCGATTGATTCGTAGCGCCTACAAATTGCTTGATTTGATTACTTATTTCACCGCTGGGGTACAAGAAGTACGTGCCTGGACGATTCATAAAGGGTGGAAGGCGCCTCAAGCAGCTTCAGTGATTCATACCGATTTTGAAAAAGGCTTTATCAAAGCCGAAACCATTAGCTACAGTGATTTTGTACAATACAAAAGCGAGGCAGCTTGCCGCGAGAATGGTCGTTTGCGTATAGAAGGAAAAGAATATGTAGTTGCCGACGGCGATGTATTGCATTTCCGTTTTAATGTTTAATAACAAGAATTAATCCATAAAATAGTGGCCGAAAACAAGCTGTTGATGTTTGAAAATAGATTGCGCAAGGTGTACAAACACTTTGCCAAAATTGCACGCAAACAAAATATAGCCTGTTTTCGTTTTTACGACCACGACATGCCCGAGTTCCCCTTTGTGATAGAAAATTATAACGGCACTATTCACGCTGCCGAGTATAAGCGACGTCACGGAATGGAAGAAGCCGAACACGAAGTCTGGCTTGCAGCTTGCAAACAAGTGATAGCAGAGGTTACCGAAATAGAGCCTGAGCTGGTGTTTATGAAAATTCGGCAGCGTAAGGAAGGTAAAGAAGGGCAGTATCAAAAATTTGATACTGCTAAACAAGAAAGAATTGTGCCCGAAGGCGGGCTCAATTTTATCATCAATCTTACTGATTACCTCGATACTGGATTGTTCTTAGACCATCGCATTACCAGAGCAATGATTCGAGATGAAGCTAAGGGAAAGCGAGTGCTCAATTTATTTTGCTATACGGGCTCTTTTAGTGTGTATGCAGCATCGGCAGGTGCACGGAGTGTAACCTCTGTAGATTTATCTAAGACCTATATCAATTGGGCAAAACGAAATCTCCAGTTCAATAAACTGTACGATTCCGACAAACACGAATTTATACAAGCTGATGTGATGCAAGTCATCAACGACTTGCCCAAAGATACTTTCGACATTATCGTTTGCGACCCTCCCACCTTCTCCAATAGTAAGCGAATGGACGAAACTTTTGACGTACAACGCGATCATATCCTGTTGCTTAAAAAATTACTGAAAGCTTGTACCGAAGACGGGAAAATCTATTTCAGTAATAACTATAGAGGTTTTTCGCTCGATAGAGATGTACTTCCTGCATCAATTGTAAAAGATATTTCGGCAGCCACTACACCTTTTGATTTTCAAGGAAAACTATTTCGTTCTTGTTTCTTGATACAGAAGTAAAATGCTAAGGGTAATTAGATATCATCTTATACTTTTGGTAGCATATCTGTTTTTATGAAAATTTATTTAAAGTTAACTTGCCTTCTTTTTTTGTGTTTTTGTTTTATTAAAAAGAGTAAAGGTCAGAGCAAACCTATTCAGGAACTTTTTTCCTATACTCACGGTGTGCGAAGCAATAGTGCAATGATACTCAATATAGCTGGCTATGAAGTTATTGTCGATCAGGTAAGAGGAAAGATTTCTCAAAAGAATTTTCAAACTTTAATTAAAGACTTTTCGCTCACGAAAAAGGATACCGCTCTGCTTGATTCTTCTTTTGGAATACCCACTATGCATTTTCATCAAAAAGTAGAAGGGTATGATAGTTTTCTCCGTGAAATTTTGTTTGTCCAAAAAAATTCTGATACTGTTTTAGGGATTTCGATTAGTGGCAGAGTAGCCGACAAAGCATTTTATAAAAACATTTTTGATGCCGTTACACAGTATGGCTTTCCAGATTCTGTTCTTTCAAATATGGGCGATACAACATTCCCATTTGTCGGTAGACCAATCAGGATTGGGCGGAGGTGTCAATGGAGAGGTCCTAATGCAATTCAATGCCCTGGTTTTGGAGAAATTAATTGGGGTATGCATCCAACCAAATTTGATGCTGAATTGATGACAACACTCCAAGAGTTGAAGAACAGAGAGATTCATCAATTAAAAGTAGATAGCCAAGAAATGATTACAGTTATTTTTGAAGGGGAGGAGGTTTTGGCAAAAAAAATATCATTTACTGTGAAGGGTTTTACAGGAATGATTGCCAAAGCTGAGGGAAGCTAAAACCTTATTGTGTATTACGTTACAGCTTTCGTAAGAGGGCGTTTTATAAGCTGTGTTTTAAGTTATTGGACAAGCGACTATATTGAACCAGAAGGACTTCCTCCCTTGCTCGGTCAGCTAATGAAGTTCAAGAAGTGATTTTAAAACAAGTTGAAATATCATGCGAGAAGAAGCTATATCTTAACTTAATTTGAGTGAAACAACCCTAACTTTGCTTAACCCCAAAGCCAAAATTCTATATTGATCGTATTTTATGTCGGAATCCATTATTAGTGTTCGTAACCTTGTGAAGAAATACAACGACTTCACTGCCGTAGATGACATCTCGTTTGAGGTATATAAAGGAGAGATTTTTGGTCTTTTGGGGCCGAATGGTGCAGGCAAAACCACTACCTTGGAAATCATCGAAACGCTGCGTCAAAAAACTTCGGGAGAGGTGATGGTAGATGGCCTGGACCTGGACAAACAACCCAACAAAATTAAAGAAATCATTGGAGTGCAATTGCAGGCTGCGGGCTATTATCCGATGCTGAACCTAGTGCAAATTATCGAATTGTTTGGTGGCTTGTACAACAAAGACGTGGCCCCCATGGCTTTGCTGGATATGGTGAATCTGCGCGAAAAAAGCAAGAACAAGTACAAGGAACTTTCAGGCGGACAGAAGCAACGTTTTTCGATTGCCACAACGCTCATCAATGAGCCCAAAATCATCTTCTTAGACGAACCCACCACGGGGCTAGACCCACAAGCTCGTCGCAATCTTTGGGATTTGGTTCGTGCAGTGCGCAACCGTGGTACAACCGTTGTGCTGACGACGCACTATATGGACGAAGCTGAAGAATTATGCGAACGTGTAGCTATTGTTGATTCAGGCAAAATCATTTCAATAGATACGCCGAATGGTCTTATTGACAAGCTTTTGGCTAAAGGCTTTGAACGTAAAAAAGAGGTAAAAGCCGCAAGCCTCGAAGATGTATTTATAGCTATGACGGGCAAAGAGTACAGAGATGAATAGTCATAAAAAAGGGTAATCAGAATTTTGATTACCCTTTTCATTTTGTATTTGTTATGCTTTATTCAGCCTCTGCTACTACCTCAGTTACTTCAGGTATCATACGCTTCATCATTCCTTCAATGCCCGATTTTAAAGTAATCATAGAAGAAGGGCAACCAGAACAGGAGCCTTGGAGTATTAAGGAAACTACACCATTATTGTAGCCTCTAAAGCTAATGGCACCACCATCCATTTCTACCGCTGGTTTTACATAATTTTCGAGCAATTCTTTTATTCTCACTACTACATCTGTATCATCGGCTTTGACGGTATTATCATTTTTTGCCGCTACAATTTCACTCTCATTAATAATTACTTTATCGCTCTCCAAATATTCTTTCAAGAACTCACGAATCGTTGGAATCACCTCATCCCATTGTGTATCGCTGGTCTTTGTAAGTGTTACAAAATTGCTAGCGATGAATACGCTTTTAATAAATGGGAATGCAAATAACTCTTTTGCTAGGGGAGAAGGTCCTGCGACAGCTTCGTCTTGAAAATCTATACTTTTGCTCGCATATAACAATTTGTTTGCCACAAACTTCATGGTTTCGGGGTTAGGAGTCATTTCTGTATAAATGCTCACTAGGGTATTACCTGTTTTCAACATCTCTAATCGTAGTTTAAATTAAAGTAAAAGTAAAAAAAATATTGGTCAAGGTTTATCAGTTATTGAAATAGCATTATAGCCACCAGTATTAAAAGCCCTCCATTTTATGCCCGTTCTTAAAAATATTTGACTACTGAACGAACTTGGAAAAATTGGAAGAAATATGCTACAAGCAACTTGCTTTCTGCATCTTAAAGCCTTAATTAATAATTGGATACTAAAATTGATTATTCGAAGTGGATAATTCTGCTGCCACCATTTTCGAAATTAAAATTGATTTGGTGTAAATGTCCCAGAGCCTCTTGAATAGCAGAATGCCTTTCTTGTGGTGCATAAAAAAGAAAGAAACCTCCACCTCCGGCACCCAGTAGCTTTCCGCCAATGGCACCCGCATTTTTTGCTTTGTTATAGATGTCATCTAATGTATTGTTAGAAATGGCACTAGACAGATTGCGTTTCACCATCCAAGCATTGTGCATTAGCGCACCGAAGTCGTCCAAATTTCTATCTTCATTGGTGAGGATGTCTATGCCCTCTTGAACCATAGCATTGACTTCTTTTAATTCAGTAAAAATCTTTTTTTCTTGTATGTTCTGTAGCTGTTCTTTCAATACTTCATTAGCAAATCGGTTGATACCGGTGTAAAACAGCATTAAATTATTTTGCAACAGCTCTTTTCTTTCTTTAGCAAGAATCAGTGGGTTTACTTCTAAGGCATCGTAACTGAATTTCATGTGATTCAATCCGCCGTATGCAGCAGCCAATTGATCTTGAACCCCTACACGTTCTTTTAAGAGTTCATATTCTATATGAATTGCTTCTTTTGCCAAATCTGCTTTGCTTTTCATCTTGCCTTGCAGCGCATATAAGCTATTGAGCAAACCAACGGTAAAGCTACTACTGCTGCCCAAACCGGTTCTTGCAGGCAAATCGCTGATGATGTTAATATCAAGTCCCTTGTCTATGTTTAAGTAGTGCAAAGTTGCTCTTACTGAGGGATGTTCTATTTCATCTATCAGACTACATTGTTCTAACTTTCGATAAGCAATCCTGAAATTATCATCTAATAAGCCTCCTATGGGATTAACGGTGATGTATACATACTTATCAATAGTAGTGCTTAATACACTACCCCCAAATTCATTGAAGTAATCAGGATAGTCTGTCCCCCCCCCAAAAAAACTGATTCTAACAGGCGTTTTTGATATGATCATAGGTGAAATTTCTATAAAAATGTAACTATTATTATTTAATGTGCCGTACTCGACGGCTGTTGTTGGCGAAAAATACAGCAAATCAAGTACTATACAAATATAGTATCAATCCGAAAGCAATATTAAGAAGATTGTATTGTTTCCCAAAATAAAGAACCTTATCCTTAATCTTTATATTAGAGCTCTTTTGTCTCTCAAAAGCCCGACTTTGTTAAGTCGCTCTGTACGATTAACTTCGCATTGATGCTAATGGCATCAAAAAAATATTTTACTCCTTCCTATTGATGAATATACTTTGTTTAGTATCCTACAATTTTTTGCCTGCCAAAATGGGAGGGCAAAAGGGAATAGCTTCATTTTATGAATTTTATGCCAAGGAGCTCAACATTACATGTGTTACCACAAAAAGCAACGACCCTAAAGATGCAAATTATGAAGTACTGAATATTTTATCCAATTCGGCATTCCGCTACATCAATATCGGCTACTTCTTTACTTTAAGAAAGATTATTCATTCCAAAAATATCAGCCATTTGCAAATCGAACATCCTTATTACGGATGGCTGGCTATATTATTAAAATGGTTTTGTTCTGTGCAGCTCATCGTTCATTCGCACAATATTGAGTCAATCAGATTTAAAAGTATTGGAAAAAAGTGGTGGCGATTGCTCTGGATATACGAAAAATGGGTTCACCGAAATGCAGATTTCAATTTGTTTATAACTGAGGAAGATAAAGTCTTTGCTCAAAATAATTATGGCTTAAACAAAGATAAATGCCTCACGGCAACATACGGAATTGATTGGTCTGAAGCTCCCTCAGAAATAGAGCATGAACATTGTAAAAAAGAATTGACCAATCGGTGTCAAATAGACCCTGAATCTTTGATACTGTTTTATAACGGCACTTTTAGTTACAAACCCAATCTTGATGGCTTACACGCTATTTTAGATTCGATTAATCCTATTTTGATTCAGGAGGGCTTGCAATACGCTATTGTCATTTGCGGCAAAAACATACCCGAAGAGATTAAAGCCCAACAATATCCAAATGTTTTTATTGAAGGTTTTGTACCCGATATTTCTATCTACTTTAAAGGGGCGGATATATTTTTAAATCCGGTAATGGATGGGGGGGGTATAAAAACAAAACTTGTAGAGGCATTAGGTTACAATCTTTTTGCTATTTCGTACAAAGATGGTGCTATTGGTATTCCTTCAGATAGTGCCGAAGGCAAGCTGTTTGTTGTTACCAATCCACAAGAATTTGCACAAAAAATCATTGAACTAAAGGGTAAAAAATCCTCCATACCACTTAGGTATTTTGAACATTTTTATTGGGGCAATATTATTAATCGTGTGGTAACTTTTTTGAAGAAAGAAGCATAAAACTTATTTTTTACGAGCAAAAACATACTCGGCAAAGCCCATCAAATCCCAAAAAACAGGACCTTCAGGCTTTTTTCCTTGCAATGCAGACAGGATTATTTTAATGGGCATTGCAATCAAAAAGGCTACATTTCTTCTCATCCCGGATTTAACAATAACGCATTCGTTTTCTACCAATGATTTTAATTCCGAAACAGAGTATATTCTTACATGAGTGTCATCATCATAAAAATTAAGTGTGCCTTTCATTGAAGGAAGTGTGGTGCTTTTTTGCCCAGGGTATTCAATAGACCTCTAACCTAATTGAAAATTACAGATAGCAGCAATAAGATTTAGGC